>NZ_JBRBAF010000006.1:0-374915 GCF_052805975.1 Chromobacterium sp. W521
GACGGCAGTGCCGTTTTGTTTACTCATTTTTTGGGCTTGACGGGTTTGACCGCTGCGGGTTTTTCGGTTGGGCTTTCCGGCTTTTTCACCTGTTTATCCGGTGCGATCTCGGTCAGCAACTGCTCCAGCAGTTTGCTGCGAGAGGCGATGTGATGATCGAAGCGCCAGTCTTTCAGTAGATCAATGGCGACGTCGAAATAACGCATGTCGATATCGTAGAGCAGGCTTAGATCGAAAGAGCGGCCCATTTCCAATGCGGTCGCCAGTTCCTTGAGCACTTGCATTTGCTGCGGGTCGTGTCCTTCTTCGATGAAACGGCGTATTTTTTTGGCGGCATTCATGGGGGAAGCTCCCTTGTTGGCAATGTGCCTATCTTAGCCAATGTCGTCGGGGCTGTAACTTGCATTGGCGCAAAGCCGGACCGTCTCGCCGCTTTCCCCCCTCTACTGTGTTGTTCCTTTCTCGAATACCACCCAAAAGAACTATTTCGATTAGATCGTTTTTCCTTGTCCTTGCCCACGTCTGGCGAATGGGTTTTCCTTCACGCCGGCAGTATGGTGTGAATATGGAATTGGACTGGTCGGCCGCCTGGTCGCAGAGGGAGAAAAGATGACATCCGCGGCATATAAGCAGTACTCGGTGCTGGCCGTCAGCACTTTTGCTTTCACCGTCTGTTTCATGGTTTGGATGATGATGGGCGTGGTGGGCATTCCCGTGAAGCAGCAGCTGGGTCTGAATGAGACCGAGTTTGGGATTCTGGTGGCGATGCCGGTCTTGTCCGGCTCGCTGGTGCGGGTGCCGTTGGGCATTTGGACCGATCGTTATGGCGGTAGGGGTGTTTTGTTCTGCCTGATGCTGAGCACGGTGCTGCCGATTTACCTGATGGAGTACGCCTCCCAATATTGGCATTTCTTGCTGATTGGTTTGTTCATCGGTTTGGCCGGCGGCAGCTTCTCCGTGGGTACGCCCTATGTGGCGCGTTGGTTCGACGCGCGGCATCAGGGAATGGCGATGGGGGTGTTCGGAGCGGGCAACTCAGGCGCGGCGGTGAACAAATTCGTGGCGCCGGCTTTGATCGCGCTGGGCGGCTGGACGCTGGTGCCTCAGGTTTACGCCGGGGTGATGCTGGTCACGGCGCTACTGTTTTGGTTTTGCAGCCATCACAGCCCTGCGCATTTGAGCGGCGGAGGCCAGCGTTTCATCGATCAATTGCGGGTGATGCGCGACCCTAGGGTTTGGCGCTACTCACAGTATTACTCGGTGGTGTTTGGCGGCTATGTGGGTTTGTCGCTGTGGCTGACCAAGTACTTTGTAGGCGAATACGGCTTTGATATGAAAACCGCCGCCTTTCTCGCTGCCTGTTTTTCCTTGCCCGGAGGCGTGCTGCGTGCGATCGGCGGCTGGATGTCGGACCGCTTCGGCGCATACCGCACGACGTGGTGGGTGATGTGGGTGTTGTGGGTGTGCTTCTTCATTTTGTCCTATCCGCAGACTCAGATGGTAGTGGCCACCGTCAAGGGGCCTTGGAGCTTGCATATCGGTCTGAACTCGGTGTTGTTCACTGCGATTTTGTTCATCGCCGGCGTGGCGATGGCCGTGGGTAAAGCATCGGTGTTCAAGTTCATCGCTAATGATTTTCCAGACAACATCGGCGCGGTGTCCGGCGTGGTGGGGCTGGCCGGCGGCTTGGCCGGTTTCGTGTTGCCGATTTTGTTTGGCGTGCTAGTGGATCTGGCGGGGGTGCGTTCCAGCTGCTTCATGTTGCTGTACGGCACAGTCTGCGTCAGCTTGGTCTGGATGCATTACTCGTTCAAGCCGGTGGCGGAGGAGGGCTTGCGCCGGGCTGTGGCTGGTCGTTGAGTGTGAGTTGAATGGCGGTGCTTTGACGCGAGCCGCCTTTAAAAGATTGTCAAATAGCGCTGGTCTGGCCATGACTCGGGCCGGCGGGGAGGGTTGAGTCATGTCTTATGTCATCAAACGGTGGGAGCCGGAAAACGCCGAGTTCTGGCAACAGAAAGGTCAGAGCATTGCACGGCGCAATTTGTGGATTTCGATCCCGTGTCTCACGCTGGCTTTCGTTATTTCAGTATTGTGGAGCGTGGTGACTTTGAACCTGCCGAACGCGGGGTTCAACTACACCAAGGATCAACTGTTCTTGCTGACGGCCTTGCCCGCGCTGTCCGGCGCGACCTTGCGCATTTTCTATTCCTTCATGCCATCCATTGTCGGGGGGCGTAAATGGACGACCTTGTCCACCGCCTCGCTGTTGATCCCGGCGGTATGGCTGGGCTTTGCGGTGCAGGATCCGACGACGTCTTATCCGGTGATGCTGGCGATCGCCTTGCTGTGCGGGTTGGGCAGCGGGAATTTCGCCAGTTCTATGGCTAATATCGCTTACTTTTTCCCCAAGGCGCAGAAAGGCGCGGCGAACGGTTTGAACGCCGGTTTCGGCAACCTCGGCGTGTCCTTGGCTCAGTTTGTGATTCCGTTGGTGGTGACTGGCGGCATGTTCGGCGCCTTTGGCGGTGATGCGCAGCATTATGTCAAGGATGGGGTGGAGAAGAGCCTGTGGTTGCAGAACGCCGGCTTCGTCTGGGTTCCCTTCATCGTCTTGGCCACGGCGGCTGCTTGGTTCGGCATGAATGATTTGGCCGACGCCAAGGCTTCGTTTACCGAGCAGGCCGTGATTTTCCGCCGTAAGCATAATTGGCTGATGTGTTGGCTGTACATTGGCACTTTCGGCAGCTTCATCGGTTTTGCCGGCGCCTTCGCTCTGTTGACCAAAACCCAGTTTCCTGAGGTGCCGGTGGCCAAGTTCGCTTTTATCGGCCCCTTGCTCGGCGCTCTGGTGCGTCCTATCGGCGGTGTGATTTCCGACAAGCTCGGCGGCGCGCGGGTGACGCTGTGGGTGTTCGCGGTGATGGCCTTGGCTGTGGTGGGGGTGTTGCATTTTCTGCCCGCGCATGACGCGACCGGTCAATTGAGCGGCGGTAGTTTTGCCGGTTTCTTCTCCATGTTCCTGTTGCTGTTCACCATGGCCGGCGTGGGCAATGGCTCGACTTACCGAATGATTCCGACCATTTTCACTACGGGCCGGCTGCGTGCTGCGGCAGGCCGAGGCGAAGAGGCGCGCAAGCAGGCCGAGGCGGATGGGGTTAAGGAATCGGCCGCGGCCGGCGGTTTCATCAGCGCTATAGGCGCCTATGGCGGCTATTTCATTCCGCAAAGCTTTGGCGCGTCAATGAAGGCGACCGGCGGGGCGGAGCCGGCGCTGCTGTGTTTCATTGTTTTTTATATCAGCTGCATGGTTTTGTGCTGGTGGTTCTATGCTCGCAAGAACGCTGAAGTGAGTTGCTGATAAGCTAAGGTGGGAAGCAGAGCCGGCGGGGCGTCAAGACGATGCCTCGCCGGTTTGTCGTTTATCGGCTGGACGGGGATGGCGGCGGCTTGGTTTGCGTTTGGGGCGGGGCTAAGCTCGGGGAGCGCTCAGGGTAGTTTGACGATGTAGTTGGGCCCGCCTTCCCGCGCTTTTTGCAGGGCTTCGTTCAAGCGTTCCAGCATGGGTTTGGGGGTGTTTTCACTGCCGCGCAGAGCGCTTAGTCCGACGCAGGCCGCCGCTTTGCGTTCTTCTCCCTGGTACACGAAACTCAACTGGCGCAGCGATTTGATGAGTCTGCGAGCCAGTTCGTTGGCTCCGCTTACCCCGGTGTTGGGCAGCAGAATGATGAAGGCGTCGTCTTCTCGCCGGGCTACGAGGTCGCTGTCGCGCGTGCTTTGCAGGCAGAGGCTGCTGGCGAGGCGCAACAAGTGGCGATGAGCCGAACCTTCGTCAAGCTCCGGCATCGGTTCCGGCACGTTCATCAAACTGAGGATCAAGCCGGAGACGGCGCCGCCGTAGCGACGCGCGCGGCCGGTTTCGGCGTGAGCGGCGGACAACAGGCGGTGCATGCCGGCCACGCCGGTTAGCTTGTCGTCATCGGTCAGTTTGTCTTCCGCGCGCAGGCTTTTCATCAGGCTGATCGAGCGCTCTACTAAATTACGCTCAAAATCCAGCAACTGGCTCATCACCTTGGTCTCTGTGCGGTCGCTGAAGCTGTAGATCAGCATGAGCGCGCCTTCCAACTCCACCTCGCGCAGCGATAGCTGTACCTCGAAGCAGCGACCGCCGCTGGCTTGCAAGGTTAGCGAGCGGTTGTAAATCATGCTGGTGCGGCGCAGTTCGCCGGCCAGTAGTTCGGCGTCGGCGGGGTCCGGCAGGAAACGGGAAAAAGGTTGTCCAATCAGGTCGCCGTGCGGAGTGGCCAGCAGGATGGCCGCCAACTGATTGGCGCTGACGATCTGGCCATCGGCGGGAAGCGCGATGATCAGGGCGCCTTGTACGGTGTCGATCAGCGATTGAAAGGCTTGCAGTATCGCCATAGGGCTCTCCGTAAGTCGTGTGAGGCCGGCGAGTTCGCATCAGGCGTGGCCAGACACGTAGCAATGGGGCCGCTGTCTAAAAACCTGTTCAAAGTCCGCTGCGCTTCGTGAAGCGTCGCACGGTGAGTGCAAGCTCAAAATGCTCGTGTACCACTCGACCATTCCGCTGTCTCGGCCGTTTTCGCCTTGTCTCGCCTTAGCTCGCGAGATCGTTAACACGTTCTAAGTGTATTCCCTGAGTACAGATATTTCATGCTCAACTTGTTGGCCGGGACTTGGCTTGCTTATCTTTGCCGGGAAATGACCGTGCTTATCCTGGAAATCAGAATTAATTGCCTGCGTACGCTGGAAATTGTCATCAATCATGGTAAATTCGTGTTTGTACGCAAAATACACTAGCGAGAACCGTAGTCCGTCGCCACCCCTGACGCGGCTTTCGGCCCGCCCACACGGCGGTTTTCTCTCCCTTGCCCGGCTTGCCGGGTCCCTTCCGTTCGCTCCCGGGCTTCATGATCTGGCCTGGCGCGGGCAGCGCCTTGTCGGCGCAAAACAGCACCTTTGCCGCTGCGGCGATCGCGTTTGGGCGCGGGCGTCGATTTCGGCGATTCAAAAACAAATATTCGGACAAAGAAGCAGACTGCATTATGGCAAGATCACAATGGGGCTCGCGCCTCGGTTTCATCCTCGCCGCCGCCGGCTCGGCCATCGGGCTGGGGGCAATCTGGAAATTTCCCTACGTCGCCGCAACCAATGGCGGCGGCGCCTTCTTGTTTATTTACCTCGGCATCTGCCTGACGCTGGGCCTGGCGCTGATGCTGGCCGAAATGGCGCTGGGCCGCGCGTCCAAGGCCGGCGCCGTTGGCGCCTTCCGCCAGCTGGCAGGCGGAGGCTGGCCCATCATCGGCTATATGAGCGTTTTGGTGTGTTTCCTGATTCTGTCTTTCTATAGCGTGGTGGGTGGCTGGACCATCGCCTACATCGTCAAGGCGCTGGGGGGCGGCATTATGACGTCGGACGCCAAGACCCTGGGCGCCATTTTCAGCGGCTTCATCAGCGACCCGCTGGAGCCTATCGCCTACCATGCCGGCTTCGCCTTGTTGACCGTGTGGGTGGTGGCCGGCGGTGTGCAGAAGGGCATCGAGAACCTATCGAAGTTTCTGATGCCGGCCTTGTTTGTGCTGATGTTGGTGTTGATTGCCCGAGGCCTGACGCTGCCCGGGGCTTGGGACGGCGTGAAGTATTTCGTGGCCCCGGACTTTTCCAAGGTCAGCAGCGCCATGTTGGTGGACGCGCTTGGCCTGGCTTTCTTCTCGCTGTCGCTGGGCCTGGGCATCATGATCACCTACGGCTCCTATGTGAGCAAGGAATCCAATCTGCTGGGGTCGGCGTTGTGGGTGATCCTGCTGACGGTGGCGACGTGCTTCCTCGCGGGTCTGATGGTGCTGCCGGCGGTTTTCGCTTTCGGTTTCGATCCGTCCGCTGGTCCGGGCCTGACCTTCATCACCATGCCGGCGGTGTTCGCCCATCTGCCGTTGGGCCAGCTGTTCGCGGTGATGTTCTTCTGCCTGCTGCTGCTGGCGGCGCTGACCTCCTCGGTGTCCCTGCTGGAGGTGGTGACCAGTTTCGCGATCGACGAGTTTGGCCTCAAGCGTGGCCAGGCGGCCTGGGTGATGACGCTGGGGATCTTCCTGCTGGGCATTCCGGCGTCCTTGTCCTTGGGGGTGTGGAGCGAGTACCAGTTGTTCGGCATGGGCTTCTTCGATCTGCTGGACTACCTGACCTCCAAGCTGCTGATGCCGCTGGGTGAACTGCTGCTGGCCTTGTTTGTTGGCTGGAAGGCGTGGCCGGTGGTGCGCCGCGAGCTGGCCGGCGAGGGCGCCGGCCGCCGCATGCGGTTGATGCGCGGCTTCTGCATGGCGATGGCGCCGGCTTTGATCGGCTGGATCATGGTGGCCAGCCTGCGCGCCGGTTAACCCGGTCTGAGCGCTCGCTCATGACGAGCCCGCCGCGAGCAGCGGCGGGCTTTGCGCTACACTTGCGGTTTTATCGCCTCATCGCAAGGAGCCGGCGTGAAGTCCTCTCTTTCCCTGGTCCTGGCAACGCTGATGTTGACCGGCTGCGCCGCGACCACTCCCACGCCGGTTTCGGCTCCCGTTTCCGAACTTCCCGCGCCGGTCCCGGCGATGACGCCCGAAGCCAGCGCGCCGCTGGCGACCCCGGCGCCGCTTGTCACGCCGCCTCCGTCAGCCGGCAAGCCGGCCAGCCGTCCGGCGGTCACGGACGCGCAGGGCGGCGAACTGCTCAACCGCTTGCTGCCGGCCGGCATTCCGGATCGCAAGGGCTGGAACGCCGACATCATCGGCGCGTTCAGCCATCTGAAAATTCCCTACACGCCGCAATACTTTTGCGCGGTGCTGGCGGTGGCCGAGCAGGAGTCCGGCTTCAGCCCGGACCCTGTGGTGCCGAATCTATCCAAGATTGTTTGGGGCGAGATCGAGCAGCGGCGGCAGAAATACCTGATTCCTGCCTTCGTGGTGGACGCCGCGATGCAGAAGAAGTCTCCGGACGGCCGCAGCTATAAGCAGCGGGTGGACGCGCTGCGCACCAAGCGCGAAATGAATGCGCTGTTTGAGGACATGGTGCGCGAGCTGCCGTTCGGCCAGACCATCTTCGAACACAAGAATCCGATTCGCGATGGCGGGCCGATGCAGGTCAGCGTGGCGTTCGCGGAAACCCATGTTCGCGCCTGGCCCTATCCTTATCATTATGCTGGCAGCCTGCGCGACGAAGTATTCACCCGGCGCGGCAGCGTGTACTTCGGCAGCGCCATCCTGCTGCAATACCCGGCGCCTTACAGCCAGATGGTCTACCGCTTCGCCGATTACAACGCCGGCCGTTACGCCAGCCGCAACGCGGCTTTCCAGCAGGCGGTGGCCCGTCTCAGCGGCCGCAAGCTGGCACTGGACGGCGACATCATGCTGTACAGCGACAAAATGAACCGTGCGCTGTCCGGCGAGACCAGCGAAACCCAGAAAGCGCTGCTGGCCATGTCCGGCCGGCTGGGCATGAGCGCGGACGAAATGCTGCGCGACCTGCGCCAGGAGAAGCTGTCCGGCTTCGCCCAGACCGCGTTGTACCAGAAAGTCTTCGCGCTGGCCGGCGCTAGGGCGCCGCGCGAGATCATGCCGCAGATCGTATTGGTCAGCCCCAAGTTCACTCGCCGCCTGACCACGGAGTGGTTTGCCCGGCGCGTGGATGGCCGCTATCAGAACTGCCTGGCGCGCGCGGGGGCTTAGAGCGTGTTTACGATCTCGCGGGCTAAGGCGAGACAAGGCGAAAATGGCTGAGACAGCGGAATGGTTGAGTGGTACATGAGCATTTTGAGTTCGGTTTCAACGCCGTATCGCGGACGAGCAGCAGATCGTAAACAGGTTCTTAATGCCGTTGGGCTTGCCTTGCCCGGCCACCTATAGTTAGAACGGGTTTGCGATCTCGCGAGCTCGCGCGAGACATTGAACAGGTTCTAACTGCCCTCCATCTCCAAGGCGGGGCCTTCGTCCATGCACGCGAACAGGAGTCCCGATGCGCGTACATCTGAAGCTGGCGCACAAGCTGGCCTTGCTGATTGCTCCGCTGGTGCTGCTCTTGTTGTGCGGGGCCCTGTGGCTTGCCTTTGAGCAATGGAGGACGGTCCAGGCTTTACAGCGCGATCAGGCGCTGGCGGACAATGTGCAGAAAGTGGGGGAGCTGATCCACGCGCTGCAGATCGAGCGCGGCCTGAGCAACCGTTATCTGAACGAGCATAAGCCGATGCCGGCGGCCTTGCCGCGGCAAAAAGCGCTGGCCGACGCCTTGCTGGTCCGCTTGCGTCAGCAACCTGCCGACGAACTGTCGCGCAAGGCGGGCTTGTTTTTCTCCCAGCAGTTGCCAACCGTGGAGATGCTCTCTACTCTGCGGCGCGATGTGGCGCAGCGCCACATTTCGCCATTGCCGGCGTTTGAGCGTTACACCGAAGTCATCGAGCGGCTCTCCAAGGTCATCACGCTGTTCTACTCGCAAAGCGAGGACGTGCGCGCATTGGTGCAACAGTGGTCCGCCTTGCATTGCCAGACGGAGTACACCGGCCGCGCGCGCGGCTTGATCGGCGGGGTGTTGGCGGTGGGCAGTTTCAATATCAACGAATTCCGTCTGGTCAGCGGTATGGTGTCGCAGGAGGCGCTATGCCGCAGCCTGTACCGGCAGAGCGAGGGTGACGAGCGCTTGCTGGACCGGGCGCTGAACGCTAGCGGCGCGTACGAATCGCTGCGCGACGCGGTGCTGGCGCGTGGTCCGGGCGCGATGCAGAGCTTGTCGAGCGAGGAATGGTTCGAGGTGGCCAGCCGGCGTATAGACGCGCTGCAGGAAGTGCAGAACGCGGTGTTGGCACGGATTCGAGACGCACTGGCGGCGCAGCAGTCCGCTGCGCGTTGGCAAAGCTGGCTGGCCTTGGCGGTATTGGCCGGGGTGCTGTTGCCCATCGCCGCCGCATTGCTGCTGGCGCGCAGCATTCTGCGGACCTTGGGCGCGGAGCCGGATGAAGTGGCGCAAGGCATGCGCGAACTGGCTGGCGGCCAGCTGGACTTCCGCCTGCGGCTGGCCTCCTCCGACGACGATAGCCTGGCTGCGCATATTCGCCAGATGGGGCGGAAGCTGAGCGGGGTGATTCTGCAGGTGCAGCAGGACGCGGACGCGGTGGCCAACGCCGCGCTGCAATTGAACAGCGCTTCGCAGGGTTTGTCCGACAGCGCTTGTCGCACTTCCTCCGATATCGAGCAGACCAGTCACGCGGTGGACGAGATTGCCGGGCAGATGTTCGCGATGGCCCGCGATGCCAGCCTCAGCGGCGACGTGGCCAGCGAAGCCGCGCGCCAGGCGGAGGAGGGCAGGCGGGTTGTCGGCGAAACCATAGAGGCGATGCACGTGATCGCCCAGCGAACCGACATCATCGACGACATCGCTTATCAGACCAATTTGCTGGCGCTCAACGCCGCCATCGAAGCTGCGCGCGCAGGCGAGCTGGGCAAGGGCTTTGCCGTCGTGGCCGATGAAGTGCGCAAGCTGGCGAAGCGTAGCCAAGCCGCGGCCAAGGAAATCGGCCAGGTGGCGGCGGGCAGCGTGCGGCTGGCGGAGGCGGCGGGCAAAAGCCTGAGCGCCATTGTCGAATCCAGTCAGCAAACTCGGCAACTGGTGCGGGATATTTCCAAAGAGGCCGTGGTCCAGGCGCAGCACGTGGGCGGCATCAACCAGGTGATGCAGGGGCTGAGCCAGCTGTCTCAGGGCAATGCCGCCGCCAGCGAGCAATTATCGGCGGCGGCGCAGGAGGTGTCGCAACGCGCCGGCAGCCTGCGTCGGCAGATGGCTTATTTCCGCCGCCCAACCGACGGCTAGCGTACTTCGCGCATGTCGTCGCGCTGGACGCGCAGCCGCACTGGCGCGCCGTCGGCCAGCAAGTCCGCCGGATTGCGGTTCAGCCGGTCCACCTGCAGCAGCGCGCCGGCGCTTTCCACCTGATAGCGGACGATGTTGCCCAGCAGCTGGCGTTGCTTCACCACCGCCGGCAAGCTGTCCGTTTCCGCGCTGTCGCCGGGCAACAGTTGAATGGACTCCGGGCGGATCGCCAGATGGCCCTGGATTTCCAGGCCGAACAGCGCCCGGCTGTCGCCGACGGACAGTAGATTGTAATTGCCCATGAAGCGGGCGACGAACTCGGTGGCCGGCTGGGTGTAGATGGTTTCGGCCGCGCCTTCCTGCTCCACTTTCCCCTGGTTCATCACGAAGATGCGGTCGGACAGGGTCAGGGCCTCTTCTTGGTCGTGGGTCACGAAAATAGTGGTTAGCCCCAGCCGGCGTTGAATGTCGCGGATCTGCTCGCGCAGATTCTTGCGGATGCGCGCATCCAATGCCGACAGCGGCTCGTCCAACAGCAGAATGCGCGGTTCCACCACCAGCGCGCGCGCCAGGGCCACCCGCTGGCGTTGGCCGCCGGAGAGCTGATGCGGATAGTGGTTCTCCTTGCCGGACAGCTCCACCAGCGCCAGCGCCTCCGCTACCTTGCGGCGGATGTCGGCGGCGTCGCGCTTCTGCATCTTCAGGCCGAAGGCGATGTTCTCGCCTGCGCTCATATTGGGAAATAGCGCATAGCTTTGAAACACCATGCCGATGCCGCGTTTTTGCGGCGCGCAGGCCGTGATGTCCTCGCCTTGCAGGCGGATGGCGCCGCCGCTGGGCGTCTCGAAGCCGGCGATCATCCGCAGCACCGTGGTCTTGCCGCAGCCGGACGGGCCCAGGAAAGTGACGAACTCGCCCGCCTCCACCCTCATATTGAAGTCGTGCACCACCGTGTGCTGGCCGTAGCGTTTGTGCAGATTTTGGATGTCCAGGTATGCCATTGTGGGGTTCTTTCTTATTCCGAGGCGGTGGCATCGCGCAGCGCGCGACGGTGACGGCCGGCCACCTGTAGCAGGCCCATCGCCGCCCAAGTGATCAAAAAGGCGATGATGGCCAGCGCCGCCGGCTCGTAAGCGCGGTTGGCGCCGATCAACTGCAGATAAGGGCCGAAGGCCGGCCGCGCCAGCAAGCTGGCCATGGTGAACTCGCCGATGACGATGGCGAAGGTCAGAAACGCGCCGGACAACAGCGCGGACTGGATATTGGGGAAGATCACCCGCAGCAGAATCACTCGCCAGCCGCCGCCCAGGCTTTGCGCCGCCTCGGCCAGAGATCGCACATCGATGGCGGACAGGCCGGCGTCGATGGAGCGGTATAGATAGGGTAGGGCCAGCGTCACGTAGCTGCAGACCAGCAATAGATCCGTGCCGCGCTCGCTGCCGGTCAAGGGCAGCCAGGCATCGCTGCCGAACAGCCGCAGATAGCCGAAAACGATGACGATGGCCGGAATCACCAGCGGCAGCAGGGTGATGAACTCCACCAGCGGACGCAGCCGCGGTAGCCGGAGTTGGATCCAGAACGCTGTGGGCGCCACCAGCAGGATGCCGATGACGATGGTGAATAGGGCCATCAGCGCGGAATAGGCGAAGCTTTGCTGAAAGCCCGGATCCTGCAGCACCAGTTTGTAGGCTTCCAGGCTGTAACCCTCGCGCAGCATCTTCAGGCTGAATTCGAAGGTGGCCAAGAGCGGCAGAAGGAAGTACAGGCCGCCGGCGATGACCGCGATCCAGGTGCCCAGACGCGACGATGGTTTGTGGGCTTGCTGGTGTTTCATGCCCGGCTCCTTTCCGCGCGGCCGCGCAGCCAGATATAGGCGGCGTTGGATAGGCCGGTGACCACGATCATGCCCAGCGCCAGCGCGTAGCCCAGGTTCTGATCGTGCAGCACGTCGCCGCGGATTTGCGCGTACAGCAGGATGGTGACGATGTTGAGCGAACTGCCGGTCAGCGCGTAGGCGGTGGCCACCGCGCCGAAGGCGTTGGCGAACAGCAGCAGCGCCGCGCCCAGGATGCTGGGCCACAGCACCGGCAGCGCGATGCGGCTCCAGTAGGCGAAAGCGGAGCCGCCCAGGCTGTCGCAGGCTTCGCGCCATTCGGTTTTGAGGCCGTCGATGGCTGGGCTGACGATCAGCACCATCAGTGGAATCTGAAAGTACAAATAAGTCAGGGTCAGGCCGCTGAAGCTGAGAATGCTGAAACCGCCGGCATAGAGATCGAAATCCAGGTAGCGGCGCAACAGCACCGTCACCAGGCCCATGCGGCCCAGCGTGGCCAGAAAGGCGAAGGCCAGCGGCACGCCGGCGAAGTTGGACGCCACGCCGGAGAAGGTGGCCAGCGTCGGGCGAATCCAGCCCGGCAGCCGGCCGCGGATTGCCGCGAGGGCCAGCAACAGGCCGAAGACCGCGCCCAAGAGCGCCGAGGCGGCGCTGATCTGCAGGCTGATCTTGTAGGCGTCGAGAATTGCCGGCTCGAACAGCCGGGCGATGTTGTTCAGCGTGAAATGGCCGTCGGCGTCCTGGAATGCTCCCAACAACAAGCGAGCGGTGGGCAACAGCAGGAACAGCAGCGCAAACAGAAAGAACGGCGCCACGCCCAGCCAGGACAGCGAGACGAAGCCGCCGCCGGCGCGGCGCGGCGACGCCGGGCCGGCACGGCCGGCGAGGGAGTTGGAAGATGCGGACATGAGGGCGTGTTTCCAAAGAGAGCCCGCGCGCGGCGGAAGCGCCGCGCGCCAATCAGGGCGAAACGGCTTATTTGACGTTGCTGCCCACCAGGCTGTCCCACTGCTTGGTGATCACCGACTTGTACGCCTCTTGCTGTTCCAGCGTGGGGAACAGGGCTTTCTTATAGGCGGCGGCGTCCGGCATCCGGCTCAGCAGGTCCTGTGGGATTTTCTTGCGGGCGGCCAGATCGTTGAAGCGGGTGGGGTGGCAATACCCCTTGAGCCAGGCCAACTGGCCTTCGTCGGAGAACAGGTATTCCTGCCACAGTTTGGCCGCGTTGGGGTGCGGCGCGTAAGCGCTGATGCCCTGGGCGTAAACACCCGCCACCACGCCGGTTTTGGGCACCACCACCTCCACTTTGGGATTGCCTTTCAAGGTGTCGCGGTCGGCCAAGGCGTTGTAGTCCCAGCGGATCACGATGGGCGTGCTGCCCTGGGCCAGCGAGGCAGCTTTGCCGATCACCGGCACAAAATTGCCGTTCTTGTTCAGCTGCGCGAAGAATTTGAGGCCGGCGTCGGCGGCCTTGGCCACATTGCCCTTGGACTGGGACAAGCCGGCGGCGAACACGCCCTGGATCGCTTGGTTGGCGGCGCGTGGGTCCCCGGCCAGCGCCACCGCGTTCTTGTATTCCGGCTTTAGCAGATCGCTCCAGTCGGTCGGCGTTTTGCTTACCAGGTCCTTGTTGACTTCGAAGGCCAGCACGCCGTAGTAATCGCCATACCAATAGCCGTCTTTGTCCTTGACGCTGTCCGGAATGGTTTTCCAATTGGACACTTTGTATGGCTGAAGCAGACCCGCGGCCTTGGCTTGCGGGCCGAAGGACAGGCCCACGTCGATCACGTCCGGCGCCTGCGGGCCCTTATTGCTCTTGTTGGCCTTGATTGCCTCCAGTTCGTCGGCCGAGCCGGCGTCTGGATTCAGTTCGTTCACTTTGATGCCGTACTTGGCCTTGAAGCCGGCGATCACGCCGCCGTAGCCGCACCAGTCATGGGGCAGGGCAATCACGTTCAGCTCGCCTTCCTTCTTGGCGGCCTGGATCAGCGCGTTCAGGTTGTCGGCAAAAGCGGTATTGGCCAGCAGGGCCAGAGCGCCCAGCACGGCGCAGCGCAACGGTTTGTTCATGGCATCCATCCCTTTGGACTAGGTCAAATAAAAACGATGCTGATGGTATTCCGCGTAGATGACATTCCGGTTTACGACGCATGGCAATTTGATTGCAGATTGGTGACGAATCAGCGGAGGAACTGCCATAGCCGTTTGCGGCAGTTAATTTCCTTGTCATTTTTTGTTGGTAAAAAGCCGGCGGAGACCTGATTGTTGGACTAGTCCTGATGCCTGAACCGAAACCGCTTTCCCAGGCCGCGCGGATACGCGCGGCCTTATTGCAGCAAATCGAGGGCGGCTTGTTGCGGCCCGGCGGTCGTTTGCCGTCGGAGCGCGCGCTGGCCGAGCTGTTCGCCACCACTCGCATTACCTTGAAAGAGGCGCTGGGCGTGCTGGAAGCCGAGGGGCGGGTGTATCGCGAAGAACGGCGCGGCTGGTTCGTTGCCTTTCCGCGCCTGGAATACGCGCCGCTCTATGGCAACCATTTCCAACAAATGGCCGACACGCAGCAACGGGCGGCGGAAACCCGGCTTTTAAGCGTCGAGACCGTGCTGGCTTCGCCCGAATTGTGCCGGGCGCTGGAGGTGCCGCCCTTGAGCTCTTTGTGGAAAATATGCCGTCAGCGCAGCCTGGACGGGCGAGTGGCGTTATACGTGGAGCACTTTCTGCGGCCGGAGCGTTTTCCGGACATCCAGTGCCAGGACCTGAGCCAATCGTTGACCGGGCTGTATCGCCATCGTTACGGCATCGAATACGCGGCCGCGGCTTTCGACATCCTGCCGGCCGCGGCGCAGGGGCGTGTGGCCCAGGCGCTGATGCTGGCCGAGGGGAGTCCGGTGCTGTTGATACGGCGCATCAATCGCGATGCCGCCGGCGCTGCGCTGGACTGCGATTACGAATACTGGCGGCATGATGCGGTGCGTCTACGCGTGGACAGTCCTGCCGCCGAGGCTGCGAATTGAGCTACCATCGCGGCATTGGACACTGTTTACAGGAGATCTCATGAGCCGAGTTTTAGTGTTGTACACCGGTGGCACCATAGGCATGACCGAAACCCCGGACGGTCTGGCGCCGTCGCCGGGCCTGTTGCCGGGCCTGTTGGAGCGCTTTCGCCGTCCCGGCCTGGATTTCGACGTGGTCGAATTTGACGAGTTGATCGATTCCTCCGCCATCGAGCCTCGTCACTGGAACCGCATCATCGCCGCGTTGGCCGAGCGTTATGGCGACTACGACGGCTTCGTCGTCATCCACGGCACCGACACCATGGCCTATACCGCAAGCGTGCTGGCCTTCGCCCTGCGCGGCCTGGCCAAGCCGGTGGTGCTGACCGGCGCGCAACTGCCGTTGCTGCATCCGCGCTCCGACGGCTGGAACAATGTGGCCGACGCGCTGGAAGCGGCTAGTCAGCCTGAACTGCATGAGGTCGTCATCGCCTTCGATCGCCTGCTGCTGCGCGGCAGCCGCGCACGCAAGCTGGACGTTGAGCATTTCGCCGGCTTCGGCTCGCCCAACGCGGAGCCGCTGGCTCGCTTCGCCATCCATCCGCATTGGAACAAGGCGGCCTGGTTGCCGGGGGAGGGAGAATTTCAGCCAAAGGCGCTGCGCGAAGATCTGAGTATCGCCTGCCTGTTCCTCAGCCCGGGTCAGGGGGCTGCGCTGGCTGGCCGCCTGTTGGCGGACCCTGCCTTGGACGCCGCGGTGCTGATGAGCTACGGCAGCGGCAACGCGCCGGCAGATCCGGCGCTATTGAATGGCGTGAAGGCCTTGACCGCGCGGGGCGGCGCGGTGCTCAACATCACGCAGGCGCCGAGGGGGGCGGTGGAAGTGGGCGCTTACGCCGCCAGTCAGCCGCTGGCGCGCGCCGGCGCGGTGGCGGGGGCGGACCTGACGCCGGAGGCGGCGCTTGCCAAGTTGCACGTGTTGCTGTCCGCCGGTCTTAGTGGCCCGCAACTAGGGGCGCAACTGGCCCGGCCCCTGCGCGGCGAGATGAGCGCGCATTAAAACGCCGTTCACTACTCGGGCTGCTCATTTTTTGAGCGGCCTTTTTTTGTGTCGGTTTTTCAGGGCCTTGTCGCGTTTGTCCACAGCTCGCCCACATGGCTTTGCACCTTGGGTGTGGGCAAGCAGCAGGGTGACCGACGGCGGCCAGCCATGGCCGGAACTGGTGTTTTCTTACCGCTATGTCATGAGGGGGTGTGCTGTTTTGCCTAAAAAATAAGCGGCGGAAAATGCGCTTGGCGGAACAAGGACTTGGCTGTCTTATCCACAATTGTCCCACATGGCTTTTCACGCTGGATGTGAGTAATCCAGTGATTTGCCTGTTTTTTGATCAGCACGGACAAATCCATTTCACGGCAAGGGCTTAGCTTCCTTGTCCACAGTTGGCGCACAGGGCTGTCCCCTCTGCTTGTTGAGAACAGCTGTCCGGCTGTTGATAGCGCGGCAAGCGGCGTATAATTGACCGCTTTTCCGTATTTTGAAAGCAGCGGTATGTTCAAGGGCGCGACACGGCCGTTGAAGATCGCCATCGTAGGGCCGGAGTCTTGCGGCAAGACCACGTTGGCGCGCGCGCTGGCGGTCGCGTTGAATGCATCGGGCATTGCCGCCGCCTGGGTGCCGGAATACGCGCGCGACTATTTCGCCACGCGTCCGTATCGTTCCACGCCGGAGATTATTGAGGAAGTGGCGCGAGGACAGTTGGCGGCGGAACAGGCATTGGCCGCCGACGTCCAAGTCTTGTTGTGCGACACCACCGCATTGAATTGCAAGATCTGGAGCGAGGTGGCGCATGGGCGCTGCAGCCCGGGCTTGTTGGAGCTGTACCGGCTTGGCGATTACGCCTTGACTCTGCTGGCCGAGCCGGACATTCCCTGGGAGCCGGATCCGCTGCGCAGCCACCCGACTCAACGCGACTGGTTGTTCGGGCTCTACCGGCAGGCGCTGGAAGAGGCGGGCATTGACGCCACCAGGGTGAGCGGCGCGCACGAACAGCGCATGGCCCAGGCGCGGGCAGCGCTGGCCGCGATTTGGCCGGGTGAATTGCCTAAATTTTGACCGGTAAGAAGAAAGCGCTGGAAATTCAGCAAATTGCCGCAATTATCCACAACAGGCCCACAAGCTTGTCCTGCCATGGCGTGGATAGATGTCGGCAATAGATTAAAAAATAAGCGACAGTAAAAAGGCGTGAAAAATGAAGGCGCTGCGGTTCTTGTCCACAGCCCGCTCACAGCCCTGTCCCAATCGAGTGTGCAAAAATGAATGAAACCTTTGAATTGAGCGGCGAATACATCGCCTTGTGCGACCTGCTGAAAATCTGCAATGTTTGCGATTCCGGCGGCGCCGCCAAACATTTCATCGCCGAAGGCAATGTGCGGGTGGACGGTCAGGTGGAACTGCGCAAGACCTGCAAGATCCGCGCGGGTCAGCAGGTGAGCGGCGACGGCTTTTCCATCCGCGTCGCGGCGCCATGAACGACGACGACTTCGACCCGCCGCCGGAAGCGCCCGAGCCCCCGCCGGATGACGCTTGCTGCGGCAGCGGCTGCGACCCGTGCATCTGGGACAGTTATAACGCGCTGATGACGGAATACCGCGCCAAACTGGCAGCCTGGGAACTGCGCGAAGCCGCGCGCCAGGCCGCCGCCAACGGACAATGAGCATGGCCAGCATCGATCTGCATTTCCACTCCCACGCTTCCGACGGCGCTTTGCCGCCGGAGCAGGTGATCGCGCGCGCCGCCGAGCGCGAAGCCACGCTAGTGGCGCTGACGGACCACGACTGCACCCACGGCTTGGCCGCGGCGCGGGCCGAGGCGGCGCGGCGGGGCCTGGCCTTCCTCAACGGCGTCGAGGTTTCGGTCACCTGGGGCAAGCACACCGTGCACATCGTCGGTCTGGGCATTGATCCGGAACAGGAGACGCTGGCCGCCGGCCTGCAATCCATCCGCGACGGCCGCGTCAACCGCGCGCGGCAGATGTCGGATGAACTGATCAAGGTGGGCATACAAGGTGCGTTCGAAGGCGCGATGGCGCTGTGCGACAACCCGGAAATGATAGGCCGCACCCATTTTGCCCGCTTTCTGGTCAATAGCGGGCAGGTCAAGGACGTGCGCACCGTGTTCCGTAAATTCCTGACCCCGGGCAAGCCCGGCTACGTGGCGCACGAATGGGCCAGCCTGGAGGACGCGGTGGGCTGGATCCGCGCCGGCGGCGGCGAGGCGGTGATCGCCCACCCTGGCCGCTACGATATGGGCCGTACCTTGATCGAGCGGCTGATCAACGACTTCAAGTTGGCCGGCGGCCGCGGCATCGAAGTGGCCAGCGGCAGCCATAGCCTTGACGATATGCACAAGTTCGCCTTGTTGGCGGCCCGTCACGAGCTGTACTCCAGCGCCGGCAGCGATTTCCACGCGCCTGGCGAGGGAGGCCGCGACGTCGGCCGCACCGACGACCTGCCGCCGATCTGCAAACCCATTTGGGACGCGCTGGCCGCGCGCATCATTCACCCGGAGACCCTCGCATGAGCTTGAGCACCAGCGCCTATCTCGCTACCAGTCTAGATGGCTTCATAGCGCGCGCAGACGGCGCGCTGGACTGGTTGGAGCAAGTGGCCTGTGAAGACGAGGACTACGGCTACGCCGACTTCATGGCGACAGTGGACGTATTGCTGATGGGAAGCGCCACCTTCCGCAAAGTACTGTCGTTTCCCGAGTGGCCCTATGTCGGCCTGCGCGTGGTCGTGGCCAGCCGTAGCCTGCAGCCGGCCGATATACCGGCGGCGCTGCGCTCGCAGGTGGAATTAAGCGCCGCGGCACCCCCACGCCTGCTGGCGGATCTACGGACTTCTGGCGCACGCCATGTCTATGTGGACGGTGGCCGGCTGGTATCCGCTTTCCTGCGCGCCGGTCTGTTGGACCGGCTGATTCTCAACCGAGTGCCGGCGCTGCTGGGGGCCGGTATTCCGTTATTCAGCGGCCTGGATGGCGACATCAGGCTGCAACACCAGAGCACGCGGGCTTATGCCAGCGGCCTGTTGCAAAGCAGCTATTTGATCAATCGCGCGGCGGAAGCCGCAGAGCAGCTCTGAGGCGAACGCGCCATGGCACAGTTTTTCATGATCCACCCGGATAACCCGCAAGCACGGCTGGTGCGCGAAGCGGTGAAGATCCTGCGCGAGGGCGGGGTGGTGGTCTATCCCACCGACTCCTGTTACGCGCTTGGCTGTATGTTGGGCGACAAGCCCGCGATGGAACGCATTCTGGATATCCGCCAGCTGGACCTGCGCCATCATCTGACTCTGGTCTGCCACAATTTGTCCGAACTGGCCAATTACGCCAAGGTGGACAACAGCCAGTTCCGCATGCTGAAAGCCGCCACTCCCGGCAGCTATACCTTCATTCTGCAAGCCACTCGCGAAGTGCCGCGCCGCACCCTGCACCCCAAGCGCTCCACCATTGGGCTGCGTGTGCCGGATCACAAAGTGGCGCTGGCCTTGCTGGAGGAGCTGGGCGAGCCGATTTTGTCCTGTACCCTGATGCTGCCCGGCGATGGGGAGCCGTTGACCGACCCGTATGAAATCCGCGAGCGGCTGGAGCACGCGGTGGATGCGGTGATAGACGGTGGCTGGTGCGGCACCGAGCCCACTACCGTGATCGATATGACCGAGGGCGTGGAACTGCTGCGCCGCGGCAAGGGGGATCCGGCGCTGTTCGGTCTATAAGCGCCGCCTTTGCCTCACTACACTGTTTTCAACCCACAAGAGACATCATGGGCGATATTAATCTGATCCAGAAAATCACTATTTACGCGCTGCCGGTGTTGTTCGCCATCACGCTGCACGAGGCCGCCCACGCCTATGCCGCGCGCCGTTTCGGCGACAGCACCGCCTATATGATGGGGCGGATGACGCTGAACCCGCTCAAGCATATCGACCCGATCGGCACCGTGCTGCTGCCCTTGCTGTCCGTGACGCTGGGCGGCTTCATCTTTGGCTGGGCCAAGCCGGTGCCGGTCAACTTCGGCGCGCTGCGCAAGCCGCGCGAGCATGGCAGGCTGGTGGCCGCCGCCGGGCCGGCCTCCAACCTAGTGATGATGCTGATGTGGGTGCTGCTACTCAAGCTGGCCATCGGCATGGATACGAGCTACAGCGAACCGCTGGCGCTGATGAGTCAGGCCGGCATTGGCATCAATATCTCGCTGATGCTGCTCAACCTGCTGCCCATCTTGCCGCTGGACGGCGGCCGCATCGTGGAAAGCTTTCTGCCTCCAGGCATGGCCTGGAAGTACTCCAAGCTGGAGCCTTACGGCATGTGGGTGCTGCTGGCCTTGATCGCCACCGGCTTGCTGACCACCATTTTGCGGCCGTTCTACGGTTTGATGTACGGGCTGGTGCGCGCCTTGATTTAAAGCGCCCGGTTCACACTAATCCTGACGCGCCGGAATTCGTTTCCGGCGCTGTTGCGCTTATTACCCGAAACGGAATCCATATATGTTCGCCAACCGCATTCTTTCCGGCATGCGCCCCACCGGCAGCCTGCACCTTGGTCATTACCACGGCGTGATCAAGAACTGGGTGCAGCTGCAAAGCACCCACGATTGCTACTTCATGGTGGCGGACTGGCACGCGCTGACGACCAATTACGACGACGTCTCCATCATCGGCAAGAGCGTGTGGGACATGGTGATAGATTGGCTGGCCGCCGGCGTGGACCCGGAGCAGGCTACTGTTTTCATCCAGTCCAAAGTGCCGCAGCACGCTGAACTGCACCTGGCGCTGTCCATGGTGACCCCGCTGTCCTGGCTGGAGCGCGTGCCCACCTACAAGGACCAGATCGAAAAACTGTCCACCAAGGACCTGGGCACCTACGGCTTTCTCGGCTACCCGTTGCTGCAGGCCGCCGACATCCTGATCTACAAGGCCGGCCTGGTGCCGGTGGGCGAAGACCAGGTGCCGCACATCGAACTGACCCGCGAAGTGGCGCGCCGCTTCAACAACCTGTTTGGCCGCGAGCCCAACTTCGAAGAGTTGGCCCGCGCCGCGGTGAAGAAGATAGGCAAGGCCGGCAAGGAGTTCGACCGCCTGCGCACCGCCTATCTGCAAGACGGCAACGCCGAAGCGCTGGCCGGCGCGCGCGAGATCCTGGCCGCCAGCCAGAACCTGGGCGCGGCCGATCGCGAGCGGCTGTTCGGCTGGCTGGAGAACAAGGGCAAGAGCATTCTGGCCGAATGCGAGGCGATGCTGACCGAGGCGTCCAAGATGCCGGGTCTGGACGGCCAGAAGATGTCCAAGTCCTACGGCAACACCATCACCATGCGCGAAGACCCGGCCACCGTCACCAAAAAAGTGCGGGCGATGCCGACCGATCCGGCCCGCGTGCGCCGCACCGATCCGGGCAGCCCGGACAAATGCCCGGTATGGCAGCTGCACCAGGTGTACAGCGACGCAGACACCCGCGAATGGGTGAAGCAGGGCTGTACCAGCGCCGGCATCGGTTGCCTGGACTGCAAGCAACCGGTGATAGACGGCGTACTCCGCGAACAGCAGCCGATGTTTGAACGCGCCGAGCAGTATCTGAGCAATCCCAACTTGGTCAAGGAAGTGGTGGCCGCCGGCAACGCCAAGGCCGAGCAAGTGGCGCGCGCCACTATGCAGGACGTCAAGGAAGCGATGGGGCTGGGCTACTGAGCGCCTTTGTCTGGATGGATGTGAAACGCCCGGCTTGCCGGGCGTTTTTCTTGGCATGGCGGATGTTCCGCCGTGGGAAAGAGTTAACCATCGTTTGGCGACAAACGGCGGCTTTTTGCATCGGTTCGGCCGCGCGGCTCAGAGCGAGGCGTAGCGGAGCGTAAACCGTTTCTTAAAGCCTGTTCATGATCTCGCGAGCTAAGGCGAGACAGGGCGAAAATCGCTGAGAAAGCGGAGTGTACACACGGTACATGAGCATTTCGAAGCGGTACTCACCGTGTCACGCCTCACGAAGCGCAGCAGATTGTGACAGGCACTTAGGCAAAAGCCTGGCACACATCCACCCAGTCCGCCTGGGTAATGTGGTGCAACTGCTGCGGCGACAAGCGTACCGCGCTGTGGACGGCGCCGGCGGCCGGCAGCACTTCGTCGTAGGTCTGCAAGGATACGTCCAGATAGATGGGCAGCTCAGTGGCGAGGCCGAACGGGCAGACACCCCCCACCGGGTGGCCGGTGATGGCTTCCACCTCGTCCGGCGGCAGCATCTTGCCCTTGCCGAAGGCATCCTTGAATTTGCGGTTGTCGATGCGGGCGTCGCCGCGGGCGACCAGGATCACATCGCGGCCGTCGTTCAGGCGGAAGGCCAGCGTCTTGGCGATGCGGCCGGGCTCCACGTCGTGGGCGGCGGCGGCCTCCGCCACGGTGGCGGTGCTGACTTCCAGCTCTATGATGGGGATGTCCAGCTGACGGGCGGCGAAAAACGCCTGGACGGACGCTAAGCTCATGATGGCCTCAAAGCGAAAGGGTGGAGCGTTTAATTATTCCGCCCCATCCTTCGCTTGTGAAGCGTTTTTACTTCAGTTTTGCCGAGTGATGTCGCTCAGCTTATCGGCAATATCCTGCGAGGTGGCAGCCTGTTCTTCCGAGGCGTTGGCGATTTCCACCACGAAATTGCGCATGGTGTTGATCTCGCCAACGATGGTGTGTAGTGCGGCTTCGGCCCGTTGGAAGTCGCTTTCTGTTGTTTGCACCTGGTCGCGCCCCAGTTCGATGGCGCGCACGTTTTGCTGCACTTCTCCCTGGATCGCACGGATCATGTCTCCGATTTCCTGGGTGGCCTTGGTGGTGCGCTCGGCCAGTTTGCGTACTTCATCCGCCACCACGGCGAAGCCGCGTCCCATCTCGCCGGCTCGCGCCGCCTCGATCGCCGCGTTTAAGGCCAAGAGATTGGTCTGATCCGCAATGTCTTTGATCACGTTGACAATCTGGCCGATGGTTTCCGAGCGTTTGCCTAGCGACATCAGGCTGTCGGCGGTTTGGCGAACCATATTGCCCACTTGCTGCATGCTCTGGCTGGTGTCGTTGACGATGGCCACGCTTTTTTTGGCCTCGCCCAGCATGAGGTCCGCGGATTCGGACGCCGATGAAGTCTGCACCGCGACGTTTTCTATCGTGGCGCTCATCGCTTGCATATTATCGGAGAGCTCGTTGACGCGCGCCTCCAGGAATTCGCGGCGCTGGTTGCCATGGTCCTGCAATTCTTGGGCGCGGATTTCGGCGGACACGTCCTGGAAGCTGGCCATGAAGCAGAGCAGTTGGTCGGGATGGGCAGAGTCCCAGATCGGGAATACCTTGGTCTTGAACATCACCTCGCCCACCGGAATCATCGCGATGTGCTGGTCTATCTTGCGGCTGGCCAGGTCGGCCAGGATGCGGCGGTTGTGCTCCGGATTTTGGTGGAACTGATGAATGCTGTGGCCATGAGCGTGATTGACGTCGACCCCGGCTCGGAATTTCTGGTTCATCATTTCCCGGTGCCGGCCCAGGATGTCGCGCGCGGTCTTGTTCATGTAGAAGATCACGTTGTCGCGGCTGGTGTCGCACAGCATGATCAGATTATCGGCGTGGTCCAGCACGCTTTCCAACTGGCGCACCTGCCGCGCCGTGTCCGCGGTTTTGTCCACCGCTTTCATGAAGCCGAACATCCTCATCTCCCGCCTGCCAACCTGTTGGAAGGCTGCTGCGCGTCCGCGATACGACGTAGAAAACCGCTTCAGAATGCAGATGTACCCCAGGTACGTTCCGCTTCTTCAGCCGTTTTCGTCTCGTCTCGTTCTAGCCCGCGAGCCTTCGAGCAGGTTCTACGTGTTTTTACTCAAGAAACCGCTGCTTGTGGTTTGGCTTAGATGGGAGGGGAATGCAAGACTTTTTTGATTTAAATCAAATGCAAGTCATGGATTTTAAACGGCTTATTTATTCTCCCAGAGGCAGTAGCAGGGTCTCCTTGACCTCTTCCATCACCACGTAGCTTTTGGACTCCTTGGCAGACGGCAGTTGTAGCAGGATGTCGCCCAGCAGCTTGCGGTACATCGACATGTCCGGAATGCGCGCTTTGATCAGGTAGTCGAATTCGCCGGACACTAGGTGGCATTCCAGAATTTCCGGGATACGCATGATTTCGCGACGGAAGGCGTCGAAAATATTGCCGGATTTGGCCTCCAGCTTGATCTCCACGAAGACCAACAGCGCCGCGTCCATCGCATGCGGATTGAGGCGGGCGTAATAGCCTTCGATGATGCCGTCGCGTTCCATTCGACGTACTCGTTCGGTGCACGGCGTGGTGGAAAGTCCCACCTTTTCAGAGAGTTCCGTCATCGAGATGCGGCCGTTTTTCTGCAGCAGGCGCAGGATTTTCAGATCGGTTTTATCCAGTGCCTTATCGCCGCTTGCGCTTTTCTTCATGTTTTCACTGTGTATATAAAATTTTGCAGTTTAAAAATTTGTAGTCTGACGATACTTTGGTGAAAAAACCCAGTGTTTCATTAATATACTACGCAAAATCACTATAGACATGTAGTGCTGCAAACGGAGAGAGAAAATGAAGGTGATCGTGCTGGGCGGCGGTGTGTTGGGCGTGTCCACGGCTTGGTATCTGGCCAAGGCGGGCTGCGAGGTGACGGTGCTGGAGCGTCAGGAGGGCGTGGCGCTGGAAACCAGTTTTGGCAACGCCGGCCAGATTTCCCCCGGATACTCCACGCCCTGGGCCGCGCCGGGCATTCCGCTGAAGGCGGCCAAGTGGCTGTTCCAGCGCCATGCGCCGTTGGCGGTGAAGCCGGACGGCAGCTTGTATCAGCTGCAATGGATCGCCAAGATGCTGGCCAATTGCAATGAAGACGCTTACGCGGTCAACAAGAGCCGGATGATGCGTCTGGCCGAATACAGCCGCGACAAAATGAAAGAGCTGCGCGCAGAAACCGGCATCGGCTACGAAGCGCGCCAGGGCGGCACGCTGCAGCTGTTCCGCAGCCAGGCTCAAGTGGACGGCGTCAGCAAGGATATCGCCGTGCTCAAGGAGTGCGGCGTGGACTTCAAAGTATTGGACCGGGACGGCTGCGCGGAGGTGGAACCGGCGCTGGCCAGCGTCAAGCACAAGCTGACGGGCGGCCTGCAACTGCCCAATGACGAAACCGGCGACTGCAATCTGTTCACCGCGCGCCTGGCCGAGATGGCGCGCGCCAAGGGCGTGGAATTCCGCTTCGGCGTGACTGTGGACGGGATTGAGAGCGACGGCAAGCGCATTACCGGCATCCGTGTCGGCGACGATTTGCTGACCGCGGATCACTACGTCGTGGCGATGGGCAGCTTCTCCCGCGACATGGTCAAATCGCTGGGCATCGACATTCCGGTCTACCCGGTCAAGGGCTATTCGCTGACGGTGCCGATCACCAACCCGGCCGGCGCGCCGGTGTCCACGGTGCTGGACGAAACCTACAAGGTGGCGATCACCCGCTTCGATGATCGCATCCGCGTCGGCGGCATGGCCGAGCTGTCCGGCTACGATTTGTCGCTGAACCCGCGCCGTCGCGAAACGCTGGAAATGGTAGTGGGCGATTTGTACCCGAATGGCGGCGACATCCCGGCCGCCAGCTTCTGGACCGGCCTGCGTCCGATGACGCCGGACGGCACTCCCATCGTGGGAGGCACTCGCTTCGCCAATCTGTCGCTGAACACCGGCCACGGCACCCTGGGTTGGACCATGGGGGCCGGCTCCGGCAAGGTGCTGGCCGACATTATCACCGGCGCCAAGCCGGAGATCAGCCTGGACGGCCTGTCCATGCAGCGCTACGCCAAACAGGGCGAAACCCTGGTGGTGCCGGCGGCTCGTCCGGCCGTGGCGGGCGCTTGAGCATGCGGCCGCTGATCGCCGCCATTCGCACCCAATACCTGCGCGACAACTACCTGCTGGCCAAGCGTCAGCATGGCGGGCGGGTATTGGCGGTGCTGAAGGCCAATGGCTACGGCCACGACGCGGCGCGGTGCGCCCAGGCGCTGGCCGATGTCGCCGACGGTTTCGCCGTAGCCTGTCTGGAGGAAGCGTTGCAACTGCGCGCCGCCGGCGTGAGCGCGCCCATTCTGCTGTTGGAGGGCGTGTTCGAGGCGGCCGAGCTGGCCGAGGTCGAGCGCCACCGGCTGTGGCTGGTGGTGCAAAGCGAAGGGCAACTGCGCATGTTGGAAGAAGCGCAGCCGGCCGCGCCGTTCCGAGTCTGGCTGATGCTGGACAGCGGCATGCATCGCGAGGGCTTCCTGCCGCAGCATTACCGCGCGGCCTGGGAACGGCTGCAGGCCAGCGGCAAGGCGGAGAGCATCGTCAAGATGACCCATTTCGCTCGCGCCGACGAGCCGACGGTGCCGATGACGCTGGCGCAAATCGAAACCTTCGACGCCGCCACCGCGGGCTTGCCGGGGGAGGAGAGCGTGGCCAATTCCGCCGGCATCCTGTGCCATCCGCGGTCGCGTCGCGACTGGGGGCGCGCCGGCATCCTGCTCTACGGCGCCAGCCCTTTGCCGGCGGGTTTTCCGCAAGGCGATGCGCTGAAACCGGTGATGCGGCTGAGCAGCCGGATCTTCGGCGTGCGCGAACTGGCCGCCGGCGAGCCTATCGGCTACGGCAACAACTTTGTCACCGATCGGCCTACTCGGGTGGGCCTGATCGCCGGGGGCTACGCCGACGGTTATCCGCGGCTGGCGTCCAGCGGCAGCCCGGTGGCGGTGGACGGCCGCCGTTCGCGCATCATCGGCAGAGTGTCAATGGACATGATCACCGTGGATTTGAGCGACTTGCCCGCCGCGGGCATTGGCAGCGAGGTGGAGTTGTGGGGGGATACGGTATCGGTCAACGAGGTGGCCGCCGCCGCCGGCAGCATTGCCTATGAATTGCTGTGCAATATCAAGCGCGCCCACTTTGTGTTCGAATAAGTTTTTTCTGATCTTCTGAAAGATATTTCAGAATCAAACGACTAAGAGGAAAGCCCGGCCACTGGCCGGGCTTTTTTATTTATATTGCATTTTGTGTTGCGCTGATGCCGCAAGGCTGGCATCAAGGCTGGGTAATAGTGTCATTATTTGATAATTATTCTCATTAGTCTGGACGCGTCATGGAATTTCTGTTTTCCTTTATTTAAAAATAGTTACGAATCCGATGATGATTAAATATAAAAACCCATCTCCAGCCCAGTTCTGGCGGATGGCGGGGATCGTTTGTTGGGGCATGACGGCGCAGGCCGCGGAAGTGCCCGGCATGTCTGGCAGCATGCATCAGCAAATGGAAAACGATTCGCGGCGCCTGTTGCAGGACAACAGCCGCCGCTTCGACGCCATCATCCAGCAACATCGGCTGCGGCAAATGCAGCCGGACAGCAATATGATGCGGCGGCCGCAAGCCGCGGACATGAGCGAGCTGGATTGCCTGCGCGTCAAGGGCGTGCGTCTGGCCGGCATCAAGCTGCTGAGCCGTAAGGAAGTGGC
The DNA here is from genome assembly GCF_052805975.1 of Chromobacterium sp. W521. Taxonomy (NCBI): domain Bacteria; kingdom Pseudomonadati; phylum Pseudomonadota; class Betaproteobacteria; order Neisseriales; family Chromobacteriaceae; genus Chromobacterium; species Chromobacterium sp. W521. Next base: position 27,220 of record NZ_JBRBAF010000006.1, read on the forward strand.
TTCTCTGGGCGAACTGGCCAGCGATTGCCTGAACAACGAGGAGCTGAACCGCTATAGCCGCGCCTTGACCCAGCTCTATCTGAAGAAGGGCTATATCGCCGCGCGCGTGGCGGCCGAAGGGCCGGACGAGCAGGGCGTGCTGACCTTGCGCGTGCATGAAGGCAGGGTGGAGAAAATCGTCAGCGACGATAGTCGCAGCAACCCGGTCACCTTGTTTCCCGGCGTGGTCGGCCGGCCGCTGAACATCCACGACGCCGACCAGGGGCTGGACCAGGCCAACCGGCTGCCGTCCAGCAAGGCGACGCTGGATATCTTGCCCGGCGAAACCGTCGGCGGTTCCATCCTCAGTTTGCGCAACAACAAGGATGCGCCCTGGCGCTTGAGCTTCAACGCCGACAACACCGGCCGCGACAGCACGGGCCGGGTTCAGGCTGGCCTGGGTCTGTCCTGGGACAGCCCGCTGGGTTTGTCCGACTTCGTCAGCGTGTCGGCGCAGCGCACCAGCAACGACAACGCGGTGCGGCATAGCCGCAGCGAATCGCTGTTTTACTCTCTGCCCTATGGCTATTGGACTTTCAGCGCCTTCGCCAGCCGCGCAGATTATCTGAACCCGCTGCAATTGCAGTACAGCGTGGTGAATTTGTCCGGCCGCACCGCGCAGAGCGGCCTGCGAGTGGACCGGGTACTGAGCCGAAGCCAGGATCAGACCACCTCGCTGATGGCGCAACTGACGCACAAGCGGGTGCGCAATTACTTTCTCGACAGCGAGATCGAGATCACCAGCCCCACGCTGAGCGTGGCCGAGCTGGGTTTGTCTCGCTTGCAATTACTCAGCGGCGGCGTGTTGATCGCCGACGCCGGCGTGCAGCGCGGCACGCGCTGGCTGGGCGCCAGCGCGCCGGACCCGCGCGCGCCGGACGGCCCCAATCCGCAGTTCACCAAGTGGAAGGCTTCGCTGAACTGGTTTCAAAGCCTGGGTTTGCCCGGCGGGCCTTATCAGCTCAACAGCGCGCTAACGGGGCAGACCAGCCGTGACTATCTGCCCGGCGTCGAGCAGATGGATGTGTCCGACGCCAGTGCGGTGCGCGGTTTCCGCCGCAATACCCTGGCCGGGGAAACCGGCTGGTCTTGGCGCAACACCTTGTCGCGTCGTTTCGAGGCGGCCGGCGTCGGCGTGACGCCGCGGATTGGTCTGGACGGAGGCCGGGTGCTGCCGCATCGCTCGGTTCAGCAGTGGCAAAGCATTGCCGGGGCCAGCCTGGGTCTGGCCTTCAGCTATCGCAAGGCCAGTCTGGATCTGGAATACAGCCGGCCCTTGTACAAGCCCGCGGGTTGGCAGCAGGAAGGCCATCAGCTGTTCGCCAGGTTTGCATTGTCCTGGTGATGCTTTTGGTATTTATTTTTCGACGTGGAAATTTTTTGAAAGAATTTAACCGCGAAAGCGACTAAGCGATATTGGCAGTATTTCATTTGAATTGATTTAAAAAGAGACGTAGATTCGAAATCAAACGCATGTTTCATTGGGGTGGGCTCGGCTGGCAGGCCGGCTCAGCCCGCGGAGCATGGGTTGTCTGGAAAGACGGTTTTGGACCGAATCTGCTTGTTCTCTGAATGAACGGGACTCAAATCATGAAGAAAAAAATAAATTTCGGCTTATCGGTAACGGGGAAAGTCGCCGCGGCGCTGACACTGGCGTTTTTGGCGGTGGAGGCCGCGATGGCGGCCGGCATCGTCGCCGGGGGCAACGGCGCGCAGCCGCAAGTGAGCAACGCCGCCAACGGCGCGGCGGTGGTCAATATCGTGGCGCCCAGCGCCGCGGGCCTGTCGCATAACCAGTACCAGGATTTCAACGTCGGCAAACCGGGCGCGGTGTTCAATAACTCCGCCGTTGGCGGGCAGTCGCAATTGGCCGGCCAGCTGGGCGCCAACGCGCTGCTGGGCGGACGCGAAGCCAGCGTGATCTTGAACGAGGTGATCAGCCGCAATCCGTCCTTGCTGTTGGGCAAACAGGAAGTGTTCGGCAAGGCCGCCGACTATGTGCTGGCCAACCCCAACGGCATCACATGCAGCGGCTGCGGCTTTATCAACACCCCGCGCGCATCGCTGCTGGTGGGCAACGCCAATATCGAGAACGGGGCCATCGCCTCCCTGCAGGCGGCGATGAACGGCAACGCGCTCACCGTTAACGGCGCCGGTCTGAGCGGCGTCAATGTGTTGGATTTGATCGCGCCGCGCATTGATGTGCGCGGCAATGTGGCCGCGCGCGAGCAGCTTAATGTCCGCGCCGGCTTCAACCTGGTGGATTACCAAGGCAAGGACGCCAAGGTGCTGCGCAGCGACAAGGCGCCTGAGGGCGTGGGCTCGCTGGATAGTGTGTTTCTGGGCGCGATGCAGGCCGGCCGCATCAACATCATCAGCACCGCGGACGGCGCGGGCGTCAATGTGGGCGGCAGCCTGAACGGCGCGCAAGAAGTGTCGGTGGAGGCGCGCCAGGGCAAACTGGCGCTGGAAGGCGCGCAGATCCGCGCCAGCGAAGGCAAGGTGGCTTTGGCCGCGCGGCAGATCGACAGCCGCGGCCGGGCGGAAACCTCCACCACTCAAGATAGCGGTCACGACGAAAGCTGGTTCATCTGGAAAACCGGCGAGACCAATACCGCCAGCAATAGCAGCGACACCCGCATCAAGCGCAGCGTCATCAGCGCGCGCGATGATGTGACGCTTAGCGCCGGCGACGCGGCGACCTTGGCCGCCACCGACATCAGCGGCCGCAATGTGGCGCTTAGCGGCAAGGATCTGACGCTGGATAGCCAAGTAGCAGAAAGCGCGTCCAGCAGCAGCAATCACGCCTGGAAAAATTCTTGGGCGTATAACCGCGACCAGAGTGAAACCAGTCAGCGTCAGGAAGGCGTGCGCATTCGCGCCGAGCAGGATGCCACGCTGATCGCGGCGGCGCCGGCGGCGGACAATCAGGCGGCGGACGGCGCGCAGCCGCGCGGCCAGATCGCCATTCGCGGCGGCAGCGTCAGCGCAGGTCAGGACATCCGTCTGCAGGCCGATGGCGGCGTGCGCCTGAGCGGGGTGGTGGAAACCGATACCCGCAGCGACCGGGGCAACCGCAAGAACGACGGCGCCAGCCTGGAAACGGGTTCTTGGAACAACGCGTCCACCGAACAGCGTCTGGCGCAAAGCCAGCTGCGCGCCGGGCGTGATCTGGATATCCGCGCCCGCGGCGATATCGACGCCAAGGCGGCCAAGCTGGCCGCCGGCCGCGACGCCTCCCTGGACGCGGGCGGTGCGCTCGGCCTGGGCGTGCAGCAGACGACAAACCAGAATAGCCTGCGCAACGACCAGGTTTACTGGGGGGGCATCGGCGGCGGAGGCAACCGCGACAACGGTAAGACCGATACCGTCAACACCGGCAGCGATCTGACCGCCGGCGGCAAGCTGACGCTGCGCGGCGACAGCGTGGCTATCGCCGGCAGCCGCGCCCGCGGCGAGCAGAATGCGGTGGCGGTGAGCCGCAACGGCGACATCAGCATTGATAGCGTGGTCAACCAATCGCAAACCCGCACCGATCAGCGCAGCGGCACCGCTTTCAACATCACCAAGAGCAGCAGCAAGGGCAATGCCAGCCAACAGCAAGCGGTCAACGCCGAGCTGAAGTCCGACACCAATCTGACCATCCAATCCGCCAAGGACGTGGCGATCAGCGGTAGCCAGGTGCGAGCCGGCGGCGAATTGAACGTAACCGCCAACGGCGACATCAAGGTGGCGGCGTCGCAGACCCGCGACACGGTAGAGAGCAAGGACACCGAGCTGGCGTTGCGCGGCGTTGGCGAAATCACCGGGGACAAGCAGTACCGCGGCGGCGTGCGCATTGAGCACAGCAGCAGCAGCGTGGATCGCGACGCGACCCAGAACCAGGCGGCGACGCTGTCCGGCGACAAGGTGGCGCTCAACGCCCAGGGCGATCTGACGGTGACCGGTTCCAAACTGAACGCCGGCGCCGGCGGCGCGGCCCTCAGCGGTCAGAACGTCAGCCTGAACGCGGCGCAGGACACCGTGAAGGAAAGCAAGAGCAGCAGCGTCACCGGCGGCGGCATCTATATCGACGCCGGCCTGGACAGGACCGGCGTGGCGCTGGGCGTGGACCAGAAGAACAGCCGTAGTCAGTCCGAGAGCAGTACCGCCCAGGTCAGCGCGATCAGTTCCAAGGGCGGCGTCAGCATCGTAGCCGGAAACGGCGACGGCGAAATCCGCAATCAGGGCACCCAGGTGAAGGCTGACGGCGACATCAAGCTGGCCGGCGGCCGCATTGACAACCAGGCGGCCAACAGCACTCAGAAGACCACGACCGACAGCAGCCACTGGGGAGTGGAAGTGGGCGTCAACGCCGATTACGGCGGCGTGACCCGTCCGTTGGTGGCGGCTGGTGAAAAAGTAGCCAAGGGCGATGTGATCGGCGCGGCGGGCGCTGCAGGCGACCTGGGCGCGCCCAATCTGGGCGTGGACCTTGGCGTTAAGGCTGGCGTCGGCACGGAAACCCGCCAGTCCAGCACCGCGCAGGCCAGCAGCCTGAGCGGCGGCAACGTCAAGGTGGACGCCAAGGGCGGGCTCACTGACCAGGGGACCCAGTACCAGGCCGGCAACACCGTGGAGATCAAGGCGGACAGCCATCAGTTCACCGCCGCGGCCAATACCCAGAGCCAGAGCGGCAGCAAGACCGAGGCGGATGTGGGCGTGCGCGTCTACACCACCACCGGCGAGGATGTGAACGTCAAGGCGGCAGGAAGCGGCAGCACGGTGACCAGCGCTTCGTCCAGCTCCACCGCGGTGACCGGCGGCATCCGCGCCGGCAACGGCGTCAAGGTGGAGGTGGACAACAACGCCGCTTATCAGGGCGTGGCCATCGCCGGCGGCAAGGGCGCGGCCAGCGTCAACGCAGGCGGCGACCTGAGTTTCACCCAGGCGAACAACACCACTAGCAGCGAGCAGCGCACCGTGGGCGGCAAGGCCAACCTGGCCATCACCACCAGCCCGATCGAAGGCGGCGGCAAGAATGTCGGCGGCAGCGGCGGGGTGGCGGTGAACGTGGACAAGCAGCAAGCCAACTCCAGTGTCGCCGTGACCGGCGGCGTGGACGCCGATGCCGGCGTGGCATTGACGGCTGGGGGCAAGCTGGCCCTGCAGGGCGACAAGATCACCAGCCGCGGCGACGTGGCGCTGAAGGGTGACAAGGTGGAGTTCAAGGCCGCCGAATCCAGCGCCGACAAATCCGGCAGCCAGTGGGGCTTCGACGTCAAAGCCGGCGGCAGCCAGAGCAACGGTCAAGAGAAGGCAAGCAAGGGCTTCAACGTGGGCGTCGGCGGCAATTACGCCAGCACCGACGAGTCCAGCCGCAGTCAGGCTGGCGGCAGCGTGACCAGCGGCGGCCAAGCCAGCATTGAGGCCGGCAGCGGCGGCGTCCGCCTGAGCGGCACCCAGTTGCAGGGCGACAGCGTCAAACTGGACAGCCAGGGCGATGTCCGCCTGGAGTCGGCGCAGTCCAGCAGCCAGCGCAACAACTGGAGCGTGGCCGGCAATATCGGCGGCGGCAACAAGGCCAGCAGCGATAAGGAAAACGGTCAGATCAAGCCTGACAGCACCAAGAATGTGCATGACGTCAAAGCCGGTCTGGAGGTGAAGGTGGACCAGCAGGACAAGCTGAGCAACGCCAACGCCGCCGTGACCGCCAAGCAGCAAGTGGAGCTGAACGTCGAGGGCAATGCCACCCTGGCCGGCGCCAATGTCAGCGGCAAGACCGTCACCGGCCAGGTGGGCGGCCAACTGGTGCTGGAAAGCCGTCAGGATCGCGACAATAGCGTGAAGGTGGATGTGTCGCTGGGCGCCAACAGCTCCAACGGCAAGGAAGCCAGCCTGGTTGACCAGGCCGCCGACAAAGCCGGCCCGCTGAAGGACAAGGTGAAAGAGAAGGGCACCGAGCTGGTCAACGCCGCGTCCGACAAGGTGAAGGAGAAGTATGAACGCTTCGCCTTCAACAAGGGCCTGAAGGAAGACACCACTAATGCGGTGAGCTTCAACGTCAACAGTGAAACCGTCACCCTGCCCGAGCAGCCGATTTCCGGACCGGCCAAGTCCGGCACGCTGGACACTCTGGCGCGCAAAGGCGGCAATACGCTGAAGGACAAGCTGTTGAATGCCCAGGACAAGGGCACCGAGCTGAAGGCCGATGTGGACGTCAGCGTCAAACGCGACAACTCGGTGGGTACCGTCACCGGTATCGCCGGCGCCGACGGCGTGACGCTGCAAGTGGGCGGAAAGACCCAGCTGACCGGCGCGACCGTTTCGTCCGCCAACGGCAAGGTGGACCTGGGCGAATCCAAAGTGGAAACCACCGATATCGCCACTGAGCGCTACAACGGCGGCGGCGGGGTTAAGCTGAACAGCACGCCGTCCGGCATTCTGAAACAGGCTGTCAGCGATGTGACTTCCGGCAAGGCACCGCTGATCCGCGCCGAGCATCAGAATACGTCGACCGTGGTACAAGGCGGCATTCAGAGCAAGTAAGGCGTTCGATCCAAGCGAAAACCCCCGTCAGGAAACTGGCGGGGGTTTTGTTTTGGGGCTGTTCCCTTAGAACGTGTTTCCGATCTCGCGAGCCAGGGCGAGACAGGGCGAGACAGGGCGAGACAGGGCGAGACAGGGCGAGACAGGGCGAGACAGGGCGAGACAGGGCGAGACAGGGCGAGACAGGGCGAGACAGGGCGAGACAGGGCGAGACAGGGCGAAAACGGCGGAAAAAGCGGAATGTACACACGGCACATGAGCATTTTGAAGACGTTCTCAACGCGGTATCGCCGAAGCGTAGTAGATCGTAAACAGGTTCTCACAGGGGAATGAACTCCGTCTCCCCCGGCACCATCGGAAAGCGCTGCGCAATCCAGTCCGCGCGCGCCTGAGCCAAACGATCGCGGTTGCTGGACACGAAGTTCCAGTCCAGATAATGCGGGCTGGCCGGCGGCGTGCCGCCTAGCAGCATTACCCGGCTGTCGCTGAGCGCGAGCAGTTCGCCGCCTTGACCCGTTCGCAGCAGGCCCAACTGATTGGAGCCCAGCACGGCGCCATCCACGTCCAACTCGCCGGAGGCGACATAGGCGGCTAGTTCGTCCACGCCTTCCGGCAGCGTCAACCGCGCGCCGGCAGGCATGACGGCGCTGGCGTAGAACACCGGCAGCGGATAGGCGACCGGCGAGAGCCGGCCCCAGCCGGCGCCGATCAGCAGATTCAATTCCACCCCGGCCTGGTTCCAGCGCGGCAAATCCTCGGCCGGATAGTGGGCGAAGGCGGGGTCGCATTCTTCCAGTTCGTCCGGCAACGCCAGCCACAGCTGCATGCCTTCCACCGCCACGCCTTGCTGGCGGATGTCGGCCGGCACCCGCTCGGAGTGAGTGATGCCGCTGCCGGCGGTCATCAGATTGACCGCGCCGGGCTCGATGCGCTGCACCGTGCCCAGGCTGTCGCGGTGCATCATCGCGCCGGAGAACAGATAGGTGACGGTGGCCAGGCCGATGTGAGGGTGGGGCCGCACATCGCCAGCGCTGCTTTCGGCGGCGAAATGGGCCGGACCCATGTGATCGAGAAACACGAAGGGGCCGACCCGGCGCGCCTGGCGGGTGGGCAACAGGCGGCGCACCGGAAAGCCGATGTCGCGGTCCAGACTGACGATGGTTTGAGTAAGCAGCGGCATGGCGGCTCCAGGCAATGAGTTGCGTTTAGGGGGTGTTCAAGTCTCGCTCGCGAAACTTTGAACGGGTTCTTAGGACGTGTTTACGATCTCGCGAGCTAAGGTGAGACAAGGCGAAAACAGCTGAGGAAGCGGGGTGTACGCATGGTACATGAGCATTTCGAAGTTGTTTTCAACGCCGTATCACCGACGCGCAGCAGATCGTAAACAGGTTCTTAGAAACGTCCGTCGCGGAAATCAGCTATGGCTTCTTCCACTTGCTCGCGGGTATTCATCACAAACGGCCCCCACTGGGCGATGGGTTCGCCCAAGGGCTTGCCGGCAATCAGCAACAAGCGGCTGTCGATCTCGGCGTGAACGCTGACGCCGTTGCCGCCGTTGCGATTGTCCAGCACCGCCATCTGCCTTGCCTTGACGCCGCGTTGCTGCGCACCGACGGCGACCTCGCCCTGGTAGACGTAGATGAACGCGTTGTGGCCGGAGGGTATCTCCAGCGCCTCTTCGCCTCCGGCGTCAAGATGCAGATCCAGATAGAGCGGTTCGGTGAGCTCCCGCTCCACCGCGCCCGCCTGGCCGCGCCAACGCCCGGCGATCAGCCGCGCCGCGCCGTCGGTCGGGGCTGTTGGAATCTCGGCGGCGGGAATGTCGCGATACCACGGCGCGCACAGCTTGCGTTCCGCCGGCAGGTTCAGCCACAGCTGGAAGCCGTGCATCAGGCCGTCTTCCTGTTCCGGCAGTTCGGAATGGACGATGCCGCGGCCGGCGGTCATCCATTGCACGCCGCCGGGTCCGAGCAGGCCTTCGTTGCCGGCGTTGTCGCGGTGGCGCATGCGGCCTGCCAGCATATAGGTGACGGTTTCGAAGCCCCGGTGCGGATGGCTGGGGAAGCCGGCAATGTAATCGCCGGGATTGTCGGAGCGGAATTCGTCCAGCATCAGGAATGGGTCCAGCCGTCGCTGCAGATCGGCGGTGAGCACGCGAAGCAGGCGCACGCCAGCGCCGTCGGTCACCGCTTGGCCGTCGACCAGGCGCTCCGCTTCCCGGCTGATGAAAGAGTGTTGCATGACCATGTCTCCCTGTGGGGCCGGACTCGCGTCCGGCGGTTGGCATGATCGGATTATTACGCGCCGCCATGGCGCTTGATAGCGCAAAGAATTGCGCGCCAGGTTCAAATAATTTGAAGACGGAGCGGCGGGTTTCAGCTCAAGGCGTTCTGCGGGCTTTGGTTGCGCAGGTAGTCTTCCAGGGCGTGGCCGGCGGACAGAATGTGAAAGCGGATGAATTCCGCGGCTTCATCTGCCTTGCCTTGGCGTGACAGCTCCAGCAGTTTGCTGTGTTCCTCGTGCGCCCGTTCCATGGTGCGGGTGAACAAGATCTGCATCCGGGTGTAGCGGTCGGTTTTATTGTGCAGTTGCTCGATCAGCGCCAGCGTGTTTGGCCGCTTGGCGGCTCGGTACAGCGCAAGATGGAAGCGAGAGTTCAATTCGCCCCAGTGGCGCACGTCGTTGTTGCGCAGCGCTTGTTCGAATTCGCGCAGGGTTTGCTGGGCCAGATCGTGATCGGCCTTGGTGTGACAGGGGATGGCGGCTTTGAGAACCGAGCCCTCCAGCATCGCGCGGATTTCCAGCAGCTCCAGCACGTCTTCCAGCGACAACTTGGACACCAGTGCGCCCTTGTGGTCGATGATCTGGATCAGGCCTTCGGCTTCCAGTTGGCGCAGCGCCTCGCGCACCGGCACCCGGCTGACGCCGTATTCATTGGACAGCGCCTCTTGGCGCAGTTGTTGGCCATCGGCGAATTCCCCGGAGAGAATGCGCTGGCGCAAGGATTCGGTTACGGCACTGGTGAGCGTCTGGCGCTTGATCGGCTGCATGGTGGTCATGGTGGTGGGTGTCGTCGTCAGTCAAGCGGTGTCATGCAAATGTATTCGATTATACGGAGCTTGAACTGTCAGACAAGGCCCAAAACTGACCTTATGAGTCGCAAAAATGAAAAAACCCGGCGTTTGGCCGGGTTTTTTTTAAGATTTGGGGTGGATGATGGGGCTCGAACCCACGACAACAGGAATCACAATCCTGGACTCTACCAACTGAGCTACATCCACCGCCGAAAGCGGTGAGCCGACGCCATGAGGCGGCAACTTAAAATAGGGTGGGGTGGATGATGGGGCTCGAACCCACGACAACAGGAATCACAATCCTGGACTCTACCAACTGAGCTACATCCACCACTGAAAAACGACTGCATTGTACCACAACTACTTTGGCGCGCCCGACAGGACTCGAACCTGTAACCCCCGGCTTAGAAGGCCGGTGCTCTATCCGGTTGAGCTACGGGCGCTCAGGTCGGGTTTTGCCTCGTCTGGTCGGGGCGGCGGGATTCGAACTCGCGACCCCCTGATCCCAAATCAGGTGCGCTACCAGGCTGCGCTACGCCCCGACGACAGAGACCGCAACTATACGGATGGCGATTTAGGCTGTCAACACCTGTTTGCAATTAAATTGCGGCCGTTCTGGGGCGCAATATTGGCCGCGTGGCGGAGGAGGTGGTAGTTCCCTTTATTTATCTTGATGTTAAGTAAGTTTTGTTGCGCAGCGGCATTTCGGAAGTGGCCGAAAAATGCGAGAATATGCGCCTTCTTTTTCAGCTTCTTTATGGAACCGGCCCATGGCAGCACAACTGATTGACGGCAAAGCGGTAGCGGAAAAACTGATCGCCCAGGTGGGCGAGGGCGTGCAGGCGCGCCTGGCCGCGGGCAAGCGCGCCCCGGCGCTGGCGGTGATTCTGGTGGGCGAGGACCCGGCGTCCGCGGTGTACGTGGGCAGCAAGAAGCGCTCCTGCGAGAAAGCCGGCATCCGTTCCTTGGCCTACGACTTGCCGGCCGGCACCAGCCAACAGGAACTGCTGGATATCATTGATCGCTTGAACGCCGACGCGGATGTCGACGGTATTCTGGTGCAGCTGCCGCTGCCCAAGCAGATTGATCCGCAGGCGGTGATCGAGCGCATCGATCCTAAAAAGGATGTTGACGGCTTCCATCCCTACAATATGGGCCGGCTGGCGATCAAGATGCCCTTGCTGCGGCCGTGCACTCCTCGCGGCGTGATGACGCTGCTGGAAGAGTACGGCATTGATCCCAAGGGCAAGAAGGCGGTGATCGTCGGCGCCTCCAATATCGTTGGCCGTCCCCAAGCCTTGGAAATGCTGCTGGCGCGCGCCACGGTGACGGTGTGTCACAGTGCCACCGCCGATCTGGCCGCTGAAGTGGCCGCGGCCGACATCGTTGTGGCGGCGGTGGGCATTCCTAACTTCGTCAAGGGCGAATGGATCAAGCCGGGCGCGGTGGTGATCGACGTGGGCATCAACCGGTTGGACAGCGGCAAGCTGTGCGGCGACGTGGAATTCTCCTCGGCGGCCGAACGCGCCGGCTTCATCACTCCGGTGCCGGGCGGCGTGGGGCCGATGACGGTGGCCACCTTGCTGCAAAACACCTTGGATTCCGCCAATATGCATGCTTGAACGGCGCGTTCGTTCAGCCGAAAACGCCGTCGCCGCAGCCGTGGCGGCGGCGTTTTTGTTTTATCGGCGTGCTTGATGGCAAATGCTTGCAAACAAAGCGAGACGATGGCGGCCCGGCTATCGTAAAATCGACGGTTTTAGTTCGCAGTAAGCAGAATCCGATCATGAGTCAAGACAAGCAGTCGGCCACGCTGTTGATCAGCGCGCCGGACAAGAAGGGCCTAGTGGCGGCGATCGCCAATTTCCTGATGACCTACAACGCCAACATCATGCACGCGGACCAGCATCAGGACACCAGCGAAAACCTGTTCCTGATGCGGGTGCAGTGGGATGTGAACGGTTTCACCCTGCCGATGGAGAATTTCGCCGCCGCCTTCCAGCCGATTGCCGACGAGCACGCGATGAACTGGAAAGTATCGCTGTCCACCCGCAAGCCGCGGATGGCCATCTTCGTGTCGCAGTACGAGCACTGTCTGGTGGACCTGATGCACCGCTGGCGCATCGGCGAACTGGACTGCGAGATTCCACTGGTGATTTCCAACCACGAAACCTGCCGCAGGCTGGTGGAGTTCAACGGCATCCCTTTCCATGTGATCAAGGTCACCAAGGACAATAAGGCCGAGGCCGAGGCCGAGCAGTTCCGCTTGCTGGAAGAGGCCGGCGTGGACTTCATCGTGCTGGCTCGTTATATGCAGATTCTGTCGCACAAGTTCGTCGAGCGGTATCCGGACCGGGTGATCAACATCCATCACAGTTTCCTGCCCGCCTTCGACGGAGCCAAGCCCTACCACCGCGCTTTTGCGCGCGGGGTCAAGCTGATCGGCGCCACCAGCCACTATGTGACCGAGGATCTGGACGAAGGCCCGATCATTGAGCAGGAAGTCACCCGCATTTCTCATCGCGACGAGGTGGACGACTTGATCCAGAAAGGCCGCGATCTGGAGAAGGTGGTGCTGTCGCGCGCCGTGCGCTGGCATATGGATAACCGCGTGCTGTCCTATAACAACAAGACGGTAGTCTTTGACTGAGAGCGGACATGCGCCTGCTGATTGACGATGTGGTGGATTTGCTTCGCTTCCGGGTCAAGCCCCTGGACGAGTATCAGTATCCGCGCTGGCAGACCCTGCTGTTTCTGATCGCGCTGGGCCTGGTGGCCAGCGCGGACACGGCCGAGCTGGGCAACAACCTGACCGGGCGCATGCTGTTCATGGTGCTGTTCACCTTGGCGGAAACCCTGTGTTTCGCCAGCTTCATCGGTTTATGGCTGCGTTTTGCCAAATGGGACGGTCATGGCTCGCTGTTCGGCCTGGTGGCGGTGGCCAGCGGTCTGCAGTTCATTGAACCGCTGACCAGCTGGTTGCCGGACGACGCGGCGCTGGCGGTCAACGCGGTGCTGTCCATCTTCGGCATCCTGGTGCTGGTCAACGCGCTGGCCGTGGTGTCCGGCATTCATCGGCTGCGGGTGGCGTTGGGCGTATTGTTGTTCGCGCCGGTGGCCATGGTACTGCTGGCCGGGGCTTTGTCGCTGGGTTCTGCGGCGGGCTGGGTGGATTTGCCTGCCGGCGTGGCCGACACCGCGCGCGGAGTAGAGGGCTCGGCGCCTACAACCGACATCTGAATCTGAAAGATGGCTTGGAAAAGCAACAGGACATGCCTTGGCATGTCCTGTTTTGCATGGCGCGATGCGTTCAGGCGGTTCAATCCACCTTGGCGATATAGCGGGCCAGCCCCAGCAGCGCGCGCAGCGCGTCGCCCTTGGCGGTGACCTCGCCGCGTAGCCGAGCGTAGCGGCGCAGGATGGCGCGGCCTTCGATGAACAAATCCATATCGGTGTCCGGCGACGATACCAGCGCGATGCGTTCGATCTCTCCCTGCGGGCGCGGCTGGCCCTGCGCAATGCAGAGGTAAACCTTGTGCGCGTTGAACGGGGTGATGTGATCGAACAGGTACAGCATGGAGTTGATGCGCAAGCCGGTTTCTTCCCGCACTTCACGGATCAGCGCCTGGGAGCGCAGTTCGCCGCGGGCGGCCTTGCCGCCAGGAAGATTGTAGCGGCCGCCTTTGGCCGCAGTGACCAGCACGCCATCGGGTAGTTCGATAATGGCGGTTGCGCGCCTGGCCAAGTCCGCGGGCAGGCGCTCGTTTCTTTTTTCTTCCAAAACACTCATTCTTCAAAAAAAATTAGTTAGGGCCACTATCGAGAGTGGCCCTGGATCTTATTTATCCGATTCTAAAGCACTAGACCGATCAGTCCAATAAGCTGTGCTCATAATTTGTTCAAATATATGATCAGAATGCAATTTTTTGCAATAGTATTCGTTTTGGAAAACAGGATTGAAGTATTTGGCGCGTGCTTGCTATCTTGCTGCTTAAGTGGAGGCAAGCCGCACTCGGTGAGCCACGTATTGCGGTATCGCTACAGCGCAACAGATCGTAAACAGGCTCTTAAATCAGCTTGATCAGCAGGCCGCCCAGACCCACCAGTAGGCAGTAGTAGCCAAATGGCCGCAAGGATTCGATCTCGCTTTTTTTGAAATAGCGCATCAAAAAAGCCGTGCTGGCGTAAGCGCATGCGCCGGACAACAGGCCGCAGCCCAGCAGCAGCCCCGCCGAAGCTTGGCTGTGCGCCAGTTTGGGCACTTCCAGCACGCCGGCGGCGGCGATGATGGGGGTGGCCAGCAGAAAAGAGAAGCGCGCGGACGAGGCGTAATCCAGGCCGTGAGCGAGGCCGGCCACCAGGGTGGCGCCCGAGCGGGAGAAGCCGGGCAGCAACGCCAGGGCTTGTCCGGCTCCGATCTTGATGGCGCCGGACAAGCTCAGCTTGTCCAGGTCAAGGTGGGATTGTTTCCGTTTCAGGCGATCTCCCCACAGCAGAAGCAGGCCGTTCAGGCTGAGGAAGATCAGCACCGCGGTGGCGCTGGCGAACAGCGCGCGTAGTTGTTTCTCCAACAGCAGGCCCAGCAGGCCGGCGGGAATGGTGCCCGCGATCAACAGCCACATGAGCCGGGCTTCCGGGTTGTTGGCTTTGCCTCCGGCCTTGAGGAAGCCGCCTATCAACCTCAGCCAATCGCGGCGGAAATAGAGCAGCAGAGCGGCGGCGGTGCCCAAATGCAGTACCACCATGAAGGGCAGAAAGTCCGGGCTTGTGCGGTTGATGGACCAGTGCAGCCAGTCTGGAATCAGCACGCCGTGCCCCAGGCTGCTGATGGGAAAAAGTTCGCTGACGCCTTGGATGATGGCGAACAGCAGGGCTTCGATAGGGTTCATGACGGGTCCTGTGGCGGTGGGTGAGCGGCTAGAGCCGGTCTGCTTATCAACGTAGCCGCCGCGGACTGGTTGACCGGATCCGAACCTGTCCAAAGCCTACAAGGCCTTGCCTCGCTCTTGCGCGCGACTTTGAACGGGCTCTCAGTGCTGCTGCCGGCGCTCCAGTTCCTGCTCCTCTTCCTCCAGACGCCGGCGGATGGCGGCGAAGAAGCGGTGAATGCCATGCACGGATTCTGACAGTGCGGACAGGCACTGCTCGCGTTGCGTCGGCGTCAGCGCGGGAACTTGCACTTCCGGGTCCGGATTGCGTTCGAAAGCCAGGGTCAGGATGGGCTCCAACAGCGGCGCGTGTTCCGGGTCATCGAACAGCAGGCCCCAGTCCTCGTTCAGCAACTGCATGCCTTCGGAGAAGCCCTCGGCCCAATCATTGCCGTGCAGCTCGCCGGCGGCATCCTGTTCCAGCCAGGGTTGGAAGGCGTCGTTCTCGCGCAGCGCGGCGGAGATGTCCAGCCAATGCCCCATCAATAGCTTGGCGAACTGTTCCAGCGCTTTGTCGCTGGGAAAGGCGGAGTCGTCGTCGAAGGCTTCGCCGATGATGATGGGCAGGCATTCGGTTGGCTTGATTGGTTCCGGACCGCTGAGCAGGGCGGCGAAAAAGCCGTCCAGGCGTTCCAGATTCATGCCCTGCTGCGGCAGAAAGCGGTTCAAGATGGCGGCCAGGCGTTGGTAGTCGGCGTCGGAAAGCGGGGTATGGCTCATGGCGGACCAGGGCTAGGGGGAAAAAGCCCATTATCCGCCATCTGGCGGCGAAGCGCATCGCCAGCCGCGCGGCGCTTTACAATCGCGATGCGGAGGGCTTGACGGCTCTGTTACAATTGTTCTTTTTTGACCCAACCTCTAATAGGTTTCCATCATGTTGACCGTGTATAACACCCTGACCCGCCAGAAAGAAGAGTTCAAACCCATCGAGCCCGGCAAGGTGTGTATGTACGTGTGCGGCATCACGGTGTACGACCTCTGTCATATCGGCCATGCGCGCATGTTGACGGTCTTCGATGTGATCTACCGCTGGCTGAACGCGTCCGGCTACGACGTCACTTATGTGCGCAACATCACCGATATCGAGGACAAAATCATCAAGCGCGCCGCCGAGCGCGGCATTCTGCCGCAGCAACTGGTGGAAGAGACCATCGCCGAGATGCATCAGGACGCCGCGGCGCTGGGCCTGTTGCCGCCCACCTTCGAACCGCGCGCCACCCATCACGTGCCGGGCATGGTGGCCTTGATTGAAAAGCTGATCGCCAACGGCAAGGCCTACGCCGCCGACAACGGCGACGTGTATTACGCTGTGCGCGAGTTCGAGGGCTACGGCAAACTGTCCGGCCGCACCCTGGACAAGCTGCGCGCCGGCGAGCGAGTGGAAGTGGACCCGCACAAGCGCGACCCGCTGGACTTCGTGTTGTGGAAGGCCGCCAAGCCGGGCGAGCCGTCCTGGGACAGCCCGTGGGGGCCGGGGCGTCCGGGTTGGCACATCGAGTGCTCGGTGATGAGCTGCCACCATCTGGGCGAGCATTTCGACATCCACGGCGGCGGCGAGGACCTGCAGTTCCCGCACCATGAGAACGAAATCGCCCAGTCCGAGGGCGCTCACGGTCATCAGTACGTCAATTACTGGCTGCACAACGGCTTCATCAACGTCGACGGCGAGAAAATGTCCAAATCGCTGGGCAACTTCTTCACCATTCGCGACGTGCTGGGCCATTTCGACGGCGAGGTGATCCGCTTCTTCATCGTGCGCAGCCATTACCGCAGCCCGGTGAACTACACCGATAGCATTCTCGCCGACGCCAAGCACGGCCTGACCCGGCTCTACACCGCCTTGCGCGGTCTGGAGCTGCCGGCTTCCGCCGGCATAGACTGGAAGGACCCGATCGCCGCTCGCTTCCAGGCGGCGATGAACGACGACTTCAACTCCTCTGAAGCAGTGGCGGTGCTGTTCGAGCTGGCCGGCGAAGTCAACAAGAGCCGAGATCCGCGGCTGGCGCGCCTGTTGAAGGACTTGGGCGGCGTGTTGGGCTTGCTGCAGCGCGACCCGGAAGATTTCCTCAAGGGCGGCGTCAGCGCCGGCGAGTTGACGGCCGAGGAGGTGGAGGCGTTGATCCAGGCGCGCAAGGACGCGCGCGCGGCCAAAAACTGGGCCGAATCCGACCGTATCCGCGATGAATTGATCGCCAAGGGCATTGTGCTGGAGGACGGCGCACAGGGTACCATCTGGCGTCGCGCCTGAGTGGTCGCCGCCGTGGTTGACAGTGGATTTGGCACTTGTCAAGCGGCGGCAAAGCGCGGATAATCAATAGTTTCGCAAGCAGTACAGGCAAATCCCCTGTACCCGATTTGAAAGGAAGACACATGAAAACCGATATTCACCCGAATTACAAAGATCTGACCGTTACCTGCTCCTGCGGTAGCCAGTTCGTGACCAAGTCGACCATGTCCAAGGACGCGTTCGGCATTGAAGTTTGCTCCAACTGCCACCCGTTCTACACCGGCAAGCAGAAGATCGTCGACACCGCCGGTCGCGTTGACAAGTTCAACCAAAAGTTCGGCGGCTTCTTCAAGCGCTAAGCGCGGAGCGAGTTGGACACCCAGAAAAAGGCAGCCCAGGCTGCCTTTTTTCTATAAGAGTCTGTTGACGGTCTAGCGAGCAAGAGCGAGACAAGGCGAAAACGACTGAGAAAGCGGAATGTACACACGGTACATGAGCATTTCGAAGGCGTTTTCAACGGCCTATCGCCGACGCGCAGCAGATTGTAAACCGGCTCTATGATTCCGGCGCGCCGGCGGCGCAGGATCCTGGCAGATCCCCGCCGGCCGCGCGCGTATCCACATCTGCAAGGTTGAGGCCATGGCGATCCACATCGTTTATCTGTCCCACGGCGGCAAGAAATACTACGACCAGACCCGCTTTTCCGTGTTGAGCCTGTTGCACTTGCTGCTGAAGCAGCAGCGGCAGGACGTGAAGATCATGGTGTACACCGACGCGCCGGACAGCGTGCCCGCGCACCCGCTGGTCCGCACGGAGACCTTGAGCCGGGCGCAATTGCAAGCTTATCGCGGCCAGTTCGACTATGTGCACCGCATCAAGCTGGAAGTGATGTTGAAGGCGGCGCGCGAACTGGGCACCGCCGTGCTGTACGTGGACTGCGACACCCGCTGGCTGCGCGTGCCGGACGAGTTATTCGCCCGGCTGGAAGAGGGGAAGGCCAGCTGCATGCACGTCAACGAAGGCGTGTTTGGTCCCGGCTTCTTCCCGGACTATCTTGCCGCGGTGGACAAGCACGGCGCCGAGCTGCGCAAGATGGGGGTGGCCGACGTCCGGGGCCTGGCGATGTGGAACGCCGGCGTGGTCGGCGCTTCCGCCGACATGGTGCCCTTCTTCGAAACTGCCTTGCGCGTCAACGACTTCCTGCTGCCGCGCGTGGAAGCGCGCAACTGGACCGAGCAGCTGGCCTGGTCGCTGGTGGCCTGCGACGGCCGCGAGCCGCTGGCGCTGGGGGATGCGCTGCACCACTACTGGAACTACAGTTACGAGGCGCCGCTCTACTTGGCGGAGGTGTTCGCCGGCATGGAACCGGGATGGGACGTGGCGCGTCAGGCCGAGTACTGCGGCGAATTCGCCTGGGACGAGTCGCGCTTGAAGACGATACAGGCCGATCCCGAACATAAACGCCAGCGCCGCCGCAACAAACTGCGCAATTCCATTTCCAAGCGCAAGGTGGATTGGCGCATTCTGATCGCCCGGCTGCGCGGCGCATTGCCGTCGGCCGATTGAAACCGTTTGAACGAGACTCATGCTCACTTATTCGGAACAATCCCAAACTCTGGCCAAGCCCACGGAAAAACCGTGGATCTTGCTGCTGTTGTGTTTCGTCTGGCTGTGGCCGGGCATCATAGGCCACGATCCATGGAAGCCGGACGAACCCTTCGTGCTGGCGGCGGTCCAGGGCATGCTGGACACCGGCAATTGGCTGTTGCCCACGGTGCAAGGCGCGCCCTATCTGGATAGCCCGCCCTTGTACTATTGGGTGGCGGCCATCATGGTCAAGCTGCTGTCTCCCTGGTTGTTGGCGCCGCACGACGCGGCGCGGCTGGCCACGCCCTTGTTCATGGCCCTGGCCTTGTTGCTGGCCGGCATGGCCGGCCGCGACCTGATCGGCCGCCGTCACGGCCGCAGCGTGGTGATGGTGCTGATAGGTTGCGTAGGCCTGGTGGAAACCGGCCATCAGCTCACCTCGGTGGTGGCCGGCTTCGCCGGTTTCGCGGCCGCCTTCTACGCCTTGTCCTTAACCCTGAGGTCGCCCGGCATGGCCGGCGCTTTACTGGGCGCGGCCAGCGCGGCGATCTTCCTCAGCGCCAGCCTGATGGAGCTGATGTTGCTGTGGATGGTGGTGTTGTTGCTGCCGGCTTTCTCCGCCTGGCGCAGCAAGCAGTATGCAATCACCGTGCTGCTGGCGTTGTTGATCGCCGCGCCCACCTCCTTGGTGTGGCCGCTGGCGCTGGCCAAGAGCCATCCGGACGCGTTCAGCCTCTGGTGGAACGACTACTCGCTGGGACAGCTCAACGGCTTCGGCCGGGTGCAGCTGTTTCACGACTTCGGCTACTACAGCCTGAACGCCCTGTGGTTCGCGTTCCCGGCCTGGCCGCTGGCCGGCTGGACCCTGTACCGCAACCGGGAGAGGCTGGATCAGGCGCGCTTACAACTGCCGCTGATGTTCTTCGCCGTGGTGCTGATTCTGCTGACCTTGTCCAGCCGGCCCAATATGACCTACGCGATGCCGCTGCTGCTGCCGCTGTCCTTGCTGGCGGCGGTGGAGCTGGACAACCTCAAGCGCGGCGCGGCGGCCTTCCTCAACTGGTTCGGCCTGATGACCTTCGGCTTCTTCGCTCTGCTGGTGTGGTCGGGCTGGGCGGCGATGAACTTTGGC
Source organism: Chromobacterium sp. W521 (assembly GCF_052805975.1). Lineage (NCBI taxonomy): Bacteria > Pseudomonadati > Pseudomonadota > Betaproteobacteria > Neisseriales > Chromobacteriaceae > Chromobacterium > Chromobacterium sp. W521. The sequence continues at coordinate 46,735 of NZ_JBRBAF010000006.1, forward strand.
TGGCCGCGGGGCCTGGCCGGGCGCGCCCAGTACTTCAGCCCGTATTACCAAGCCCATGTCTCCAGCTTGGCTGCGGTGTGCGCGGTGATCGCCACCCTGGTGTGGCTGTGGGCGTTGACGCGCAAACATTTGCGCGGCCGTCAGGCCATCAGCAACTGGGCGGCGGGCCTGACCCTGCTGTGGGGCTTGGGCATGACCTTGTGGCTGCCTTGGTTCGACGCCGCCAAGAGCTACCGGCCGGTGGTGGAGCGGATGATGAAGGCGCTGCCGGCCAACGCCGCCTGCGTGGCGACCGAGAGCCGCAATCAGCTGGCGCTTATCAGTTGGCGCTATTACGCCGGCCTGGATCTGGTGTCCTATCCAGCGGGCAACGCCTCGCCTTGCGACTACCAACTGGTGGTGCGCTCTGAGGACGAGGGCATTGCCGAGCCGGGCTGGGAGGTGCTGTGGTACGGCTCCCGGCCGCGCGAGCAGAACATGATGTTTGCGCTGTTGCGGCGTATTCATCCGCATTAGCAAGAAAACCCCCGCATTTATTCATGAATGCGGGGGTTTTTCATTGACTGCGCGCCGGTTCAGCTTTGCAGTTCTTCCAGGTTCTCGAACAGCTTCAGCGCTTCCGGGTTGGCCAGCGCGGTGACGTTGCTGACCGGTTGGCCGTGGATCACGTTTTTCACCGCCAGTTCGACGATCTTGCCGCTGATGGTTTTGGGAATGTCGGAGACGGCGATGATCTTGGCCGGCACGTGGCGCGGGCTGGTGCCGGTTTTGATCTGTGCCTTGATCCGCTGCTGCAGGTCTTCGTCCAGCCGCGCGCCGGCGCGCAGGCGCACAAACAGTAATACGCGCTCGTCGTCCTGCCATTGCTGGCCGACGGCGATGCTCTCCAGCACCTCGTCGAATGCCTCCACCTGGCGGTAAATTTCGGCAGTGCCGATGCGCACGCCGCCGGGGTTGAGCACTGCGTCGGAGCGGCCGTAGATGATCATGCCGTCGTGGGCGGTGAGTTCGGCGTAGTCGCCGTGGCACCAGATATTGTCGAAACGGCCGAAATAAGCCTGGCGGTACTTGCCGCCGTCGGCGTCGTTCCAGAAGCCCACCGGCATTGACGGGAAGGGGCGGGTGCACACCAGTTCGCCCTTCTCGCCGCGCACCGGGCGGCCGTACTCGTTGTAGATGTCCACCGCCATGCCCAGGCCGCGGCATTGCAGCTCGCCGCGATAGACCGGCAGGCTGGCGCAGCCCAGCGCGAAGCAGGACACGATGTCGGTGCCGCCGGACACCGAGGCCAGATTGATGTCGGTCTTGATGTTGGCGTAGACCCAGTCAAAGCTTTCCGCCACCAGCGGCGAGCCGGTGGAGAACACTGCGCGCAGCGAATCCAGTTTCCATTCCCTGGCCGGCACGATGCCGCTCTTGCGCAGGCCGTCTATGTATTTGGCCGAGGTGCCGAAGTGCGTGAAGCGTTGCCGCTCGGCATAGTCCCACAGCGTGCGGCCTTCGCCGACGAAGGGCGAGCCGTCGAACAACATCAGCGCCGCGCCGGAAGCCAGGCCGGACGCCAGCCAGTTCCACATCATCCAGCCGCAGGTGGTGAAGTAGAACAGACAGTCGCCGTGGTGCACGTCGCCATGCAGCTGCTGTTCCTTCAGATGCTGCAGCAGGGTGCCGCCGGCGCCGTGGACGATGCACTTGGGTTTGCCGGTGGTGCCGCTGGAATACAGGATGAACAGCGGGTGCCTGAACGGCAGCCGTTCAAAGTGCAGCGCTTGCGCTTGATACGCGGCGGTGAAATCCGTCAGGGTAACGGCCTTGGGCACGTTTTCCGCGAACACGCCGGTTTCGCCCAGATACGGCACCACGATGATTTGCCGAACCGAGGGCAGCGCCTCCGCCAGCGCCGCCATCTTGGCGCGGATGTCCACCGCCTTGCCGGCGTACCAGTAGCCGTCCGGGCAGAACAACAGCTTGGGCTCGGTCTGGCCGAAGCGTTCCACTGCGCCGTCCACGCCAAAGTCCGGAGAACAGCTGGTCCACACCGCGCCCAGGCTGTTGGCGGCCAGCATGGCGGCGATGGTTTCCGGCATATTGGGCATGAAGCCCGCCACGCGGTCGCCTGCCTGGATGCCGGCGCCGCGCATGGCTTGCTGCAGCAGCGACACTTGGGCGCGCAGCTCGCGCCAGCTCCAGCGCCGTTGCAGCTTGTCCTCGCCCCAGAACACCAACGCGTCGCCGTCGTCGTCGCGGCGCAGCAGGTTTTCGGCGTAGCTCAGCCGCGCTTCCGGAAAGAAACGGGCGGCCAGCATATTGTCGCCGTCGCTCAGCGCCGTTGAACCCTTGTCGCCGATCACGCCGCAGTAATCCCAGACCAACGACCAGAAGCGGGCCGGATCGGCCACGCTGGCGCGCCACAGCTCGGCGTAGCCGTTTAGCTTGCGGTCATAGGCCAGCTCGGCCAGCTTGGTGAAGGCGGTCAGGTGGGCGCCGGCCAGGCGGCCGGCGGAGGGGGTCCAGATGGGCGTGTCGGGGGTCATGCTTTCTCCTGATATTTTCTCCGCGCGCCGGCCCATGGACGGGCGGCGGCTTGTTATTGCTCCGGTTTGGCGGCGCGTTTGTCGGCAAAGGCGTAAGCCAGCTTGGAGGCCGGCGGTTTGCCCAGCGCGTCGGCGATGAACCAGGCCGTATCCACCAGCGCGGCCAAATCGACGCCGGTATCGTGGCCCTCGCCGTGCAGCAGGTAAACCACGTCTTCGGTGGCGACGTTGCCGGAAGCTCCCTGAGCATAAGGGCAGCCGCCAAGGCCGGCAACAGAAGAATCGAATGTCATCATTCCCGCGTTCAAACACGCATGAATATTGCTGATCGCCATGCCGTAAGTGTCGTGAAAGTGGCCGGCAAGCTGTGTGATTGGCACAGCCTTGCTCACTGCGTCCAGCATCGCCAGCACGCTGGACGGCGTGCCCACGCCTATGGTGTCGCCCAGCGATATTTCATAACAGCCCATGTCCAGCAGGCGCGCGGCCACTTCCGCCACCTTGGCCGGCGCGATGCGGCCTTCGTAAGGACAGCCGACTACGCAAGACACATAGCCGCGCACCGGCACGCCGGCCGCCTGCGCGCGCGCCATGACCGGGGCGAAGCGTTGCAGGCTTTCGGCGATGCTGGCGTTGATATTGCGCCGGCTGAAGCTTTCGCTGGCGGCGCCGAACACGGCGATTTCACGCGCGCCGGCGTCCAAGGCGGCCTCCAGCCCCTGTTCATTGGGCACCAGCACGGGGTAGGAAACCGGTCCGGCCAGGTCCAGGCCGGCCAGCACCTCGGCGCTGCCGGCCATCTGCGGCACCCATTTGGGCGAGACGAAGGCGCCGGCTTCTATGCTGCGCAGGCCGCTGGCGGCCAGGCGGCGGATCAGCTCCAGCTTGACCGCGGTGGACAGCGGCTGTTTTTCGTTCTGGAGCCCGTCGCGCGGACCCACTTCCACAATCTTCACATGCGGCACTTCGGCTCTCCGTTAGCGGCGGCGCGGCTGCACCGGGATGTAGATATCCATCTGGCGTTGAGGCTGGTCCGGCGCGCAGCGTCCGTCGTAGCGCTCGAAGGTGCCCAGCGGCGCTTGTTCCCATTGTTTAGACGCCGGCAGCCAGTCCTGCATGATGTAGCGCCAGGCGGCCTGGATCGCCTGGCCGAACTCGGCGTCGCTGCCGGCCGGCTGGGTGGTGAACACCGCGCACTTGGCCGGCGGCGTGCGCCGCTGCTCGCAGCCGGGTGGCAGCGGCAAGGGCTGCGCGCATTCCATCCCTATCATATAGCCGAAGCGGCCCGTGTCCGGGTCGAAGTCGTGGATCAGCCCGTATTCGGCGGCGTCGGCGCGGCCCAGCGCCGCCAGCAGCGGCTGGCGCAGCGTGGCCGCGTATTCGCCCCAGAACTCGGGGATCTGGCGCAGGTTGTCGCCGTTCTCCATCCGGGTGGCGATGCTGTAGCCGGCCAGGTTCAAGCCGGGGTGATTGATGATGATGGGGTCCATAAGGTTCACTCCGCTTCGAAGTCGACCAGTTCGTCGCCGTCGTTGACCTGCTCGCCGGTGCCGAAATAGAAAGCCTTGACCACGCCGTCCGCCGGCGCGGGGATGGTGTGCTCCATCTTCATCGCCTCCAGGATCAGCAGCGGGTCGCCCTTGTTGAGTTTAGTGCCGGTGGCGGCCAATAGGGCGACGATGCGGCCCGGCATTGGCGCTTTCAAATGGGTTTCGCCGTGTACCTCCTCGGCGGCCACCGCCAGCGGGTCCAGCCACTGCGCCTCTAGCCGGCGGCCGGCGGCGAACAGCACTCGTTGTTGACCGTTGCGGGCGACGGCGGCTTCCAGTTGTTTGCCGTCCAGCCGCGCGCGCAGCGTTCCACCGTCCAAGCGGCCGGCGGCGGAGAAGCGGCGGCCGGCGGCTAGGATCTCGAAGCCGTCTCCCTGATGGCACAGCGTCGCCGGGTAGTCTTGGCCGTCGATGTGGAAAACGAGCTTGCGGCTGAGCGCGCTGTTGAGCCGCCAACCGGCGGCCACCGGGTAGCCGTCGGGCGCGGTCAGCGCTTCGGCCAGGGCCAGCAGCGCCAGTTGTTCGGCGTCGGGCGCGCTTGGCGGCGGCAGCAGCGCGTCGTGATGGCGGGCAATCAGGCCGGTGTCCACCTGGCCGCCGGCGAAGCTGGCGTGCTGCACGATGCGGCGCAGGAAGGGAATATTAGTGGTGACGCCGGCCACTTGGTAGTCGGCCAAGGCCGCGTCCAGCCGCTGCAGCGCCTGGACGCGGTCCTCGCCCCAGACGATGAGCTTGGCGATCATCGGGTCGTAGAAGGGTGAGATGCTGTCGCCGGCGGCCACGCCGGTGTCGATGCGCACGACGTCGGACTCCGCCGGCGCGCGCAAGTGATAGAGGGTGCCGGTGGCGGGCAGGAAACCCTTGTCCGGGTCTTCGGCGTAGATGCGCGCCTCGATGGCGTGGCCGTTGATGCGCAGCTGCTCTTGGCTCAAGGGCAGCGGCAGGCCGCTGGCGACGGCCAGTTGCCAGGCCACCAGGTCTTGCCCGGTGACCATCTCGGTGACCGGGTGCTCCACCTGCAGCCGGGTGTTCATTTCCATGAAGAAGAAGCGGCCGGGGCTGCCGTCGGCTAGCACTTCCATGATGAATTCCACGGTGCCGGCGCCGACATAGCCCACCGCGCGCGCGGCGGCGCAGGCGGCCGCGCCCATCGCTTCGCGGGTGGCCGGCGGCAAGTCCGGCGCAGGCGCTTCCTCCAGCACTTTCTGATGGCGGCGTTGCACGGAGCAATCGCGCTCGAACAGATACACGCATTGGCCCTGGCGGTCGGCGAACACCTGGATTTCCACATGGCGGGAGCGCGGCAGGTATTTCTCCACCAGCACCTTGTCGTCGCCGAAGCTGGCGCGTGCTTCGCGCTGGCAGGAGGCCAACGCCGCTTCGAAGTCCGCGGAAGCGTCCACGATGCGCATGCCCTTGCCGCCGCCGCCGGCGCTGGCCTTGATCAGCACCGGGTAGCCGATGGCGTCGGCCTGGCCGCGCAGGAAGTCCGGTTCCTGACGCTCGCCGTGATAGCCGGGCACCAGCGGCACACCGGCCTGTTCCATCAGCGCCTTGGCCGCGGATTTGCTGCCCATCGCGGCGATGGCGGAGGCGGGCGGGCCGATGAAGGCGATGCCCGCGGCTTCGCAGGCTGCGGCGAAGTCCTCGTTCTCGGACAAGAAGCCGTAGCCGGGGTGGATGGCTTGCGCGCCGCTGCGGCGGGCGATGTCCAGGATCAAGTCGCCGCGCAGATAGGAGTCCGCCGCCGGAGCGGGGCCCAGCCGGTAGGCTTCGTCGGCTAGTTTGACGAAGCGGGCGTCGGCGTCGGCGTCGGAATGAACGGCGACGGTGGCGATGCCGAGCGCGCGCGCGGTCTTGATCACCCTGCATGCTATCTCGCCGCGGTTGGCGATCAGTATTTTATTGAACATGGTCCGTCCCTTGTTTCTTGTTCGCGTCATGACCAGTTGGGCGGCCGTTTGTCGAAGAAAGCGGCCAGGCCCTCGCGCGCCTCGGCGCCAGCGCGAACGCTGGCGATCTGGCCGGCGGTGTCCTCCAGCAATTGATCGTCCCAGGGCGAGCCCTCGCGCAGCATGGCCAGCAAGTCCTTGGCCGAGGACAGCGCCTGCGGCGCGCCCTGGGCCAGCGCCTCGGCGATGTCGGCCACGCGCGCGTCCAGCGTCTCGGCCGGCACCACCTCGTGCACCAGGCCGATGCGCAGCGCCGTGGCGGCGTCTATGCGCTCGGCGGACAGGAAATAACGCCGCGCCTGACGCCAGCCTATCGCGTCGGCCACATAGGGGCCGATGGTGGCCGGCACCAGACCCAGCCTCACCTCGGTCAGGCCAAACTTGGCGGCCTCGGTGGCGATGGCCACGTCGCAGACCGCCGCCAGGCCGGTGCCGCCGGCCAGCGCCGCGCCGTGGATGCGGGCGATCACCGGCTTTTTGCTGCGGTAGACGCTCTTGAGCATGGCGGCCAGCCGCTGAGCGTCGGCCAGGTTCTGCTCCTCGCTGTAACCGGCGGCGCGGCGCATCCAGTCCAGATCCGCGCCGGCGGAAAAGCTCTTGCCGCGGCCGGCCAGCACGATGACGCGGCAGTCCGCCTGCAATTGCAGATGGGTGAAGGCGGCGGTCAGCTCGGCGATCAGGGTTTCGTTCATCGCGTTGTGGATGTCCGGCCGGTTCATCCAGATCGTCGCGGTCTTGCCGCTGTGTTCGATTTCAAGCGTGGTGTAGCTCATCGGTATCGCCTCTCGCCGTCACATCCGGAACACGCCGAAGCGCGTGCTTTCCACCGGGGCGGACAGGGCCGCCTCCAGCGCCAGGCTCAGCACTTCGCGGGTTTGCGCCGGGTCTATCACCCCGTCGTCCCACAGCCGCGCGCTGGCGTAATAGGGGTGGCCCTGGCGTTCGTATTGTTCGCGCACCGGTCCTTTCAGCGCTTGTTCCTGCTCGGGGCCGAAGGCGTCGCCCAGTTGTTCTTTCTTCACCTGGGCCAGCACGCCGGCCGCCTGTTCGCCACCCATCACCGAGATGCGGCTATTGGGCCACATCCACAGGAAGCGCGGCGAATAAGCGCGGCCGCACATGCCGTAGTTGCCGGCGCCGAAGCTGCCGCCTATCAGCACGGTGAACTTGGGCACGCGGGCGCAGGCCACGGCGGTGACCAGCTTGGCGCCGTCCTTGGCGATGCCGCCGTTCTCGTACTTCTTGCCCACCATGAAGCCGGTGATGTTCTGCAGGAACAGCAGCGGAATGCCGCGCTGGCAGCACAGCTCGACGAAATGCGCGCCCTTGAGCGCGGATTCGGAAAACAGGATGCCGTTGTTGGCGATGACGCCGACGCGGTAGCCGTTGAGGCGGGCGAAGCCGGTGACCAGGGTGGCGCCGTAGTTCTGCTTGAATTCGTCGAACTCGGAATCGTCCACCAGCCGGGCGATGATCTCGCGCACGTCGAAGGGTTTTTTCGGGTCCGCCGGGATCACGCCGTAGATCTCCTCGGCGGCGTAGCGCGGCGGACGCGGTTCGGCACGGTCCAGCTCGCCCTGTTTGCGCCAGTTGAGGCCGGACACGATGCGGCGGGCGATGGATAGCGCGTGGGCGTCGTTTTGCGCCAGGTGGTCGGCCACGCCGGACACGCGGGCGTGCACATCGCCGCCGCCCAGTTCTTCGGCCGTCACCACTTCGCCGGTGGCCGCCTTCACCAGCGGCGGGCCCCCCAGGAAGATGGTGCCTTGTTCCTTGACGATGACGGTTTCATCCGACATTGCCGGGACATAAGCGCCGCCGGCGGTGCAACTGCCCATTACCACCGCAATTTGCGGAATGCCGGCGGCGGATAGATTGGCCTGGTTGTAGAAGATGCGCCCGAAGTGCTCGCGGTCCGGAAACACCTCGTCCTGCAAGGGCAGGAAGGCGCCGCCGGAATCAACTAGATACACGCAGGGAAGACGGTTGTCGCGCGCGATTTCCTGGGCGCGCAAATGCTTCTTCACCGTCATCGGGTAATAGGTGCCGCCCTTCACCGTGGCGTCGTTGGCGATGATCAGGCAATCCACGCCGGCGATGCGGCCGATGCCGCTGATCAGGCCCGCGCCGGGCGCGTCGTCGTCGTACATGCCGAAGGCGGCCAGCTGGGACAGTTCCAGAAAAGGCGCGCCGGGGTCCAGCAGCAGATCGATGCGTTCGCGCGGCAGCAGCTTGCCGCGGGCGGCGTGCTTGGCGCGCGCCTTGTCGCCGCCGCCCAGCGCGGCCTTGGCCACCTTGTCGCGCAGATCGGCCACCAGCGCGCGCATCTTGTCGGCGTTGGCCTGGAAATCCGCCGCGCGCGGCGAGAGTTTGGATTCGAGGATGGGCATATCGTTTTACCTTGTCATTCGCTATCGACGAGGCGCACTGTCAAGTCTTGCTGGAGTGCGGCCGAGTGCGGCGGGAGAAAAGGCCTGAGGCAAGGCTGCGCAACGAGGCATCAGGCATTTTATCCGCCGCGACTACCGGGTTTCCGCCATCAGCTCGCGCCCAATCAACCAACGCCGAATCTCGCTGGTGCCGGCGCCGATCTCGTACAGCTTGGCGTCGCGCAGCAGGCGGCCGGTGGCGTATTCATTGATGTAGCCGTTGCCGCCCAGGCACTGGATGGCGTCCAGCGCCATCTGGGTGGCGCCTTCCGCCGCGTACAGGATGGCGCCAGCGGCGTCCTTGCGGGTCTGGCGGCCGGTTTCGCCGCGGTCCAGCGCCTGGCCCACCGCGTAGACATAGGCGCGGCTGGCGGACAGCTTGACGTACATATCCGCCAGTTTGCCCTGCATCAGCTGGAAATCGCCGATGGCCTGGCCAAACTGCTTGCGGTCGTTCAGATACGGCACCGCGATATCCATGCAGGCCTGCATGATGCCCAGCGGGCCGGCGGCCAGCACCGCGCGTTCGTAGTCCAGGCCGCTCATCAGCACCTTGACGCCGTTGCCTTCGCCGCCCAGCACATTGGCCTCCGGCACGAAACAGTTGTCGAAGAAGATGGGGTAGGTGTTGGAGCCGCGCATGCCCAGCTTGTCCAGCTTGCTGCCGTGGCTGAAGCCGGCGAAGCCGCGCTCCACGATGAAGGCGGTGATGCCCTTGGCGCCGGCGTTGACGTCGGTCTTGGCGTACACCACCATCACATCCGCGTCGCCGCCGTTGGTGATCCACATTTTGCTGCCGTTGAGCAGGTAGCCGCCGTCGGCCTTGTCCGCCTTCAGTTTCATGCTGACCACGTCGGAGCCGGCGTTGGGCTCGGACATCGCCAGCGCGCCGACATGCTCGCCGGACACTAGCTTGGGCAGTAGCCGGCTTTTTTGCTCGTCGTTGCCGTTTTTGTGGATTTGGTTGACGCAGAGATTGGAGTGCGCGCCATAGGACAGGCCCACCGAGGCGGAGGCGCGGCTGATTTCTTCCATGGCGATCATATGGGCCAGATAGCCCATTTGGGTGCCGCCGTATTGCTCGTCCACCGTCATGCCCAGCAGGCCCAGATCGCCGAACTTGCGCCACAGGTCGGCCGGGAACAGGTTGTCGCGGTCGATGTCGGCGGCGCGTGGGGCGATTTCGCTTTGGGCGAAGTCGCGCGCGGTTTCGCGCAACATGTCGTAGGTGTCGCCAAAGGCGAAGCGCAGGCTGCTGTACATGGTTTCTCTCCTCTGATGGGCGCGCGTATTTCGCGTGATATGCTCTATCATTACTTACGTTTACGTAAGCGTCAACATGGCGACGACGGAAACCGGAGCGAAACCGTTATCATGGCCGGGTTTGCATGCAGAGAACAGACAATGACGATATGGGTGGACGCGGATGCCTGTCCCAAGGTGATCCGCGAAACATTGTGCCGGGCGGCGCAGCGCACCGGCGTGGAGCTGGTGTTTGTCGCCAATCAGCTATTGGCGGTGCCGAAAGCGCCCAACATCCGCGCCTTGCAGGTTCCCAAGGGTTTTGACGTGGCGGACAACGAGATTGTCCGCCGCATTGCGGCGAACGATCTCTTGATCACCGGGGACATCCCCTTGGCGTCCGAGGCCTTGGGCAAGGGCGCGCAGGCGCTGAACTGGCGTGGCGACGTGTATTCGCCGGACACCATCGCCGCGCAGCTGACGATGCGGGATTTCATGGACACGCTGCGCGCCAGCGGCGTGCAGACCGAAGGCCCGCCGCCCTTGAGTCAGGCGGACCGCCAGGCTTTCGCCCGTCAGTTGGATATCTGGCTGGCCAAGCGGCGGGGCTGAGGCGGCAGCTGTTGTGGAGGAGCGGGGCGCCGCAGGCGATCCCCGCCAGGGATCCCTTCCGGCTCCCCAACAACAACGCCCCCAAAGCGGGGGCGTTGCAGAGAGCGGCGCGGGAATCAGGCTTTGCCCAGATGCGGCTCGGCTTCGAATGCCTCGTCCTTGGCGGCGCCCGGCTGACGAATGGTCAGCGAGAACAACAGCGCGACGATCAACAGCGCCAGGATGAGGTGGAAAGTGGCCAGGAAACCACCGAACAGCGAGGAGACGATGGAGCCGACGATGCTGCCGATGCCGAAGCCCAGATAGATCACGCCGTAGTTCTTGGTCAGGTTGTTGAGGCCGAAGAAATCGCTGACCAACGACGGATAGACGGTGATGGTGCCGCCGAAGCTGAAGGCGACGCAGGCGATGGCCAGGAAGAACAGGGTGGCGTTCAAGGGCACGAACAACAAGGTCAGCATGCCGGCCAGCGCGGCAATCTGGGCGATGGAGATGACCCGGATGCGCGGCATCTTGTCGGAGAGGATGCCCAGCACCAGGCGGCCGGACAGATTAGCCACCGCGATGACCGCCACGGCGTTGGCGGCGGTCAGCGCCGGCAGGTGCACATAGCTTTCGCCGATGTCCTTGGCCACGCCGATCACGTACAGGCCGCTCATGCACACGGTCAGGAACATCAGCGCCAGCATCCAGTACTGCGGCTGGCGCATCGCCTCGGCCAGCGTGTAGTCATGGCTGGCGCTCTGTTGCGCGGCGGCTTGTTGCTGCGGCGCGTCCCGCATCAGCAGGCTGCCGGCCACCACCATGGTCATGGCGATCAGTCCCCACAGTTCAAAAGTGGTTTCCAGGCTGAAGCGGGCCAGCAGCGCGAGATTGATGTATTTGAAGCCCAGGCTGCCCAGGCCGTAAGCGCCGATGGCGCAGGCAGACACCAGGCCCTTGCGCTCCGGGAACCATTTGACGCAGTTGGACAGCGTCAGCAGGTAGCCGGCGCCGTCGGCCAGGCCCACCAGCACGCCGGCGCAAAGGTAAAGCATAACCAGATTATTGGCCTGGGCGGTGAGGAAGAAGCCCAGGCCCAGCATCAGGCCGGCGCCCAGGGTGACGCGCTGCACGCCGAAGCGTTCCTGCAATTTGCCGGCCAGCGAGGAGGCCACCGCCAGCGCCAGGCTCAGCAGACCGAAGGCGAAAGCCACCTGGCTGACCGGCTCGGACAGCTTGGCGGAGAGTTGGGCGTTGAACAGGCTCCAGGTATAGACGGAGCCTAGGGCGAACTGGGTGAGGACGGTGCCGGCCAGGGTACGGTAGCGGATAGAGTTTGAGGCGTTCATGGCGCTGCTCGCTTAAAGTCATTACTGTTAGTGTGACTATAAGCCTGTGCTTATGTAGGGGGCGCGGCGGCGGCATGAGATGCAGGCGGCGCGGAATGAAGTGCAGAGGACGGCGAACCAGTTGCAGACCCTGAGAATGGGGCGTATGGGCGCTTGGCATTTACATTGCGATGCTTGCTTGCCAATGGAATTAGCGGGGGGGGGATGGACTTTCAGTTTGAGTTTGAGAGCAATGGTGTGGACGAGGGACTGCCTTTGCTCTATTTGTGGGAAATCGGCGGTCTGCGTTATATCGGGAAAGCGAGTAAGGGAAGCAGACGACCGTTGAAGCATTACTCGAGAAATGTACGCCGCTTATTAGCGGGCCTCCCATACCGGCGAAGTAAACCGGAGGGCTTTAGAAAAGTGCATCGAGCATTGCATGCCGCAGTATTACAGTCACTGCCGATCAAGCTGGTGTTGTTGAAAAATGTTGAATTGGCGCGAATCAATGAAGAAGAGCAGGCGGCAATTCGACAGTACGGTTGTGAGTTGAATCAGTAGTCGCCGCTGGCAGCCCTATTGGGCTGCTTTGGCTTTCTCGTTGGTCAAAGATGCATCAACTGCCGGAAAGCCTTGATATTGCTGCGGCTGACCGGAATCTCCGCCTTCAGGTCGTAGAGCTTGATGATGTAGGTGCTATTGAGCCAGGGCGCGATTTCGCGGATTTTGTGGATGTTGACGCAGTAGGAGCGGTGGCAGCGGAAGAAGCTGTCGGCCGGCAGGCGGGCGACGAATTCGCTGATGCTCATCGACATCACATAGCGGTCGTGCGCGGTGTAGACCAGGGTGACTTTCTCATCGGCCTCGGCGTAATAGATCTGCTCGCAGGGGGTGACGATGATGCTGTCGCCCTTGACCAGATTGACGGTGCGGCTGGCGGTTGGGGCCTCGGCCGGCGCGGCGGCGGCCGGCGGTGTTTGCGCTTCCAGTTTGGCCAGTAGATTGATGATGCGGGCTTCGTTGTAGGGCTTGAGGATGTAGTCGAAAGCCTCCACTTCGAATGCTTCCACCGCGAACTCCTTGTAAGCGGTGACGAAGACGATGCGCGGCGGCCGCGACGATTTGTGCAGGTTCTTGGCCAGCAGCAAGCCGTCTATGGATGGGATGTTGATGTCCAGGAACACCACGTCCACTTCGTGTTCCTGCAGGAATTTGAACGCCTCCAGCCCGTCCTCCACGCTGGCGACGATGTCGATGCGGCTGTGCTCGCGGATCAAATAGGCCAGCTCCTCGCGCGCCAGGTACTCGTCTTCCACGATCAGGGCTTTCAGCATGTCGGCTCCTCGGCGGCGGGCAGGTCGAAACAAACGGCGGTGCCGGGCTCCAGCCGGGTCAGCCGTAGACCTTCTCCGTACAGTAGTTTGAGCCGCTGGTTGACATTGCTCAGGCCTATGCTGCGGCTGGACAGCGTGCCGGCGGCCACGCCGTCCAGCACTTCCTGGCTGACGCCGTAGCCGGTGTCGCGCACGCAGACATGGACCTTGGCGCCGTCGCGCTTGACCGCGATGTTGACCCGGCCCGGCTCCTTGCGCGGCTGGATGCCGTGCAGGATGGCGTTTTCCACCAGCGGCTGCAACAGCAGGCTGGGGATGCGCACGTGCACGTCGTCGATATCGAATTCCACCGTCAGCTTGGCGCCGAAGCGCGCCTGTTCTATCGCCACGTAGTCGCGCACTTGTTGCAGTTCTTCCTGGATGTCGATGAGCCGGTCGCCCAGCGACAGGTTGTAGCGCAGGTAGTCCGCCAAGTTGGAGATCAGCTGGCGCGCCTGCTGCGGCTGAATGCGGATCAGCGAGGAGATGGCATTCAGGGCGTTGAACAGGAAGTGCGGGTTGATCTTGCTTTGCAGCGCGCTGAATTCCGCCTTGCGCGCCATCTCTTCCAGTTGTTTGACCCGCGACACTTCCATCTGGGTGGAGATCAACTGGGACAGGCCCACTGCCACTTCGCGCAACGGCGTGCTGATGCCGTGGCTCTTGCGGTAGAAGATTTTCAGGGTGCCGCTGACGCCGGCTTTTTCGCGCAGCGGGATGATGATCACTGAGTGGAAGTCCGCCAGGTGGTATTGCTGCAGATTGTTTTCGATGATGATCTGGTCGCCGGCGATGGCCTGACGGGTGATGGCGCCGATGGCGGAGTGCTCGTCCATCTCGTAGTAGTCCTTGCCCAGGCCCACATAGGCCAACACGTCCGAGGTGTTGGTAATGGCCACCGCGTCGGCGTCCAACTGGTCCCGGATCACGGTGCAGACCTGGACCATAGCGTCGCGGTCCAGATTCTGGAAATAGGGCAGGGTGCGGTTGGCAATGGTCAGCGCCAGCTTGGCCTGGCGCGCGGCCAGCAGCTCTTTTTCGTCGTTGACGTCTTGCACCAGCTTGATGATCAGGCCGACGCACACGGTGCCGAAGATCATCGGGAAGGCAATGTGGCGGACGATGGGCACGCCCACCGCTGGATCGGTCAACAGCAGGATCAGGCCCATGGTCAGCCCCTCGCACAACATGCCGGCCAAAATGCCGTACAGCCACAGCCGGCTCCTGCCGGCGCGGAAGTGTATCCAGGTGGCCAGCAGGCCGGCGCAGACGCTGGAGATCAGGCAGGGCAGCGAGGTGTAGCCGTTGATGTCTATCAGGTAGCGGTGCAGGCCTGAGACGATGCCGGCCGGTATGCCCACCCAGGGGCCGAACAGAATGCCGCCGGAGAGGATGGCGATGATGCGCACATTGACCAGCGAGCCGTCCACCGGAATGCCGGTATAGGTGCTGAACACGGCGAACAGGCAGAACAGCAGCGATACCGCCGCCAGTTCGGCCGGACTGTGGTCTTGTTTGCGCAGCAGATGTTGAAACGGGCGGGTGCGGGTAAGGAAGAACAGCGCCATCAACATCAGCGCCGCCCGTTCGAACACCGCCAGCAGCATGGTTTGGTTTTCTATCATGGCGTCGGGAGCGGGGCGGCCGCGCCCGGTCGGGCCAGCCTCAAGCCCTGATTTTAAGCCATGCGGGACACTTTGACCGCAGGTGGGCGCAGATTAGGCGGGCGTCATGACGCTGGAGGCTCCAAGACCGCCAGCAATTCCGCCAGCTTGCGGTCCAGCGCGTCCTGGCTGCGCTGGTTGAGGCCGGACAGGATGGCGTGCTCATTGGCCACGTGGGCGGTGACGGCGCGGTCTATCAGTTCCAGCCCGCTCTCGGTCAAGCGCACCAGAGTGCTGCGCGCGTCCTCGGCGCAGGCGGCGCGTTCGATCCAGCCCTTGCTTTCCAGCACTTTCAGCCGGTGGGTCATGGTGCCGGAGCTGATCATCAGCGAGGAGAACAGCGCGGTGGGCGCCAGGCTGTGCGGCGCGCCGGCGCGTCTGAGCGTGGCCAGCACGTCGAACTCCCATCCGCTGAGCCCGAATTGCTCGAAAGTGGCGTCCAGCCTGTGCTGCAGCAGCGCGGAGCAGCGGCGCAGCCGGCCGATCAGGCCCATCGGCGCCACGTCCAGGTCCGGCCGTTCCCGGTGCCACTGCGCCAGGATGGCGTCCACGGCGTCGCCGGCGTTCTGTTGCGTCATACGCATTCCTTTATCTTGAATTCAATGTTTTATTTGTCTTGAATTCAAGGCAATTTTATCTTGAATTCAAGTTAGTTTTCGATGCGATTATAAGCGATTGCGAAAGGAATGCCCATGTCTGTGCGCCTGATGGCCTCCCGTTGGAGCGATGTATTGTTGACCGCGCTGGCTCCGGCGATCTGGGGCTCCACCTATATCGTCACCACCCAGTTGCTGCCGCCGGACCGGCCGTTCACCGCCGCCTTGCTGCGGGTGTTGCCGGCCGGCCTGCTGTTGATCCTGGCCGGCCGCCACCTACCGCGGCGCGGCGAGTGGGGTCGTCTGCTGGTTTTGTCCGCCTTGAATATCGGCGTGTTCCAGGCGCTGTTGTTCGTGGCCGCCTACCGTTTGCCGGGCGGCCTGGCCGCGGTGCTGGGCGCCACCCAGCCGCTGTTGGTGATGGGCCTGGCCTGGGGGCTGGACAGCCGCCGCCCGGCGCGGGTGGCCGCCTGGGCCGGCATCGCCGGGGTGGCGGGCATGGCGGCCTTGCTGTTGTCGCCGGGCGCTGTCTGGGACGGCGTAGGCATGTTGGCGGCGCTGGGCGGCGCGGTGGCGATGGCCAGCGGCACTTATCTGACCCGGCGCTGGCGGCCGAGCGCGCCGCTCGCCGCCTTGACCGGCTGGCAACTGGCCTTGGGCGGGCTGATGCTGGCGCCGCTGGCCTGGGTGCTGGACCCGGCCTTGCCGGCGCTGGGCGCGACGCAGTGGCTGGGTTACGGCTATCTCTGCCTGTTCGGCGCCTTGCTGGCCTATTTATTGTGGTTTCGCGGGCTGGCGCGGCTGTCGCCGGTGGCGGTGTCCTCGCTGGGCCTGCTCAGCCCGCTGACGGCGGTGCTGTTGGGCTGGCTGCTGCTGGGGCAGGCCTTGGGGCCCTTGCAGCTGGCGGGCCTGGCCACGGTGCTGGCCAGCGTGCTGGCGGTGCAGCGTAGCATGGCCGCGTCGCCGCCGGCGGAGAAGCAGATCATGGCCGGCGCGGCGCGCGCGCGGTCTTGAGCGGTAATGGAATCAATCAGAAACAATCAGATAAGGAGTCTGTTCATGAAGAGCGCTTTGCAAACCCTGCTGGACCAGCGTGTGTCGGCCAATCACTTCGATCCCTCCCATGTGTTGGCGGACACGGAGATCGAGCAGTTGCTGAACGCCGCCACCCGCGCGCCGTCGGCCTACCATTTGCAGAACTGGAAGTTCGTCGCGGTGCGCAGCGCCGAGGCCAAGCGTCGTTTGCAGGCAGCCAGCTACGGCCAGTAAAAAGTGGCGGACGCGGCGGTGACCTTCATCTGCTGCGGCACGTTGAACGCGCATCGCGGGCTGGAGGCGTCGCTGCGGCCGGCTGTGGACGCCGGCATCCTGCCGCCGGAGGTCAGCGACAGCTGGCTGCGCGCAGCGGAGAAGGCCCTCCGGGACGACGCGCGCGCGCAGCACGACGAGGCGATCCGTTCCGCCTCATTGGCGACGATGGTTTTGCTGCTGGCGGCCGAGGAGCGCGGCCTGGCCAGTTGCGCGATGGGCGGTTTCGACGCGGTCGCGGTGGCGCGGGAGTTTGGCCTGGGCGCGGACGAGTTGCCGGTGATGCTGGTGACGGTGGGGCGGGCGGCGGGCGGCAATTGGCCGCAGAAGCCGCGCCGGCCGGTGGCCGAGGTGATGGTGTGGGCTTGATGGTCTGTTTACGATATTTTTTGATCGGAAGTATTGTTAAGGCATTGAGTCCGCTACGCGGATGATGATTTAGGGCCGGTTCCGCCCCGCGAACGGAAAGGGGAATTTGCGCGGCCAAATTCCCCTATCAACTGAGCGAATCAAAGATTCGCTCAGTGATGGCGCGCTAACGTCGCGGTGCTCGAACAAGCAGCCGCTTAAAACGAGCGTAGCGAAGTTTCTGCGTAGCTAAAACCTCGGGCCTGCCACCCGCCGGCAGGCTTGAAGGGACCTGGGGCGCATCGGATACGTGGTTTCCTATGTATCTAGCGACGCTTTACCACTCTTAATCGAAAGATCGTGAGCTGGTTTTGAGAGCCGGACGCTAAGTCCGCCGCTATCAGGCGCTGCGCGCGGCTGGCGGCTGCGCCAGCACCGTGCGGCAGTGGTTTTCCAGGCGGGTGATTTCTTCCAGCACCGCGTCGATGTCGCGGCGTTGCTCTTCCAGCTGGCGGCGGCGCTCCAGTACCAAGTCCAGCAGTTTTTGCGACTGGCTGGCCTCGTCGTGGGCCAGTTCATACATGTCCAGGATTTCGCGGATGTCGGACAAGGATAGACCGATGCGCTTACCGCGCAGTATCAGCTTGAGCCGGGCGCGGTCGCGACGGTTGAATACCCGCTGGCGGCCGTCGCGCTGGGGTTCTATCAGGCCTTGTTCTTCGTAGAAGCGGATGGTGCGCAGGGTGACGTCGAAATCGCGCGCCAGGTCGGAGATGCTGAAGAATTCGGGTTCGGTCATGGTGTGTTCCAAGGCAAGCGGCGATTGTAGCTTTTTTTTAACGCGTTCTCAGCTCTAGCATGATTTACGTTTACGTAATCGTCAACTTGTGGGATGAATGAAAAAAACAAAAGCGATACGTACCGTCTACCAGGAGAGAGAGATTCGATGACCCTGCCCAGCTATGTCCACGGCGCCAGCCCGCAGCCCTTGATCGGTCAGACCATCGGCCAGTTGTTTGACCAGACCTGCCGCGAGCATGCGCGCAGCGAAGCCTTGGTGGTGCGCCACCAGCAGATACGTTGGAGCTACGAGGAGCTGCGAGAGCATGTGGACCGGCTGGCCTGCGGCCTGATCCGGCTGGGGCTCAAGCCAGGCGACCGCATCGGCATCTGGTCGCAGAACAACGCCGAATGGGTGCTGACCCAGTTCGCCACCGCCAAGGCCGGGCTGATCATGGTCAACATCAACCCGGCCTACCGCCGCTCCGAGTTGGAGTACGCGCTGAGCAAGGTGGGCTGTCGCGCGCTGGTCCTGTCGCCCAGCTTCAAGAGCAGCGACTACCTGGCGATGGCGGCCGATCTGCTGCCGGAGCTCGCCGTTTGCGAGCCGGGCCGGCTCAAGTCCGCCGCCATGCCGCAGTTGGAGATCGTGGTCCGCCTGGGCCAGCAGCGCACGCCGGGCATGCTCAATTTCGCCGATTTGATGGCCGTGCCGTCGGCGGAGGAGAAAGCCGGGTTGCAGCGCTTGGGCGAGACGCTGCAGTTCGACGATGTGATCAATATTCAGTTCACCTCTGGCACCACCGGCAGCCCCAAGGGCGCCACCCTCACCCATCACAACATTCTGAACAACGCCTACTTCGCCGGCGCGGCGATGGCGTTCGGCCCGGACGACCGGCTATGCATTCCCGTGCCGCTTTACCACTGCTTCGGCATGGTGCTGGGCACCTTGCTGTGTCTGACCCACGGCGCGACCATGGTGTTTCCGGCGGAGAGCTTCGACGCCCAGGAGGTGCTGCGCGCGGTGCAGGAAGAGGGGTGCACCGGCTTGCACGGGGTGCCGACAATGTTCATCTCGGTGCTGGACCGCCCGGATTTTTCCGATTACGACGTGTCCACGCTGCGCACCGGCATCATGGCCGGCAGCCCGTGTCCCATCGAGGTGATGAAGCGGGTGACCAGCCAGCTCAACATGAGCCAGGTCACCATAGGCTACGGCATGACGGAAACCAGCCCGCTGAGCTTTCAGAGCGCCACCGACACGCCGTTGGACAAGCGCGTGGCCACGGTGGGGCGCATTCACCCGCACGTGGAGGTGAAGATAGTGGACGTGGAAGGGCGCATCGTGCCGCGTGGCCAGAGCGGGGAGCTGCACACCCGCGGTTATTCGGTGATGCCGGGCTATTGGGGCGATCCGGCCAAGACCGCCGAGGCGATAGACGCCGCCGGCTGGATGCGCACCGGTGATCTGGCGGAGATGGACGCCGACGGTTACGTCAATATTGTGGGCAGGGTCAAGGACATGGTGATCCGCGGCGGCGAGAACATTTACCCGCGCGAGGTGGAGGAGTTTCTCTACCGCCATCCCAAGATTCAGGACGTGCAGGTGATTGGAGTGCCGGACGATAGATTCGGGGAGGAATTGTGCGCCTGGATCCGGTTGCGCGACGGCGAAAGCGCCAGCGCCGACGATATTCGTGCTTTTTGCCAGGGGCAAATCGCGCATTACAAGATCCCGCGTTACATCGAATTCGTCGATAGTTTCCCGATGACGATTACCGGCAAGATCCAGAAATTCGTCATGCGCGAGAAGATGAAGGAGAAGTTGGGGCTGGCGGACGGCAAAACCGCCTGACTCGCCGCAAGCGATGGGAACAAAAGCCCCGGCTTGCCGGGGCTTTTTGGCTTACAATGCCGCCAGACTGATCTTTAAGCTGAGGAATCCATCATGACTACCGTATTCAACGACGCCGATCTGCTGCGTCTGGAAAACCTGCTGACCCCCTTGTCCGCCAGCGGCAGTACCATGCGCCCGGACGAAGTGCAGGGCTTTTTCGCCGCTCTGGCGTGCGGTCCGGACGCGGTGGACGCCGATTTCTGGCTGGAGGAAGTGCTGGGCGACGCGCCGGCCTTTGAGAGCGCGGACGACGCGGCTGAACTGAAAACCCTGCTGCAAAAGCTGTACGACGCCACCGCCGCCGCGCTGGCGGGCGGCAAGGAACTGGATCTGATCCTGTACGCTGAAGACGATAGCGACAGCGACGAGCCGGACTACTGGCCTTGGGCCAATGCCTTCCTCTACGCGCTGGACGTGGTGGACACCGACTGGTTCGAAGTGGCCGACGAGGACGAGGGTTTTGAAAGCCTGATGATGCCTATGCTGGTGTTGGGCGGGGCTTTCGAGCAAGAGGACGGCGAAGATCTGCTGACCTTCAGCGACGAGGAAGTGGAAGGCTACAAGGAAGAACTGCTGGAGGCCTTGGCCGCGGTTTACACTTACTGGCGCGCCAAGGAGCAGGCGCCCAGCACCGTGCGTCGCGAAGGCGATAAAGTGGGCCGCAACGATATCTGCCCCTGCGGCAGCGGCAAGAAGTACAAGGCCTGCTGCGGCCGCAACTGATTTTCCGCGCACCGTGCCGGGAGCAAAAAAAGGAAGCCATTCGGCTTCCTTTTTTCATGCTGGGGCGCCTCGGCGCTTGCTGAAATTGTTAAGTACCGGGCACTGCTGCGGATTTTAGCGCGCGTTCGGCGGCCTCCCGTGCGTTGAGCCGGTCGATGTAGTCGAATACATCCAAAAGAGAGGTGGTCAGCGCCAGCACTTGCTCCAGCAGGCTGAAGAAGCCTTCCCAATAGCCTTTGGCGGCGCTGTTGTCGCTAAAGTCGATGTCCGCGGCGATTTGAGCGAGCAGATTGTGCAGACCGTCTTCGGGGTTGTCCTGCAAATACTTGATGAAATGTCCTGCGAATTCGCGGCCCAGCAAATGTGCGGCGTGTTGGTCGTCTATGGGCGGAACTTGCCAGCAATGGACGCCGCGCCGGTTGGACGCGTTGCCGGCAAACGGCAATTCCGCGCGGGATGTTGGGTCCGGGTCTGGACGGTAATGGCGGCGGGATGGGGTTTTGATCGACATGATCACCTCCGTGTAGCGGTTTTTCATTGCCACCCCCACGGCCAAGCGGAGGTGGCAGACCGAACAGGGTTGGCCGACCGGACTACACGACTCCGGCACACCCGCTAAGGTGTCCCCACCCGGCCCGCCATTGTGAGCGCGCACGAGTGCAGCGATCCAAACGCAAGACTCAAGCGCTTGTTCGCAGTGTAGTTCGCCGGACGGCCAAGTCCGGTGCCGCGAGGAACGGCACG
Source organism: Chromobacterium sp. W521 (assembly GCF_052805975.1). Classification (NCBI taxonomy): domain Bacteria; kingdom Pseudomonadati; phylum Pseudomonadota; class Betaproteobacteria; order Neisseriales; family Chromobacteriaceae; genus Chromobacterium; species Chromobacterium sp. W521. The sequence goes on from NZ_JBRBAF010000006.1 coordinate 67,800, forward strand.
GCAGCGATTGTGCACAGTTGCCAGCTGCCGGGTCAAGGCGCAGGCCGGGCGTTAAAAGCCCGTCAATGCTTGCTTACGCGGTCGGTATCGGCTCTGGGCGGAAAATAGCCGGCCGGCAAGCCCGGATGGGTGAGGCAATGGCAAAACGGCGCGTGCCCTCGGGAGGGGAGACGCGCCGCGTGTTTGGCGGTTAGCGCTGGGCTTAGTGATTCATCGCCGGGTAGTCGGTATAACCGCGCTCGTCGCCGCCGTAGAAGGTGGCAGGGTCCGGCGGGTTCAGCGGCGCGCCGCTTTGCAGGCGCTCGGCCAGATCCGGGTTGGCGATATAGCTGCGGCCGAAGGCGGCGGCGTCGATATAGCCTTGGCGGATCAGGGTTTCGGCCTTCTCGGCGGTATAGGCGCCGGCGCCTATGATCACCCCCGGGTAGCGTTGGCGCAGCGCCTGGCGGAAGCCCTCGTCCAGCACCGGGCCGCCGGCCCAGTCCGGCTCGGAAATGTGTAGGAAGGCCAATTTGCGTTTGGCCAGCTCTTCGGCCAGGTAGAGCGCCATGTCCAGTTGATCGGTGTTGCTGATGCCGTTGAAGATGCCCAGCGGCGAGATGCGGATGCCCACGTGATCGGCGTCCCATTCCGACACCACCGCGTCCACAACCTCCAGCAGGAAGCGCGCGCGGTTTTCCACGCTGCCGCCGTATTCGTCGGTGCGGACATTGGCCTGGGGCGACAGGAACTGGTCCAGCAGATAGCCGTGGGCGCCGTGGATCTCCACCAGGTCGAAACCGGCGCGGCGCGCGTTGTCGGTGGCGCGGCGGTAGTCTTCCAGGATGTCGGCCAGTTCGGAGACTTCCAGCGCGCGCGGGGTGTCGCATTGTTCGCGCACCAGGCTGCCATCGGCGGCGCGGATATTGGTGCGGCTGTCGGCCTGGATCGCCGACGGCGCCACCGGCGCTTCGCCGTCCGGTTGCAGCGAGCGATGCGAGATGCGGCCGGTGTGCCACAGCTGCAGCGCGATCAGACCGCCCTTGGCGTGCACCGCGGCGTTGACCTTGGTCCAGGCCGCCACTTGCGCTTCGCTGTAGATGCCTGGCGCGCCGGCGTAGCCCTTGGCGGTGGGGGAGATGTGGGTGCCTTCGGCCACGATCAGGCCGGCGCCGGCGCGTTGGGCGTAATAGGTTTCCGCCAGCGCGGTGGGCACGTCGCCCGGCTCGGTGTTGCGCAGCCGGGTCAGCGGCGCCATCGCCACTCGGTTTTTCAGGGTCACGGCGCCTACGCGCAGCGGGGTGAACAGTTTGTCGGCTTGCATTGCGGTTTCCTTGGCTCTAAGCGGGAGAAAATGGGGCGGCCGCGATCACTGATCGAAGCCGAAACCCTGTTTGCGCGCCACCGGCGCGACCTGCGGGAAATACACGTTGCGGTAGTACTGCGCGGTGTTGGCGGACCAGGGCTGGCCGTCTGCGCGCTGAATGCTCTTCCAGTAATCCATGATGGCGGCGTCGTACTGCGCGATCATTGCAGGCAGTTCCGCCGCTTGGTAGCGTTCACGATGCACGAAGCTGGCGCGCGGCAGCCGCGGCTTGATCGCGCTGTCCTGATCTGCGTAGCCCAGCACCACACCCACCAGCGGGAAGGTCAGTTCCGGCAGTTCCAGCAGCTCCACCATGGCCTGCGGATCGCGGCGGATGCCGCCGATGGGCACCACGCTGAGGCCGGCGGAGCGGGCCGCGGTCATGATGTTGCCCAGCGCGATGCCGGCGTCCACCGCGCCTACGGCGAAGGCTTCCACGCTATTGTGTATCACTTGCTCGGAACCGGCTTTTTCCACGCCGATCCGGGTTTTGTAGAAGTCGGGAACAATGGCGACAAAGACCGGCGCTTGGGCGATCCACGGCTGACCGCCGGCGATCTCGGCGATTTTTCGGCGGCGTTCAGCATCCTGAACCACCACCAGCGTCACTTGCTGGCCGTTGATGGAGGTGGGGCCTTTCCAGGCGGCGTCCAGCACTGCATCCAGCACCTCGGCGGGAATGGGCTTGTCTTGGTAGCTGCGCACGCTGCGGTGCTCTTGCATCAGTTCCAGTGTTTGATTCATGCTTTAGGCTCCTTGAAGTAGACCAGTCGTCTAGTTGTAATTTCAAAATAACCCGCTCCGGGGAGCGGGGAGTGAGCGGCCTTGCCTTGGCGGGTTCTGAGGGCTAAGGCGCGCGCAGAATCTGTTGCGTGTGCGCCATAGCCGCCAGCAGCGGCGCGCGCGAATGTTGGGTTTTGAACAGCAAAGCGCTGCCCACCCACAGGCTATACAGCGCGCTGGCGGTTTCGTCCGGCAGCAGGTCCGCGTCCAGCGACCCTTCCTGTTGGCCGCGGCGGATGCAAGCGGCCAGATTGCGCACCACAAAGCCCATGCCCTCGGCCAGCGCTTCGCGCATCGGCTCGGACAGGTCGGACACCTCGGCCGCCAGCTTCACCGCCAGACAACAGCGTTGCGGCTCGTCGCAGCGATGGGTTTCCAGCCAGCCGTCGAAATAATGCAATAGGCAATCGCGGGCGCTGCCGGCGTCCTTGGACAGAAAGCTAACCAGTTTGCCGTCGTATTGCTCAAAATAACGGCGCAGCAGTTCCACGCCATAGCCTTCCTTGCTGCGGAAGTAATGGTAGAACGAACCCTTGGGCACGCCGGCCGCGCCGAGGATTTCCGCCAGGCCCACGGCGGAGAAGCTCTTGCCTAGAATGATGGCTTCGCCGGTGGCCAGCAGGTGTTCGCGAGTATCAGAAAACTGGTTGGGACGTGACATGGGCTGAATTCTACTAGACCGGTCGTCTAGTTTCAAGAAATTTATCCCCCTTTGCGAGAGACATCGTGCCCGCGATGCGCGGGCGGGCGGCTTGGAGGGCCTGAATGCAGTTCCCTTAGGTATTTTATTAATAACAATAAGAATCAATTGCAATTAAGATGCTGAAATCTTACGTCAGCGCCGATGCGATAGGGAGCCGTTATGAAGTCAATTTGGAAGCTGCTGGGCATTGTGCTGCTGAGCGGCTGCGCCGCCTTGCCTCAGGAGACCGATCCGCCTGGCCGCATCGTGGACTTGCACAGCGGCGAAGCCTTGCAGCCGGCGCAATTGTTGCAGCGCCTGGCTCCGGCGCCGCGTTTGTTGGTGGGGGAAAAGCACGACAATCCCGAGCACCACCGCATTGAGCGCTGGCTGGCGGCGGAACTGGCGGCGCGCCGGCCGCAGGGCAGCGTGCTGCTGGAAATGCTGACGCCGTCGCAACAAGCCAAGGTGGAACAGACTCAGGCGGCGCTGCGCGCTGGCAAGCCGTTGTCCGGCAAGGCGTTGGCGCAGGCGGTGGATTGGCAGCCGGGTTGGCCGTGGCCCTTGTACGGCAAGCTGGCCGAGCATGCGTTGAGCGCGCCTTATCCCTTGCTGGCAGCCAATCTGGACAAGAGCGAGATGCGGACGGTATACCGCAGCCAAGCGCAATTGTCGGGGCGGGCGTCCACGCGGCCGGAGGTGCGCGTCAAACTGAGCGAACTGATCCGCGAGGAGCATGGTGGACAGCTCACGGCCGAGCACCTGGCCTCGATGCTGGCGGTGCAGCAGGCGCGCGACCGGCGCATGGCCGAGAGGCTGTTGGCCGCCCCGGCGCCGGCTTTGCTGATTGCCGGCGCCTACCATGCCGCCGCCGACATCGGCGTGCCGCTGCATGTGCGCGACTTGCAGCCGCAAGCGCCGCTGCGGGTGTTGATCCTGGCGGAAGAGGGCATGAAGCTGGATGCGGGGCAGGCCGATTACGCTTGGTTTGTCGCGCCGGTCCGGCGCTAAGAGCCTGTTTAAAGTCTGCTGCGCGTTGTGAGACTCGACACAGTGAGTACCGCTTCGAAATGCTCATACCCCGTATGACCATTCCGCTTTCTCAACGGTTTTCGCTTTGTCTTGCTCGCGAGATCGTCAACACCTTCTGAGAGGCTTGATTCAATCATTGATGAGCTTGTGAGCGCGCGCGGCTGATGGATCAGGGCTGCCATTCATTCTGATATCCAATCCCACCGATGGCCACTGGACGCGTGCCATCCTCGTCGATTCTTAACCGCCGGCTACGGACCGCAACCGCGAGATCTTCAAGAAGGGCGCTTGCAAATCCGCCAGGGAGCCGGCGGGCTGAGCGATCGGGCCCTCGGACGTTTGCGTCGCGCCGGGCCGGCCACTATGATAGCCGCGGGAGCCCCGCGCGCTGCCCTCGTTTCCGCGGTAGGCGAAGCCTGCTGCGGGTTTGATTCCTCCTCTTGTCTTGAAGCCATGTCCGACGCCGCCGCCACCTCCTTTCCTCCATCTGATGCTTCCGCCGCCACGCGCGCGCTGGAGCCGGCCATCGCCCCACATTTGCAATTGCTGACGCATAGCGCCGGCGAGGAGGTGAGCCAGACCCACGCCGGGCTCGGCCTGCTGCTGCTGTGGTTGAGCGACGACGTGCTGGGCGCGGTGAACGCGGATTTGCGGTCCTTGGATGTGACCGAAAGCAAGCTGAACGTGTTGATGCTGTTTTCGCTGCAAGAGCGGGGGTGGTGGCGGAACGGGCCGCTCACCCCGTCGGCGATTGCCGACTATCTAGGGGTGACCCGCTCCACTGTCACCGGCCAGTTGGATTGGCTGGAACGACGCGGCCTGCTGCAAAGACAATTGCGAGACGAAGACCGCCGCAGCCTGGAGCTGAGCCTGACCGAGGCCGGCCGGGAACTGCTGCGGCAAGCGCTGCCGGGTTTCTGGCGCGCTTGCCAGCGCCTGACCGAGGCGCTGGACGAGAGCGAATGCGCGGCGCTTTGGTCCTTGCTCGCCAAGGTGTGGAGTAGATTGAAAGCGGACTGAACCCGTTTTTCAGCGCGGCGCGCTGGGCTGCGCGCCCGCCGCCGCCAGCGCGTCGGCGCGGTCGCGGTCGCTGGCTTTGCAGCGGCAATGGCCGATCTGATGCAGCTCTATCAAGTGGCCCGCGGGGTCGCGCAGGAATAATTGCGTCAGTTCCGGCGCGGCGACGTTGGCCTGTTTCCAGTGAGCGATGCCTTGCCGCAGCAGTTCCGCCTCCGCTTGGACGATGTCCCTTACCGCCAGCGCCACGTGATTGTCTACCGGGTCCTGATCCGCGCCCTGCGCATACGGGGATGCGCCGTCGTTGCCCAGCAGATGAATCTGGCAGTCGTTGCCCAGGTCCAGGAAAAATCCGGGCACTCCGGGGATGTGCCAGCGGCCGCCGTCGGCATCCAGGCCCAGCACGTCGCGGTAAAACGCGCCCATGGCCTCAACCAGGTTCAGTGGCATGCGCAAGCCTTGATGGTGCAATTCCAATACTTCGATAGCCATAGTTCGATTCCTTAAGGGGATGAGGTGAGGCGGCCGCCTGTCGTCATATAGTACGTTATACAAACTATACGTCAAGCGTAATTTTTTGGGAGAGCTGAATTGGTCAGTCGAGCCAGCAAGCCGCGCGCCAGCGGCTATATTGGCCTCATGCGAGTGGGGTAGGTTTCCATGCGGACTATTTTAAATAATAAATTTAAATAGAAAAAAAATTTGCTATCTAATTGAGTGAAATTTAGTATTCGTTTAATAACTTATAACTTGATGTTGATAGAGGCCATGACGGGTCAAGCATGACGCGAAATCTATTCACCAGCCTGACCGCTGGTTTGTTGTTGGCCGGCGCTGCGGCCGGCGCGGAGACGCCGGTCTGGAAACAGCCGGAGTACGCGGCGGCCATCGTCCAGGCTAGGGCGGGGCAGACCGCACCGGCGCTGGCGATGCTGGAGCGGGAGCGCGCGCGCGGACCGCTGGCCGCGCCTTTGCTGGACGATTATTTGACCCTGCTGTGCTGGAGCGGGCGCGGCGCGGAGGCTCTGCGGGTGCTGCCTGGCCACGAAGCCGAGATGTCGGCGGACACGCTGGCGCGGCTGGCGCGTGTTGCGCGCGACCAACGCGATGCCGCGGAGGCCGAACGGTTGTACCGTTTGCTGTTGGCGCGTCAGCCGGCGGCGGGCTACCGCGCCGGGCTGGCGATGGCCCAATCCGAGGCCGGACACGGCGCGACGGCGCTGGCCACTCTGGACGCCGCGCCGGCCGGCTCGTCGGCCGACGAACTGGAGTTGACCCGAGCGCGTGCATACGTCTTGCTGCAAAGCGGGGACCTGACCCGGGCGCTGGACTATCTGATCCGCGCGCGGGCGCGCTTTCCCGGAGACCCGGAGCTGGAGCGCAGTTATCTGGGCTGCTTGCTCCGCTTGGGCGCGCCGTGGCAGGCAGGTCAGGCGTCCATCGCGGATCCCCGGCTGGCCTTGCAGGTTGATTTTGACCGCGCGGCGACTTTGAGCCGTTGGGGACGCATCCAGGAAAGCCAGGACAGCGGACCTGGCCGGCACGCGCAAACCGACGCGGCGCTGAAGCTTAATCAGGACATCTCGGCGCGGCCTGAAGCCGCGCGGCCGCCGTTCGCCGCGCTGGCGGCGGATGACCGCGTGCAAATGTTGCAGCAGCGCGGCTTGTCTGCGCAGGCCATCGCCCTGGACCGGCAGCGGGCCGGCCAGGCGTGGTCGCCGTATGCCCGCGCGGCCTTGGCCGACGCTTATCTCAACCAGCGCCAGCCGCTGCGCGCAGAGGAGCTGTACCGCTCGGCGCTGCGCGACGCGCCGCAGGCGGACGAGGCGCTGGATTGGCGAATCGGCCTGGTTTACGCCCTGTTGGAGTCCGGCCAGCACGCCGCCTGCCGCCGGGAGCTGGCCGCGTTGCAAGCCGCCGCTCCCCGGCTGAAAACCGACCGCGCCAGCGGCCGGCGCGTGTTCAATCCGGCGTTCCAGCGCGTGGCCTTGCTGGACGCGATGGTGACCGCCTACCAAGAGGACACCCGCGGGGGCTGGAAGAAGATGGAGGCTTTGCTGGACGAAGCGTCATTTAATCCCGAATTGCGACAGAACCAGGGCAGCCTGGCTCTGATGCGCGGCTGGCCGCGGCTGGCGCGAGGCGTATTCACTCGGCTGAGCGTGGACGAGCCGGACCAGCCGGAAGCGGCGGCAACCGGCTTGGCCGGCGCCGCGCTGGACTTGCAGGAGCTGGACGAGGCGGACCGCCAGCTGCTGAGGCTGAACGAGCTGGATGTGGACAACGCCGGCGTGCGCCAGCTGAGGGAACGCGCCCGGCTGGAACGGAGGCCGGAGCTGGTGCTGGAGGGGAAGAAGGATTTGAGCGGCGGCCAGGGCGCGGGCGAACAAAACGCCTGGGAAAGCTCGGCGCGGCTGTATTCCTCGCCGTTCGGCCACTGGCGCTTGTTTGGTCTGCACCAGTTGCAACGCGCCAGCTATGTGAACGAGACGGCCTCGGCCCGTTACGAGGCGCTGGGCATGGGCGCGGAATGGCGCGGCGAACAAGGGCGCGGCGAATTCGGCCTTACCGGCCAGATAGACGGCGGGCGGCGCGGCGGCGCTTTCGCCGGCTACGACTGGACGCCGGACGACTATTGGACGCTGGGCGCTCGCTTCGAGCTGAACAGCGCCGAAGCGCCGTTGAAAGGCCGCTTGGACGATGTGCGCGGCAACCGGTCCCAACTGAGCCTGCAATACCGAGCCGACGACTATCGCAGCTACGCCTTGCAAGCCGAAGCGCTGTCCTTGTCCGACGGCAATCTGCGCCGCGCGGTGTCGGCCAACTGGGACCAGCGCTGGGTCAGCGGCCCGCGCTACAAGCTCAACACCATTCTGACGCTGGCGGCCAGCGCCAACGACGCGGTGCCGTCCGCCCGCTACTTCAACCCGCGCGCCGATGGCGAGGCTTCGGTGACGGCGATGCAGGAATGGAAGCTGTGGGGCGAGTACGAAACCACCTGGCATCAGCGCTTGGGCTTGACGCTGGGCAGCTATACCCAGCGCGATTTCGGCGCCGGCGGCGTGTGGGGTCTGCTGCTGGAACAAGAGTGGCGCTGGGGCAGCCGCGGCAGCCTGCGCTACGGCTTCACCCGAGTGCGTCATCCCTATGACGGCAAGGCTGAAACCGGCAACAAGGTTTATCTCAATCTGGATTGGCGCTTCTGATGAAAATGAAACAATGGCTGGCGGCCCTGATGACGGCCTGCCTGTTGTGGAGCGGCTGGGCGCAAGCGGCGGCCGGGCGGTTGGTGATCCTGTGCTACCACGAGGTGGACAAGACCGACAGCGGCGCGTCGGACCCATTCGCGGTGGACGCCCGCGCGCTGGTGAAACAGATGGAATGGATGCGGGGCCAGGGCTACAGCTTTGTCAGCTTGCAGCAGGTGCTGGATGACCGCGCCGGCGGCAAGCCCTTGCCGGACAAGGCGGTGCTGCTGACTTTCGACGACGGCTATCGCAGCGTGTACACCAATGTCTATCCGGTGCTGAAGCTGTTCCAGGCGCCGGCCGTGATTGCGCTGGTGGGCAGTTGGCTGGAAGCGCCCGAGGGTAGCCAAGTCAGCTATGGCGACGGCGTGGCGGGGCGGAGCAAATTCCTGAGCTGGGAGCAAATCCGCGAAATGCGGGCCAGCGGCCTGGTGGAAGTGGCCAGCCACAGCTATGCCTCTCACCTGGGCGTGCTGGCCAATCCCCAGGGCAATCTTGAGCCGGCCCTGACTGCCCGCGCCTACCGCGCTGGCGGTTATGAAAGCGAATCGGCTTATCTGGCGCGCATCCAGGACGATTTGCGCCGCAACAGCGCGCTGCTCAAGGCGCGGCTGGGCGTTGCGCCCAGAGCGATGGTGTGGCCTTACGGCAGCTATTCGCCGCAGGCGGCGAAGGTGGCGGCGAAGGAAGGCATGCCGGTGACCATGGGGCTGGGCGCGGGCATCAACGACCGGGATACCCCGCTGTCCTCGCTGCGCCGGGTGCTGCTGGACGCCAATATGGACCTGGCCGATCTGGCTTATCAATTCAAGCAGCTGAACGGCTGGCCGGACGGCATCCGGCCCGAACCCAGCCGCATCATGCACGTGGACCTGGACTATATCTATGATCCCGACCCCAAGCGGCAGGACGAAAACCTGGGCCGGCTGCTGGACCGGGTCAAGGCGATGGGCGTGAGCACCGTCTACCTGCAGGCTTTCGCCGATCCCGACGGCGACGGCGTGGCGCAGGCGCTGTATTTCCCCAACCGCCATCTGCCGATGCGCGCGGACCTCTTCAACCGCGCCGCCTGGCAATTGCAGACCCGGGCCAACGTCAGGGTCTACGCCTGGATGCCGCTTTTGGGCTTCGTACTGCCGGCGGGCCATCCGCTGGCAGGCGAGCGGGTGCTGGCGGAGCAGGCCGGAGGCGCTCAGGCCAAGACACAGGGCTATGCGCGGTTGACTCCGTATTCCCCGCCGGTGCGCCAGCTGATTCGCGAGATTTACGAAGACTTGGCGCGCAGCTCCCGCTTTGGCGGCCTGTTGTTCCATGACGATGCCACTCTGTCCGATTTCGAAGACGCCGGCCAGGCGGCCCGTCTGGCGCGGCAAGGGCAGGGCCTGGCTGCCGGTGTGGCCGAAGTGCGCGCCGATCCGGAACAAATGGCGCGCTGGACGCGAGCCAAAACCGCCTTGCTGGACGACTTCAGCATGGAATTGGCGGCCGTGGTGCGCCAATACCAGCCGGACTTGCGCACCGCGCGCAATCTTTACGCCGAGGTGGTGCTCAACCCGGATTCGGAAACCTGGTTCGCTCAGTCCTTCGACAGCGCGCTGAAACGCTATGACCGGGTGGCGGTGATGGCGATGCCTTATATGGAAAACGCGGCCGATCCCAAGGCCTGGATGCGGCGCCTGTTCGACAAAGTGGCGGCCAAGCCGGGCGCGCTGGAAAAAACCGTGTTCGAGCTACAGGCGGTGGACTGGCGCAGCCGCAAGCCTATCCCCACCGCGGAGCTGGCCGCCACGGTGCGAGAACTCAACACTCTGGGGGCGCGGCATATCGCCTACTACCCGGACGACTTGTTCCACGATCAACCCAGGCTGAAAGCGTTCAGGCGGGTATTTTCGATGACGGCGCATCCGGAAGAATAAAGGCCTCCGGCGGGGGCCAAGCGCCTGCTACAAGGCGCGCCGCGGCTGGAGGCGGGCCCCGCCCATGCGGCGGTGGAACCATTAGGCGATTGATGATTCATCGCATCAAGGGGCGAGGAGACGTGTTGTGGACCTGGCATTGATATTGCTGCTGGCATATGCCTTTTTTTATCCGTTGTTCATGGCGTATTTGTGGATGGTGGGGGCGGTGCATTACTACCTCCACTACGAAAGAAAAGATCCGCCGCTGAACCAGCCGCCAGTGCTGGATTATCCGCCCCTGAGCGTGGTGGTGCCTTGCTACAACGAGGAAGACAACGTGCGCGAGACTTTGGCTTACGCGCTGGCGCTGGACTATCCGGACTTCGAAGTGATCGCGGTCAACGACGGCAGCCGGGACGCCACCGGAGCCATCCTGGACGAATTGGCCGCCGCGCATCCAAGGCTGCGCGTAGTGCACCAGGCCACCAATCAGGGCAAGGCGGTGGGGCTCAACACCGCGCTGGCGCTGGCACGCCACGAATACCTGCTGTGCATAGACGGCGACGCGCTGCTGGACCCGTACGCGGGCAAATGGCTGATGCGCCATTTCCTGACCTCGCCGCGCGTGGGCGCGGTCACCGGCAATCCCCGCATCCGCAACCGCACCACCTTGTTGGGGCGGCTGCAAGTGGGGGAGTTCACCGCCATCATTGGCTTGATCAAGCGAGCGCAACGCACTTACGGCAGATTGTTCACCGTGTCCGGCGTGATCACCGCCTTCCGCAAGACCGCGGTTTACCAGGCGGGTTACTGGAGCGAGGACATGCTGACCGAGGATATCGACATCAGCTGGAAACTCCAGCTCAAGCACTGGAACGTGCGCTTCGAACCGCGCGCGCTGGTGTGGATATTGATGCCGGAAACCCTGCGCGGGCTGTGGAAGCAGCGGCTGCGCTGGGCCAAGGGCGGCACCCAGGCGCTGATGCGCAACGCCTGGGTGTTGCGCACTTGGCGGCACCGCCATATGTGGCCGGTATACTCCGAATACTTCCTCAGCGTGGTGTGGTCCTACACCATGGCCGGGATCATCGCGTACTGGCTGCTGAGCCTGGTGTTGGGCGACTGGTTGCCCCAGATCGGCACGCCGCTGATCCCGCGCTGGCACGGCATGGTGCTGGGCGGCACTTGCATGTTGCAGTTCATGATCAGCAAGATGATGGATAGCCAGTACGACGCCAAACTGGGCAAGAACTACTATTGGATGGTGTGGTATCCGCTGGTCTACTGGCTGCTGAACGTCTGCACCACGATCGTGGCTTTCCCGCAGGCCGTGTTCCGCAAAAAGGGCAAGCGCGCGCGCTGGGTCAGCCCGGACCGGGGAGTGAGGGCATGAGCCGGCTGGGAGACGGCCTGATTATCCAGGCCTCGCACAATATGAGCGCCTTACAGCGGCTGCTGTCCTGGCTGATGACCCTGGTGTGCTGGCTGGCGTGGCTTTATCTGTGGCTGCCGGCCCTGGCCTATGTCGGCTACCTGATCTGGGGCCGGGACGTGTTGCCGGCGGCGCTCCGCGCGGAGGACGCTCCGGAACATCTGGACAAGCTGCGCGACTACGGCTTAGAGATCGCGCTGATTGGCTTATGCCTGCTACTTTGGTCGCGCATCAATTACTGGCGCTTCACCGGCAAGCAGAAACGCAGCCCGATCCCCAACGTCGCTTTGGAGAAATTGGCGGAAGACCTGGGCTTGCCGCCGGACGAGCTGCGCGAGGGCCAGGCCGCCAAAGTGGTGGTGGTCCACCATTGCAACGAGGGCGGCATCGCCCGTATCGAAACCGTGACGCGGTTGCCGCCGCCCGCTTGAATCGCCCGCCGCCGAACAAAGGCAGCCGCAAGCAAGGCCAGCAACACGGCCCAGGCGGCCGCGTCGGCGCACAGCGTGCTATAGGCGAAGTGCTGCGACTCCACTTCCTCCTCCATCCCAATCTGGCCGACAGCCCGTGGTAGAGCAGGGCGAAGGATGTGGCCAGGTCCAGCAGCGACAAGCTGGCGCCGCCCGGTTTCGCACGGCTTAGACCCGCTAAGAACGTGTTTACGATCTCGCGAGCTAAGGCGGACAAGACGAAAACGGCTGAGAAAGCGGAGTGTACACATGGTACATGAGCATTTCGAAGCCGTACTCACCCGCTCCACGACGCACAGCGGATCGTAAACAGGTTCTAACAAGACCCTTGATCCTGCGTTGTGCCTCCTTGGCGTACTACGGGTACTGGGCTCAGGTTCTCTGCGCGGTTTTGTTAGCGGCTCTTAATCGCCCAGATAGCGCCGGCGCAACAGCCGCAGCCGGCCGTCCGCGACAACGCGGTTCAAGGCTTTCTGCAAACGCAGGACGCGCTGCGGCGGCGTGTCCGGATTGAGCGCGAACCAGTATTGCCCCCCGCCGTCCAGCAAATAAGCCGGCGCGGCCGTGCGCGGCGGCAGCTTCAGCTTGTCCAGATGCCAGCGCATCGCCCAATCCAGCATCGCCACCAGATCGACGCGGTCCAGCAGCAGCTTGTTCAGATTGGCCGCGTCGTCCTGGCCGGCGTCCAGCCCTTCGCGCCGCGGGTCTAGCGCCGCCAGCCGGTTGAAGGCGGCGGAGCCGGCCAGCGCGCCCACCCGATAGCGCCGCGCGTCGGCCGCGCTGCCCAGGCGGATATCGCGGCGGGCGGACAGCCGGTACAGGAAGACGCGGCGCGGGCCTATCGGCCCCACCCATTGGAACTGTGTTTCCCGCTCCGGCGTGCGCACCATGGCGAACAACAGCGCGTCCGGCGTCTTCCGCACCGTGGCGTATGCGCGCAGCCAGGGCTGAACTTCAATTTCCAGGCTGAGCCCGGCCTCCGCCGCGACCAGGCGCAAGGCCTCCGCGGCATAGCCCTTGACCCTACCGTTTTCCACATAGCTGAGCGGTGGTAGATCCTCGGTATAGGCGTTGATGTCGGCCGCCGCGGCGGACAGCGCCCAGCATACGCCAAGCGCCGCCAGCAGCGGGCGGATGAGAGTCCCCGGTATGACCATTTTTTGTCCGTTATGCGTGATGGTTCACTGCATGGCAGTTTGCCAGACAAAAGCCCCTGTTTGATGACAAATGGGCGGTTTTAGCGCGGCGCCAGCGCGACGCCTAATTGCGCTTACCGTTCCGGATTGTCGGACTCGACGGCCAGCCGGGCCTGGCGAGCCATTTTCAAGGCAAGGTGGTGTTCGCGGGACAATTCCGGCAAGGCGGGGTGTCGCTTCATGATGTGGCTTCTTTCCGGAGTCTATCCCCCGGGGCGCGGCCGCGTCGCAAGCTGCTTAGCAGCAGGACGACGAAAAACAACAGGGTCAGCGCATTGAGCAGGCCTGCCGCGCGCCGCCAGCCGAAAGCGCCGTCCAGCATGCCGTACAGCCGCAGAAGCAAGGACAGGTGCAGGGCCGCCAGCGGCGCGTAGAACAGCGGGCGGTAAGGCAGCTTCAGCCGTGTCAGCGCGGGGATGATGATGGGCGCGTGCCCGAATACCATGGAAAACACAAAGCCCAGGCCCACCGCGTGCAAGGCCGCGTCTCGCCAAGGGTGGCCGGGCAGCAGCGCGCCGGCCAGGCCCAAGGCGCCGGCCACCGCCAGCCAGCCGTAGCCGCAGAGCAGGGCGACGGCGATGTAGCGGGTCAGCCCCTGCTGGCGCGCGTTGCGCCGGGCGATGTCGTGTCGCAGCAACCAGACGGCTAGCGCCAACAAGGCCGCCGCGTACAGCCTCAGACCGGCGTCCGGCTGCCATAGGGACAGCGCCGCGCCGCCGCCCAGCGCCAGGGCCGCTAACGCGAAGCCGCGCCGGGCCGACGGCGCAAGCGGCAGTAAGCGGGTCAGCTCCAGCCGTTCGCCGGCAATGGTCAGAACCAGAAAGGCCAGCCACCAGGGGATGGCCGCTTGCAAATCGCTGCCCAGCAGCCAGGCGAGGTTGCCGATCAGCCAGCACAGCGCGGCGGCGGCCAGGGTCAGAGTGAAAGCGGCGGCCTGACGCCTCAGCACCTGGACGCCGCCGGCCAGCAAGACAACCGCGGCCAGCGTCTGCAGCAACTGCGCCGTCAGCGGCGGCAGGCCGGCGATCAGGCTCAGGCCGGACAGTCCCGCGGCCGCCGGCGCAAGCAAGGCCCACCGGCGGTTCAAGGCCACTGCCCGCTCCAGGCTGATTACCCCGCCGAAGAACGCGCCTATCATCAGCGCGCCGTGCCAACCGGCCAGCGCCGCGGTCGCGGCGGGGGCAGCCCAGCCCAGGCGAGCCAGGCCGGCCAGCGCGCCGCAGAACAGGGACAGCGCGGCCAGGCCCAGCCAGGGCAGCCGGGCGCTCATGCCCGCCAGCCGAAATGACGGCGGCTGTCCTCGCTCATCCTTTCCGGCGACCAGGTCGGCTCCCAAACCAGGTTGACATGGATGCGACGCTGCGGCGGCAGACCGTGAGTGAGCGCGAATTCCACTTCATCCATGATCATTTCGCCCATGGGGCAGGCGGGCGAGGTCATGGTCATCTCGATCAACAAATGTTCGGCTTGCGGGTCGATGCGATAGACCAGGCCAAGGTCGATGATGTTGACGCCGATTTCCGGGTCTATGACCTGGCGCAGCAAGTTGCGCGCCAAGTCCACTTCCTGTTGCTGTTCGGTTGAGAGCGGGTCCGGCATGGTGGTCGCCTTTTAAGGTATATATTTTTTACACCTTATGAATGCTACGCTGGCGGCGGCGGACGGGCAATAGGCCGTTCAGCCTAAATCGCGGCGGCGCACCTGCTCCCAATCCAGGCCGAAGCGCGCCAGATATTTGCGCAGCCGGTCCGCGTCGTTGGGCTGGCTTTTGAGCTGACGCGAGGCGGCGAACAGCCGGCGGCCGGCCTCGGACAGCGAGGCGGCGTCGCGGCAGACGCGCAGCACGCCTTCCAATTGCATGCGGTCGAACAGGTCCAGCCGCGTCAGACGCTCCGGGTCGAGCGCCGCCAGGGCCTCGTCCGACGCTTGCTCTTGCCAACCGTGGCGCAGCCGCGCGATTTCCTCGTTGACGCCTTCCTCGTCAATGCGGCCGGCGTCGGCCAGCGTGGCCATCCGCGTGACCGAGGCGGACAGTTCGCGGAAATTGCCTTGCCAGCGCGCTTGCGGAGACGCGGCGAAGGCGAGGTAGGCGCGGCGCGCCTCGGCGTTGAAGCGGGCGCGTTGGCCATGTTGCTCAGCGTGGCGCGCCAGTTCGAACTCCAGATTGGGTTCGATGTCCTCACGGCGTTCGGCCAGGCCGGGCAAGTCGAAGCTCCATAGATTGATGCGCGCGTACAAATCCTCGCGGAAACGGCCGGCGCGCACCCATTGGCGCAAGTCCCGCACCGTGCCGCAAATCAACTGGAAATTGCTGTGCACCTCGCAATCGCTGCCAAAGGGGAAGAAGCGCTTTTCTTCTATGGCCTTGAGCAGCATCGCCTGTTCGTCTAGTCCCAGTTCGCCTATCTCGTCCAGAAACAGCATGCCGCCGTCCGCGCTGCGCAACAGACCGAAGCGTTCCGCGTGCGCGCCGGTGAAGGCGCCCTTCACATGACCGAACAGGGCCGACATCGCGCTGTCGCCGCGCAGGGTGGCGCAATTGACTTCGACAAAGCGGCCATCCAGCCGATGACGCGTTTTTTTCAGCTGGTAGAGCCGGCGCGCCAGCTGGCTCTTGCCCGCGCCGGTGGGGCCGCTGAGCAGGATGGGCGCGTCGGAGCGCACTGCCACCCGCTCGATTTGCTCGATCAGGCGGTTGAAGCGGGGGTTGCGGGTGGCGATGCCGGACTTGAGAAAGGACACGGTGTCGTCGCTCTCCTGGCGGAAACGTTGCGCGATCTGGTCGTAGCGCGACAGATCCAGGTCGATGAGGCTGACCTCGCCGGCCAGCCGCTGGCCCTGGCGCGCCGGCGAGCTTTGCAGCAGCCGCGCCGGCAGGTGACGGGATTCGGTGAGTAGAAACCAGCAAATCTGCGCCACATGGGTGCCGGTGGTGATGTGGACCAGGTAATCCTCGCGTTCGGTGTCGAAGGCGTAGCGCAAGGCGAAATCGTGTAGCGCCGCGTACATCTCCTCGAAATCCCACGGGTCTTGCAGATTGACTGCATGCAGCCGCACTTCGGTACCCGGAGACACCGCGGCGATATCCTGCGCCGTCAGCTGAGCCAGCCGAGAATGATGGTTGTCGTGCAGCAATTCCAGCCGCCGCAGCGGCATTTCGGGCTGGGCGCAAATGCCCACCGAGGGCCGCCATTTTTTCCAGCGCTCGGTGCCGTGGCCGCGCCGGTCCAGCACCGTACCCAGGAAACCAATCGCCACTCTTTCGCGCATATCTTATCTATTTGGATAATTTAATAGAATATTTTATCAAAAAAGACTTGGCTGTGTTTCTTCAAAATACGGAGATTGGTTGCCTCGTGGAAGGTTTGTTATTGTTTAATCAATGGCTTGTTGGTTCTATTTTGAGTTGTCATCAAGCTGGCACGATTCTGGCAATAAGCGAAATGGGTGCGGAGGCGCAAGCCTGTCCGCCCTTGGGGCGAAGCGCGCCGGCAGCGCGCTAAGAACCTGTTCACGATCTGCTGCGCGTCGTGAAGCGTTGCACGGTGAGTACAAGCTCAAAATGCTCATGTACCACGTGACCACTCCGCTTTTTCGCTCGTTTTCGCCTTGTCTCGCTCTTGCTCGCGAGATCGTGAACAGGCTCTAAGACCCGTTAACAGAACCCTTGATCCTGCGTTGGGCCTCCTTGTCGTACGACTTGTACTGTAGCTTCGCAGAAACTTTGTTTTCTGCGTCGGCGCGCCTTGGCTCAGGTACGCTGCGCGGTTCTGTTAGCGGCTCTAAAAACAGATATGCACAAAGAAAGACAAGAATATGACCGTGAATCCCTACCAAACCCTGCAAGCGCCCAATGGCGCGCCAATCAAGATGTGGACGCAAGGCGTCCCGGTGGAGGACGCCGCCCGCGAGCAACTGCTGCAAACCGCGCAGCTGCCTTTTATCTTCCGGCACCTGGCGGTGATGCCGGACGTCCATCTGGGCAAGGGCTCCACCATCGGCAGCGTGATCCCCACCGTGGGCGCCGTTATTCCTGCGGCGGTGGGCGTGGATATTGGCTGCGGAATGATGGCTGCGCGTACCACGCTGAGCGCCGCGGATTTGCCGGACCAACTGGGCGGTTTGCGCGGCGCCATCGAGGCCGCGGTGCCGCACGGCCGCAGTTCCCCCCGCTCCGGGCGCGACAAGGGCGCCTGGCAGCGACCGCCGGCCGGCGTGGACGCCGCCTGGGCGCGGCTGCTGCCGGGCTTCGACGCCATCGCGGCCAAATATCCCAAGCTGGCGAAAACCAATAACTACCTCCACCTGGGCACGCTAGGCACTGGCAATCACTTCGTCGAAGTGTGCCTGGACGAGGCGGATCGGGTCTGGTTCATGCTGCACTCTGGTTCGCGCGGCGTGGGCAACGCCATCGGCAACCTGTTTATTGAACTGGCCCAGGCGGATATGCGCCGGCACATCGCCAACTTGCCGCACCGCGAACTGGCTTATTTCAAAGAAGGCAGCTCTCATTTCAACGACTACGTGGAAGCCGTGGGGTGGGCTCAGGACTATGCGCGTCAAAACCGTCAACTGATGATGCGCCATGTGGTGGACGCCGCGCGCGGCGTGATCGCCAAGCCCTTCGACGCCGAAGTGGAAGCGGTGAACTGCCACCACAACTACGTGCAGCGCGAGACCCACTTTGGCCGAGACGTGCTAGTGACGCGCAAGGGCGCGGTGGCCGCCCACAAGGGCCAACTGGGCATCATCCCCGGCTCCATGGGCGCCAAGAGCTTCATCGTGCGCGGCCTGGGCAATGAGGAGGCTTTCTGTTCCTGCAGCCACGGAGCCGGCCGCGCGATGAGCCGCACCGAAGCCAAGCGCCGTTTCGATCTGGAAGACCAGCGGCGAGCTACCGCCCATGTGGAATGCCGCAAGGACGCCGACGTGATCGACGAAATCCCGATGGCTTACAAAGACATCGACGCGGTGATGGCGGCGCAGTCCAGCCTGGTGGAAGTGGTGCATACCTTGCGCCAGGTGGTCTGCGTGAAAGGGTGAAGGCCCGTTCCCGGCCCGGCGCGCGCGTTTTTTAACGTCCTTTGCTAGCCGTTTGGCGGGTGCGCGGCGGACATTGAACAGGTTCAAAGAGCGTGTTTGCGATCTTGCGAGCAAGGGCGAAACAAGGCGAAACCAGGGAAAAGCGGAATGTTCAAGTGGTGCATCGGTATTTCGCGGCGGCGTTTGCTGTGTGATATCTCCCTGCGCGGAGCGGATCGGAAACAGGTTCTAAAGAAAGGCGCCAACAGGGTTGGAAGCTCTGCGGCTGCCTGGAGATAGAGACAATGCAAGAATTTTTATTTCAGCACCCGCTGGAAGACGCGATGCGCGAGCGGGTGGGGCGTGAACTGGACACGCTGGAACGGCGGCATCGGGTGAGGGTGCTTTATGCCTGCGAATCCGGCAGCCGCGCCTGGGGCTTTCCGTCGCCCGACAGCGATTACGACGTGCGCTTCATCTACGTGCACGAGCCGGAATGGTATCTGCGCGTGATGCCGCAGCGCGACGTGATCGAACTGCCGATCAACAATGAGCTGGACATCAGCGGTTGGGAGCTGCGCAAAGCGCTGCGTCTGCTGCAAGGCTCCAATCCCACGCTGTGCGAATGGCTGCAATCGCCGCTGGTGTACCGGGCGGACCCGCAGGCCCTGCGCCTGCTGCGCGGGCTGGCGCCGGACTTCCGCTCGGACCTCAAGTGTCGCTGGCACTACCTGGCGATGGCGCGCAAGAACTTCAACGCTCACCTGCAGGGCGACAGTATCTGTCTGAAAAAATACCTGTACGTGCTGAGGGCTTTGCTGGCCGTGCGCTGGCTGGACGCCGGGCGAGGCATGCCGCCGACGCGCTTCGCCCAACTGGCCGCCGGGGTTGTGGACGCCGCCGAGCTGGCGGTTGAGATCAACCGCCTGTTGGCGGTGAAGATCGCCTGCGGCGAGTCCATGCGCGGACCGCGCCGCCCGCGGATCCATGCCTTCATCGAACAACAATTGGCGGCGGCGGAACCCGCGCCGGCGCTGCCAACGCCTCGTGGAGACAGCGCGCGGCTGGACCAGGCGCTTTGGCGCTTGGCCAAGCCGCTAGACCATGAACGGAAGCATTTTGAAGTTGCACTCACCGAGCCGCGTTTCACGACGCGTAGCAGATCGTAAACAGGTTCTGAGCGGCTGAACGAGCACGCTTGGCAAGTGGGCGACGGCGTCAGCTATCAGGGCCTGCTTTACCGCTGCCGGCAAGCTCATCGGTCCAATCCCGCTGGACGCCGGGCGTGGCTTTTACGCGCTGGGGTCTGGCCTGAGTTGAGCCTGACGGACCCGCCGTTGCGGCGGCGGGTCGATTAAGGTTTGCGGGATGGGCGGCGCCGTTTACGGCCGCTTGGCCGCCCAACTGGCGAAGCGCTGCTCCAGCGCCTCGCCGTTGTCGGTCCAGAACGCGGCGTCCATTGCCAGCGAACCGGCCATATTGGCCGGGTGGCTGGGCAAGTCCGCCTGGACCGCGGCCGGCAGCAGGCTAAGCGCCTTGCGATTGCTGGGGCCGTAAGGCATCTGCTCTGAATACAGCTTTTGCTGTTCCGGCCGGCTGGCGAAGGCGATGAACTTCAAGGCCTCGTCCTTGTTGGGCGAGCCCTTGGGAATAGCCCAGTAGCTGAACTCGCTGATGTTGTTGAGCCATACCATCCGCAGCTTGCGGCCCTCTCGCCGCGCCAGGCTGATGCGGCCGTTGTAGGAAGAACTCATCACCACGTCGCCGGACAATAAGTATTGCGGCGGCTGCGCGCCGCTTTCCCACCATTGGATATAAGGCTTGAGCTGATCCAGCTTGCGAAAGGCGCGGTCCACTCCGGCCGGCGTGGATAGGGTTTTGTAGACCTGGGCGGGCGGCACGCCGTCCGCCAGCAGCGCGATCTCCAGCGTGTAGGCCGCGCCGCGGCGCAAAGCCCGCTTGCCGGGGAAGCGCTTCACATCCCAGAAATCGCGCCAGCTTTGCGGCGCGGTTTTCAGCTTGTCTTCGTTGTAAGCCAGCACCATGGAGGCCAGAAACATGCCGATGGCGCAAGGCTGGGCCGCGCCCGGCACGAAGTCGGCCTTGTCGCCTATCCGTTTGTAATCCAGCTTTTCCAGCAGGCCCTCCTCACAGCCGCGTCCCTGCGCCGCGGCGTCCACCTCCACCGCGTCCCAGCGCGCACGGCCGGTGGCCGCCATCGCCTTGATTTTGGCGAACTCGCCGTTCCAGGCGTCCGCGACGATGCGCACGCCGCTTTGGCGTTGATAGGGCGCGTAATAGGCGCGCGACTGCGCCGCCTGGTTCTCGCCGCCATAGGACACTACCACCAGTTCGCTGGCGGAGGCGACGCCGCCGGCCAGCAGGCTGGCGGCGATGCTCAGATACGTCAGTTTCATGACCAATCTCCTCTTGTGCTGCGGAGCCGGCTTAGATCCGCTAACCCAACCCCTGATCCTGCGTTGCGCCGATTTGTCGTACGACTTGTACTGTAGCTTCGCAGAAACTTCGTTTTCTGCGTCGGCGCGCCTTGGCTCAGGTTCTCTGCGTGGTTTTGTTAGCGGCTTTTAGCCTTGCCGGATTGAACAGTCTAGGAAGCGATCAAAAAACTGTAAATTATATTTTGATTTTATTAAAAATTTGTTGCGGCACTGGCCGGCTTTGAGCGGGACAGGCGCTGCGCAAGCCTGCGCGGGAGAGGGCGAAAGCCGCTGAGCGAGCGGCTTTGCTGGGGGGGGAGTCTGTCGAAGCGGTACTCGCCGTGGACGCCTTACGATGCGCAGCGGAGATCCTACGGGCTTTTGGAACGTGTTTACGATCTAGCGAGCAAGAGCGAGGCAGCGCAGCAGACTTTGAACAGCTTCTCAGAAGCTGGGGGGAGTAATCACCCATATCACAATGGTCTCGCCGCTGCCCGGGTTGCGGTAGCGGTGCGGCTCGCTGCTGGAATAGGCGAAGCTGTCGCCCTGTTCCAGATGGAACTGGCGCTCGCCCACAAACAATTCCAGCGAGCCCTTGAGCACAAAGCCGGCCTCCTCGCCGTTGTGGCTATAGCCCTCGTTGCAGCTGGCGCCGGGCGGGATCAGGCAATGGATCATCTCCAGCTGGCGCTGGTTCCGGGGCGTCAGCAAGTGATCGACGAAGCCGCTCTGGTAGTCCAGCCGCGGCCGCTGCTCACGGCGCACGATGTAGTCCTTCTCATCCTCGGCTTGCTCGGCGGAGTCATTGAAAAACCATTGCACCGTTACCCCCAGGCTGCGCGCGATATTGACCAGCGCATTGATGGACGGCTGGGCCAGCTCGCGTTCTATCAGGCTGATGTGGCCCACGGACAGGCCGCTGGTTTCGGCCAGCCGGCTCAGCGTCAGGCCCTGGCGCTTGCGTAGTTGGCGGATGCGGGCGCCCAGCTGCAGCGGGGCCTCGGCGGCGGATGTTGCGTTTTTGCTCACGATGAAATCCTGTGCGACGGCGCTTGGCCGCGGTTCATGCTTGAATTTTATTAAAAAAATTTGCAATAAATTTTAATTTAAGCAAAATCAAAGCGCCACTGCGATGGCGTCCGCCAACCCGATCAAAGGTTCACGCGATGAGCACCTTGTTCCCCTTGCTGTTCTCCCCGTTGCGCATCGGCCCGGCGCTGCTGAAGAATCGTATCATGTCCACCGGCCACGACACCGTGCTGCCAGAGGATGGCCGGGTCAGCCCAGCGCTGGTGGCCTACCACCGGGCGCGGGCGCGCGGCGGCGTCGGCCTGATCGTGTTGCAAGTCTCCGGCGTTCACGAAACCGCGCGCTACACCTCGCACGCCTTGATGGCCACCGACGACAGCTGCGTGCCCGGCTACCGTCAACTGGCCGAGGCCGTGCACGCCGAAGGCTGCAAGCTATTTGCCCAGCTGTTCCACCCCGGCCGCGAAATCATGGAAAGCGCCGATGGTCTGCTGAGCGTGGCCTACGCGCCGTCGGCGACGCCCAGCGAGCGCTTCCACGTGCAGCCGCGCGCGCTGAGCCGCGAAATGATAGACGAAATCATCGCTGGCTACGGAGCGGCGGCGCGGCGGCTGCGCGCCGCCGGCGTGGATGGCGCCGAGATCGTCGCCAGTCACGGCTATTTGCCGGCGCAATTCCTCAACCCCCAAGTCAACCGCCGCCAAGACGGCTATGGCGGCGACGAGGCCGGCCGGCTGCGCTTCCTGCGCGAAGCGGTGGCCGCCGCCCGTGCCGGTGGCGGGCCGGGCTTTGTGGTGGGTCTGCGCATTTCCGCCGGCGAGGAAGAAGGCGAGGGGATGGACGCCGAGCTTGCGCTGGCGGCGACGCGGGCGCTGGAGAGCGAACTGGACTACGTCAGCCTGGTGGCCGGCAGCTCCGCCACCCTGGGCGCGGCCATCCACATCGCGCCGCCGATGGCGTTGCCGGCCGCCTACCTAGCGGAGCAAGCGGCGCGCTTCAAGCGCGCGCTGAGCATCCCGGTGTTGCTGGCCGGGCGCATCAACCAGCCGCAGGAAGCAGAACAACTATTGGCCGGCGGGCAGGCCGACGGCTGCGGCATGACCCGCGCGCTGATTTGCGACCCGGAACTGCCGGCCAAGGCCGAGCAGGGCCGGCATGACGACATCCGCGCCTGCATAGGCTGCAACCAGGCCTGCATCGGCCGCTTCCACCGCGGCCTGCCCATCTCCTGCATCCAACACCCGCAAAGCGGCCGCGAACTGGAATACGGCGAACTGCGGCCAGCCGCCGCGCCGCGGCGAGTGCTAGTGGCCGGCGGCGGCCCGGCCGGCATGAAGGCGGCGGTGATCGCGGCGCAGCGCGGCCATCAGGTCAGCCTGTACGAAGCGGGCCCGCAACTGGGCGGCCAGGCGCTGCTGGCGCAACTGCTGCCCGGCCGCGCCGAGTTCGGCGGCCTGATCACCAATCTGGAACGGGAGCTGCAACTGGCTGGCGTGGAAGTGAGGCGCAACGTCAGGGTGGACCGCGAACTAGTGCGGCGGCTGGCCCCGGACGCGGTAGTGGTGGCCACCGGCGCGCGGCCGCGCTGGCCGGCGCTGGAAGGCGGGGGGGCAATGCAAGTGCTGGACGCCTGGCAAGTGCTGCGCGGCGAAGCGGTGAGAGGGGGCAAGGTGCTGGTGGCGGACTGGCGCTGCGACTGGATTGGCCCCGGCATCGCGCTGCGGCTGGCCGCCGCCGGCCATCAGGTAAGGCTGGCGGTCAACGGCACCCACGCCGGCGAAGCGCTGCAAATGTATGTGCGCGACCACCTGGCCGGCCAACTGCAGCGCGCTGGCGTGGCGGTAACGCCGTACGCGCGGCTGTACGGCCACGACGACGACAGCGTGTATCTGCTGCACACCGCCAGCGAGGAAGCCATGGTGGAAAGCGATGTGGACTGCCTGGTGCTGTGTCAGGGGCACCAGGCCGAGGATGGTTTATTGGAGGAATTGAGCGGCTGCGGCGCCGAGCTGCACGCCATAGGCGATTGCCTGGTGCCGCGCACCGCGGAAGAAGCCATCTATGAAGGCATGCGGCTGGGCTGGCGTTTGTAGCTGCCTGTCCGGCCGCCTGGTGGCTTCAATCCAGCGTCTCGAAGCGTTCGCCTACGAACACCCGGCTGGGGTTGCCGCGCGCCACCTGATGGTGCAGCAAGCGCCGCGCCGCGCGCGCGCCGGCCTGGTCCCGCTCCGCCAGTTGTTCCAGTTTCAGTGCGATCAAGCGCAGCGCCAGTCGCTTATTGGCGTGCTGGCTGCGTTCCGACTGCACCTTGACGCTGATCCCGCTGGCCAAATGGGTAGCGCGCACCGCTGATTCCGTACGATTGACGTGCTGGCCGCCGGGGCCGGAAGCGCGCAGGGTTTCGAAGCGAATTTCACCGGCTAGTTCGGCGGCTGGCTCCGGGCAGCGCGCCACGCCGATGAACCAGTTTTTGCGCGGGTGGCGCGGCCGGTAAGGACTGGCCGCCCGCCATTGCAGCGTGCCGGTCCATCGCGTGGCCAGCGCCTCGGCGGCTTCGCCCTCCAGGCTCAACAGTGCCGAGCGCAGTGTGCCCGGCCGCGGGCCATCTTCCCGCTCCAGCAGTTCCAGCCGCGCGCCTTGCGCCTCGGCTTCTGCCTGAAGGCGCGCCAGCGCCTTGGCCACCGCCAGGCAGCACTCCTCCGGTCCCTGGGCGGCGGAAAATTGCAACAGAATCATCAGCAGCACTCCCCGCGGGTTTTATAGGTCAGCACCGGCGCCAGCCGCGCCAGCGGCCGCACCAGGCCGGCTTGGACCAGGGTGTCGACAATGTTGTCCACCGGCTTGTAAGCCTCCGGCGCTTCTTCGTAGATCAACTGGCGATCTTGGCAGATCACCTGGCCACCCAAGCGGGTACGCGCCAGCTGCGCCGGGCTGAAGCGCCGCGACAGCCGGTCCTTGCACTCGCTGCGCATCCATTTTCGGCCGGCGCCATGCGCCAGCGACAACAGACTCAGCTCGCTGGGCAGCGGCTCCACCAGATAAGTGAAATCCCCGCGCGAACCGGGAATCGCCACCAGGCCGGCATCTGCCGGCGTGGCGCCCTTGCGGTGCAGCCAGCCGTCGACGCCGCCTATGCGCGCCGGCGACACCAGGTTGTGGTTGACGTCAAGCAGCGCTTCGCCGTCGGCGCGCAGTCGCTCCAGCATGCGCTGCGCAATCAGCAGCCGGTTGGCCTCGGCGAAGCGCAGGCCGGCGTTGTGGCGTGTGAGGTAGGCGGCGAAGTCCGAGCAGTCTTCCGGCAAGCCGGCATGGCCGTGGCGGTCCACCTGCTCGCGCAGAATGGCCTGGCCCAGGCCGCGAGAACCGCTATGCACCAGCAGCAACAGCCGCTTGGGGTCCAGCGCCAGCCCGGCGGCGCGCTCGGCGTCGTAAATCCGGTCCACGCGTTGCAGCTCGGCGAAATGATTGCCGCCGCCTATGGTGCCCAGCGCGCTGTCGAAACCGCTGGCCGGCAGCGCCAGCGCCGCCACCCGTTCGCGCCAGTCCTCACCCAGCGGGCCGTCCAGATTGCCCAGCCGCTTGTCCAGTTTGTCCGCGCTCAATTTGCTTACGGCGAGATCCGTGCGCCACAGCGCCATGCCGCAGCCGATATCCCCGCCGATCAAGGCTGGATACACGCGGCCGACGGCGAAGAAGGCGGCGCCCACCGGATAGCCGCGGCCGGGGTGCAGGTCCGGCATGCCGGCCACGCGGGCCATGCCCGGCAGCGCGGCGCTAGTGTGAAGTTGCTGGATCGCGGCGCCCTCGATCCAAGTGTCGTCCGAGGCCAGCAGAGTGACGGTCTCGGACAGGGTTTGCATGCAATTGCCCATGAGTAATCCCACCCAATCCGGCGCGACGGCGGCGGCCTGGCGCAACGAGCGCGCAGGCGCAATGCGGTCCTGAGCCGGAGGGTTCAGTAAAACGGTATTGAAGGAAATGAGTTGGCTAGGGCAGAGCCGGGGCCGGAGGCCATTCGACGCGCGCGGCGGCAATGCCGGGCGTGGGGGAATCGATCAAGCTTGGGCGCGCTCTGCCAGGAAGGATGCTGTATGCCGCATGAAGGTCTCCTTGGCTGCGTGATTAAAGAAAGGCCAGCATGGTAACGCAGAAGCCACGGCGATGCAATACGCATGCGCCGCGGCAGTGCCATCAGCCGGCGATATGCGCTGTCAGCCCGCTGGCGCCGGCGGCGACCTGCTCGCCCAAAGTGTGGCCGTCCGGGTAATCGCCGCCGTTCTGGCGGCGGAAGGGAATCGGCGCTTCATCCCACACCCCAAGCAGTCTTTGCCGCCAGGCGTCCTTGGCCGCGTCCATATCGGTGGCGGAAAGACGGTTGGCGTCGTACACCGCATGGGTGGGCAGCACCTCCATGCCGGGGTAGAACAGGCAGCCATGTGTCACGGGAAACAACAGTTGCTCCAGCGGCCCGTTGATGCCGCGCGGGCCGTAGTCCCGCTCCGGCCCGCCCACCATCGCGGCTAGCATTGCGCGCTTGCCGCTCAGCGCGCCGTCGCCGTAGCGCCAGCGGTTGCCTTCGTTGCGATAGCCATAGGCGAAGCCGTAAGCGTAGACTCGGTCAATCCAACCTTTGAGCAAGGCGGGCAAGCCGTACCACCACAGCGGAAACAGCATGATCACCAAGTCCGCCGCCAGCAGTTTTTGCTGTTCGGCCGCCACATCGGCGCTCTGCCGGCCATTGGCGTAAGCGTGCTGGGATTCGGAGATCAGGAATAAGCGCTGTGGATTGATCCGGTCCGGGAAATCCTGCGCGTCGGCGCCGGCTTTCCAGCTCATTGCGTAGAGATCGGACTCCATGACCTCGCAGCCCTGCTGTTGCAAGGTCTGCCGCGCCAGCGCGGCGAATTGGGCGGTTAGCGACGCCGGGTCCGGGTGGGCGTGGATGATCAGGGCGTGTCGGTTCATGCGGCCTCCAAGCGTTTAAAGGTGGAAAGCCGTCAGTCTGACGCGTGGTCAACAATTCGTGAAATCACGGTTTTTATTGCTTACTATTCATCAGATGGATACCAAACGACTCGACCTCAATCTGCTGGTAACGCTGGAAGCCTTGCTGGTGGAACAGAACGTGACGCGCGCGGCCGCGCGGCTGAGCTTGAGCCAGCCGGCGGTGAGCGCGCAATTGAACCGCCTGCGCGAATTGTTTGACGATCCGCTGCTGGTGACCGTCCACCGCGGCATGTACCCCACGGCCAAGGCGCTGGAAATGTTCGAGCCCTTGCGCAAGGCGCTGAACGAAGTGCGCGCCACCGTGGCCGGACATCAGGACTTTGAACCGGCCAGCGCGGACCTTACCGTGGCTATCGCCTGCACCGATTACCTGCAAGCCGCGCTGCTGATCCCGCTGGCGCGGGAACTGCACAAAAGCGCGCCCGGCGTGCGGGTGGCGGTGCGCACGCTGGACCCGCACCGGCTAGAGGCGCAGCTGGAGCAGGGCGATCTGGACCTGGCGCTGCTCACCCCGCCGGCCGCCCCGTCCAAACTGAACAGCTGCCGGCTGTTTGACGAACACTATGTGCTGATTGGCCGCCGCGACCACCCCGCCCTGAAGGAGGGGCTGAGCGTGGAAGAATACGCGGCGCTGGACCACGTCATCGTGTCCTTGGACGGCAACGGCTTCTTCACCCCGGTGGACCGCACGCTGGCGGCGCTGGGCCTGCGCCGCAACGTGGTCTTGTCCGCCGCGTCCTTCCTGTTTGTGCCGGAAATGGTGGCGCAGTCCGACTTTGTCGCGCTGGTGCCGCAGCGCCTGGTGCAAGACCGCGGCGACGCGCTAAAACAAGTGGAGTTTCCGCTGCCCACGGAAAGCTTTGAAGTGGGCATGGTCTGGCATGACCGCACCCAGCAGCACCCCGGCCATCGCTGGATGCGGGACTTCATCGTTACCCTGGTTAATGCTCAGGCGGGCTCGGCGGCGGATGCGGTGCCTCTCTCTTAAGTATCTGTTTACGACCTTTTCTGATCGGAAGTATTGTTCAAGACATTGAATCGGCTGCGCAGATGATGTTTAGGGTACATGGCCTGCCACGCACGGCACTCGGTGCACGGCTACTCTTGTCGGACCCCGCCGGCTTGACGCCCTCCCGCTCCTCCCCAACAATAGCCCCCGCGCCGCAGCAATCGCGGTGCTCGGGATTGGTCTCCCGATTATGAGTTCTTAGCGGATGCGCTGTTTCTACAGCGTATCCGTTGCCATTGCTTTGCCTATTCGGGCGGGCCGTGGCAAGTGGCGCCCTGATGGGCGCGCCGGCTTTCGTAAGAGCTCACCGGTAGACCAACTCTTGTCATGTGCCCGCCCTGCCGCCTTGCGGCCGGGCCCTTCTGCTCAGGAGGTTGCAAATGGTAAAGCTAGTCCGTCCGGTGCTAGGCATCGAACTCACTTCGTCCGCTACTGAAACCCAAGATACCCGCCTGGATTCCGTATCCCAACTCCCGCCGCTAGGGCCGCGCTCCCGTTACCGTTTTGCCGGCCCCCATGCCAAAGACCTCAGCCTGCCCTTCATCCGCCGCATTGCTGGCCGCACCTATCCGCATTATTGGCAGCCGGCCGAAGTCAAGGATGAATTTGAAGCCTGCGCCTTGGGCCGTCAGTACGCCGCCCACCTGGCGCAGATGCTGAAACTCAACCGCCAGCACGCTGCGCGCGGGCTGCTGTTCCGCATTGCCAGCGATATGGATTTCAGCGACCGCAGCCACCGCCGCAGCATGTGCAAAAGCTTCTTCAACTATCTGGAGATACTGCTGAACTTGGGGGCGCAACAGGTGGACCTGGCGCAGCACGTGGAGGCGATGCAACGCTTCCATCTCAGCCTGGATGAGCTGGAAACCTTGCAGCGGAAGCCGAGGCGGAAGAAGAGGAGCTAAGAACCTGTTTACGATCTTGCGAGCTAGAGCGAGACAAGGCGAAAACGAGCGAAAAAGCGGAATGGTCAAGTGGTACATGAGCATTTTGAGCTTGCTTTCAACGCGGTATCGCCGACGCGTAGCAGATCGTAAATAGGTTCTAAGCCGGGAAGGGCAGCCGGCCCCATTGGGGCTGGCTGTTGGGAAGGGGATAGTTACCCCGGAAAACAGCCACATTCGTATCCAGCAAAGCAGGGGTGTTTCTGTTGACACTCCCCCGCTGAACTGAGAACCTTCCCGCTTCCATTTTTTTGTTATTGCTCGCCATGAAAATCACCGCCAACACCGCCGTTACCCTGCGCATGAAAGTCACCGACAGCCAGGGCCTGGTTTACGATGATGGCAAAAAGCCCGTCTCCTACTTGCACGGCGATTACGACAACCTGTTTCCCAAGCTGGAAGCCGCGCTGGAAGGCCAGGAATCGGGCTTTCAAACCACGCTGGAACTGGCCACCGAAGACACCTTCGGCGCGCGCGACGAAGCCCTGGTTACCACCATGCCCAAGGCGGACTTCCCGCCCGGCGTAAAAGTAGGCGGCCAAATCCAGCGCATCGGCCCGGATGGCGAGCCGCGTTACTACTTCGTCACCAAGATCAAAGGCCCCACCGTTTTGCTGGACGGCAACCACCCGCTATGCGGCAAAACCCTGCGCTTTGCCGTCAAAGTGGTGGACGTGCGCGCGGCAACGGCTGAGGAAATCGCTCACCAGCATGTGCATGGCGAGCACGGGCATCAGCACTGATAGCTCCTGCCTCATATAAACAAAGCCCTCCCAAATTTGGGAGGGCTTTTTTTGTCTGGGGCTTGGTGGTTTGGGTGGTGGTTATCTGTTGTTGAGTGCTTTTTCATATGCGATATCAACTTTGATATATAAAAGCATTTTCTTTTGGATTGCTCAACTTAGATCTTTGTGTTGATGGTGGTTTTTGATTGCAGCGAATTCGTCAGAGATTCAGTCGCTTCTACTTTCCAAATTTTTCATTGTCATTTCTGAGGCAGGAGTCTTTACAAAAGCTGAGGTAAGGAGCTGAGAGTATGCGTTTAAATATTCCTAAAGCCTGATGGCAAAGACCATGGATGCCGAGAGTGTAACCAAGTAGCTGCCGTATTTTTATTGCCACTATTCGAATGGTAGTGACACTTGTCAGACTGTAGCGGTAGGGCTTTGTAGATATACTGTTTTTGGCTGATTGGCTTTGCTAGGTTTTTCAATTTCTGAAGATGCTAGTTATGGTTCGGGTCATTGGGTTTGGCTTGAAAGATTAACATTTACTTGAGGTGCTTATAATGGAAAATGAGATGACTGTTGAAAATGCTTACATGGCTTTTGAGCTTGGAGCCGTTATCTCTGGCGTTGATTTGGTTTCTGAGTTCTACGGAAATTCTTCTTATAACTGGAATCTGATTCAAGTTTTGACGGCTTTGAGGCCACATCGGGCAGGCTATCGCATCCTGATTACAACCTCCATCAAAGAGTCCAAGCGCGAAGAAGTCAAGAAATTGATTTTTAATTTTATGGGCGGCAATGAAGATTACGATTTGCTGATGCGTGCCGATGATGACAATCGTGACTACATGGAAATCAAGAATGAATGGTTCCATAATGGCAAAATAAAATATCCTGTTCGGATGTTCTTTGAGCGCTCCAATGCTCATGCTGATATGTGGCGCGGACTGGGGCTGAACAGCGCCCAAGTTTGATTAAGTGAAAAGCCCTCTTTTGAGGGCTTTTTATTACTCCTTTGGTAGTAGCCGCCTGCTGTGCGGTAAACCCCTGCGCTTTGTTGTCAAAGTGGTGGACGTGCGCGCGGCAACGGCAGAGGAAATCGCTCACCAGCATGTGCATGGCGAGCACGGGCATCAGCACTGATAGCACCGGCCTCGCATAAGCAAAGCCCTCCTCAATTGGAGGGGTTTTTTGTCTGGGTCTGGAGGTTTGGGTGGTGGTGATTTGCTGCTGATATGTGGCAGAGATGAATAGAGTAGGGGGCGTTAGTAGTCAAAATAGTGGGTCGAGGCAAATTTGTTGAGCGTCTCTAACTCGGCCTAAGCAGTCACTCGACAGGTAAGTGTGGAGCGACAGGTTTACACGGAATACTGGACACGTCCGGCCTAACGTTTGAGCTCAGGCCGCGGCCCGCCAGGGCCGTCGCGCCTGCAGCGAATGGTTATGCGGCAGCACAGCAACCCTTACGCCAACGAGATCATGTCAGCTTTGACGCTTGCGAAATCCTTCCAACCTAGGAACTCAACGACATCAAAGGACATGTTCCGCTGTTTGTAGTCCGAATAGCGCTGATCCACATTTGCCGCGAGCGCGTCAAAACACACCTGGACCTTGTCGCTCGGTTTGCCTTCTTCCCAATGAATCCCTTGATTACGACCCTGCCAAACCACCTCTCTTAAGCAACTCCCTCCAATTGCCCTGCCATCTGGACAGTTGCTAGGCTTCCCATGGCACATGGAGATTCCTTGCTTTGCGTATTGAAGTAGGGAGGTTGAAAGAGACTGTACAGAGAAGGCGTGCACCGCGATCTGGGCTACCAGCGCAGACCGATCCTGCTCCATATGGAACTGTTCTTTGTCTTCCCCAAAATAGTTGTCCCAATACATTCCAGTTGCAGCAGCAACGTCGTCCGGATCCTCGGCGAATCTGGCCATGTACTCCGCGCACCGATAGTTGTCTTCCACAACCTTTCTGAGTTTCGCAATTTCAGCCTCCAGCGCCCCGAGTTTATTGTTCTCCACCCAGATTGCCTCAATGATACGGCTGGCTGCGAATTCGATTTCCAACAGATAGTCTGACATTTTCATTTCTAGAGCTTCTCCATGTCACGCTCGCTTGCCAATATGCCGCATAACGTCTGAACTCACCGGACTGCGCGGCTTTTCGCGCAGGTCCGGTGGATTGATGGGTTAGGCATCGGCGGCCACCTTCAGGTACGACACGAAGGCTGAACAAGTGACAAGCATGAACTTCGCGTCTGCATACGTGATGGTGGCTTCGTCGGTAAGCGAGTGACGAATTCCAGAGGCATCGTTGGTGTACCCGTAGAGAGAACTAAATGCTTTGGACATGGCGGGATGGAGATTCTGAACACGCTTAAGTGCGTCGCCAAGCGTGGCTGACGTGTTGCCAGTTACGAGCCGGCAAGCGGCCTCCACGGCTGAAATGGATTCCTTCACGGAGTTTCGGTAGTCGGGTGCCTCTTTGTCGCTGAGCATGCGTAGAGCCGCATCGAGATGAGTGCGAACCGGTGAATCAGCCGTTGCCAAGGCAGCCTCGATTGCCTGGATTTCGTTCTTGTCAGTAATTTCAGCGATCTCGGTTCCAACGAAGCGGTACGCCGCGTTGTGTTCTTCAAGAGTGTTGTTTATCCACTTACGTGTTTCATCCGAAAGCAACTCGCTTTGGTCGTTGGCAATTGTTTCAAGTAGGTCGTAGATTTCAAACCACTGGCAACTGGTGAAGTAGTCCTTCAGCACGTCATAGGCGCCCTTCTTTCCATAGGGTTCGTAGAAGTTGGGAAGCCTGTCCAAGTCTCGATTGAAGTAGTTGAACCAAAGCCTTCGAACCAAATAGTCGATGCGCTTCGTCAGGTCGTCATAGCTGCGATTATGGGAATCGTAACGATCCCAGATCGTGACCTTCAAAATGTTCCAAAGCTTTGTGCGTAACGCAGAATCAATAGACTCTCGTTGGAATGCACTCTCAAGAGGGGAGTAACCGTGTCGCTGAGAAAATGTCGGCATGAGCAATCCTGAGATGCCTAACGTGGAGCTAACCGGACTGCACGGCTTTTTGCGCAGGTCCGGTTGAGCGCAGTGTTATACCTACCACGGTGCTTTGCCGAGGATAGGTTGTGTCTTGGCAACAATCTCAGCGTCTAGCTTTTGAGCAAGCAGCTCGACGAATTGCTTGAGTTGCACAACCTTAGACTTGGTGATCAGCTCTTTCTTTCCATGTGCAATCTTATTTCTGGTTTCAATGCAATCCGTTAAACGAGTCTTAACCGTTTTGTTATCGCATTTCTGCCAACTTATTGAGTCCATGATTTCGTAGACGCCAAGGCCAGCAAACATTTGATTGATAATGTTGACGTGAGGATTACTTCTTGGAGGCTTGACCAACTTGATAACAGCATCAGGATCAGCCACTTTGCCTGCTAAGACAATTTTGCCAGTCTCAGCGTGAATTTCATCGATGAAACCTTGGAAGTGGGCTGCAAGCAGTACATATGCTGCTCGGTTGATTGCATCAACTTCTTTGGGTTTCCCTTTTCCCGGCTTCGTAACGAGAGCATTAAATACGACTGCTACTTGTGCTAATTGCCCTCCTGCCTGATTTGCTGCGTTCTGCGCGTTATTGAATTTGGTAATTGCCGAGTGTGCATTGAGCAACTGATCAATATCCTTCAGTCGTTCCGTGAGGTTTGCGAGTGATTTTGAGGGCATGAGTGTCCTTAGGTATAACGTAAAATATACACCTTTGCAGGTGTATATTTGGTTTATCTGTGTGTATAACTAGGTATGATATAAGCATTTCTATTTGTTTTACAAGCCATTGGAGTTGCCAATGCCTGAAAGTACACAGCCAGCGTGGGACTGCCGCGCCACGCTTGCTCGATGTGTTGCGCGAGACGCTGCGAGTCAGGCATTACAGCCTGCGCACCGAGTAGCAATACGTCCATTGGGGACGTCGCTTTTTGCGCTTGGCACCCTCGCGAGATGGGGGCTGCGGAGGTCTGTAGCTTTCTCACCCATCTGGCTATTGAAGGTCTGGTGTCTGCATCCACACAAAATCAAGAATGTCTGCGTTTCTGTTCCTCTATCGTGATGTGCTGATGCTGAACTTGCCCTGGCTAGATGAGGTTGTTCGGGCCAGACCGTCCAGGCATCTGCCAGTTGTTCTGACGCGACAGGAGGTCGCGGCACTGCTGGCGCAGGTCGATGGGCTGTACGCGCTGCAGTTGCGTTTGCTATACGGCACCGGTATGCGGCTGATGGAGTGCATGCGCCTGCGGGTCAAAGACATTGACTTCGGGCGTGGCGAAATTCTGATCCGCGATGGCAAGGGGGCGAAAGACAGAGTGACAATGTTGCCTCAGAGCCTGGTGGCGCCACTACAGGCTGAATCGCTCCTCTGAATCGTCCCAACTCTTGTAGACAGCCCTGATCTAGGATTGGCAATGGCTGGTCTGTAAGCAGAACCGGCTATATTTCGTTGCAAAGCTAACAGACCGCTCAGGCCGAATAGCCGACCAACAAACACCCCTACGATATATCCATCATCAACTTCCCAATCAAACCCCCGCCGCCACCTTCTCCAAACTCGGCAAAGTATGGGTATACAGCTTGGCCAAGTCATTGGGGCTAGCGATGGTTTCAAAGTGCTCCATCTTGATGGCCAGGAATTGTCCATTACTGCCATCGCGCACTTCGCCCACTTCCAGCGCTTTCAGCGCGCTTATCCAGTACCAGTTCTGGCCCATGTTTCCCTTATCGCAATAGGCGTACCACAGCGGCAGGCGGAATAGCCGCTCGAAGGTAAGCGCTTTTTTGAGTTCTTCCTCCAGGCTGAGGGTGAGTTCGCCGCGCGATGGGGTGTAGTTCTTGGCGTCGATGGCGATCATGCCCAGCGAGGGCAGCAGGAGCAGGAAGTCCGGCCGTTTGGCCGTGCCATGGAATAGGGTGGCAAAGCTGTTTTTGTTCTGACAGATGCCGACATAGGCCAGCTTGTGCTGCTTGAACCAGGCGTTGAGCGCTTTCTCGCCCTCATGGCCCTTTTTTTCCGCTGAGCTGGGGGCGGGTTGGGAGGGCTGAGTTGTGACTGGCGGCAGGCTAGGCACGGAAGTTTGCGCGCTTGTTGGGCTAGCGGGCTGGATAGGCGTTATGGCTTGCGGCGGCGTTGGCGCGGCGCTTGGCTGTGGAGCGGGAACTGCTGCCGGTTTAGTTGCTTGTTGTGGGGGACGATTCTTGAAAATATTTGCGAAGGTGAATGCCATGGTGTCGTTTGGACTGGTGATTTAGAAAAGGATGAGGGCGGCTAGCCGGTTAGCCGCGCCTGGTCCGCCTGATACGCCGCGTCGCGGTCGCTGAACAGGCCCAGGCGCACCAGGCGGGCGAGGATGGCGCCGCGGCTGCGGCCCAGTTGTTTGGCGATGGCCTGGCTGTCCGGCTGGGCCGGGCTGTGCCATAGGGTTTTCAGTTGCTGGTCGTCGGCCACGGTCCAGACCGCGCCTTGCTTGTCTGCCGTGGGCGGCGCAGCGGGTTTGGCCGGCGGGGTTTCCGTGGCGGCGGGCACGTCCCAGAGCGGCGGCAGGTCCAGTGCTTGCATGCGGGCGTTGTCGGCCTGCATCGCCGCTTGCTGGTGCTCGTATAGCCCTAAGCGGACCAGCCGGGAGACGATGGCCAGCGGGCTGCGGCCCAGTTTTTCCGATAGTTGGCGTACTGGTGCGGGGGAGGCTTCCCACAGCAGGGTTAAGCGGTTGTCTTCGGCTATGGTCCAGCGTTGGCCCTGGCGTGCGCCGCCGGGGGCCACTTGTGGCTCAGGCGCGGAGGGTGGGTCCGCGGCGTGTTGTTTGGCGACGCGTTTGAGCTGCTCGTAATACAGCGCGCGCGCCTTGTCCAGCGCCGGGTCCTTGGGGGTGCCCAGCGGGTCGCGCCGGCCGGCCGGGTCTACGCCCAGGACCAGTTGTTCGACGATTTCGAGTTCTCTCATAGGGATGCCCGGAGCCGGTCTCGCATTGCTTGCGGGGCGGGTGCCGCCGTGGATAGGCCATGTTATCGCCGCGGCCGGGTTCTATGCAAATTGAGTTTGCGGCGCGCGGCCCGGGGGCGGGCCGGCGCGCTTTAGAGCCTGTTTACGATCTGCTGCGCGTGGTGAGACGTCACACGGTGAGTACCACTTCGAAATGCTCATGTACCGTATGACCATTCCGCTCCTTCAGCCGCAACGCCTGGTCTCGCTCTAGCTCGCAAGATCGTAAACAGACTCTTAGGCCTCGATTTCTATCAGGGTGGGATTAGCGGCGGCGGCGGCCTGTTCCAGCGCCTGGCGCAGCAGCGGTTCCGGGGTGCCCAGCGCCAGGGTTTCGGCGCGCCAGCCGTAGGCGCGGGCCAGCGCCGGGAAGTCCGGGGTGTAGAGGTCCACGCCCAGCGGTTCCATATGGGCGGCGCGCATCGCGCTTTTGATTTCGCCGTAGCCGCGGTTATTGAGCAGCAGCACGATCAGGTGGGCGCGGGTTTCCATCGCGGTGCCCATTTCCGCCAAGGTGAACTGGAAGCCGCCATCGCCCGCCAGGCAGAGCACCGGCCGGTCCGGTTCGGCCAGCGCGGCGCCGATGGCAGCGGGCAGGCCGTAACCCAGCGCGCCGAAGCCCACGGAGGCGTTGAACCAGCTGTTGCCGCGCGGCGCGCAAAAGCCCAGGTTGCCGGCGTAGACCAGGCGGGTGGAGTCTCCCACCCAGCGTGCTTGCGGCAGGATGTCGCGCACGCGGTGCAGCCAGGCCAGGTCGGCCGCGTTTTCCGGTTCCATTTCGGCGGCGGCCAGGCGTCGGGCGGCGTCGGCGCGTTCTTCGCCCTGGCGGGCGGCGTCGGTCAGC
Source organism: Chromobacterium sp. W521 (assembly GCF_052805975.1). Classification (NCBI taxonomy): domain Bacteria; kingdom Pseudomonadati; phylum Pseudomonadota; class Betaproteobacteria; order Neisseriales; family Chromobacteriaceae; genus Chromobacterium; species Chromobacterium sp. W521. Next base: position 103,957 of record NZ_JBRBAF010000006.1, read on the forward strand.
CGCGGTATCAGCAGTTGCAGGGTTTCTTTGGCGTCGCCCAGCAGTGGTAGATCCGCGCCGCGGCCGCGGCAGAGTTGTTCCGGGTCGATGTCGACGCGGATCAGCGCGCCGGGAAGGCGGAAGCCGCCGTCCACATACATGTCGAAATCGGTGGGCCCCAGTTCGCAGCCCACGGCCAGTACCACGTCGCTGGCGGCGATCAGGCGGCGCGCGGCCGGCAGCGAGGGGCTGCAGGACAGCGCCAGCGGGTGGCTGTCCGGCAGCGCGCCGCGCGCGTTGATGGTCATCAGCGCCGGCGCGTCCAGCATTTCCGCCAGCCGGGTCAGTTGCGGCGCGGCCTGGCGCGCGCCGCCGCCTATCAGCAGCAGTGGCCGTTCCGCGTTGGACAGCAGGCGGGCGGCGTGGTCGATGGCGGCGGGGGCGGCCGGCCCGCGCAGCAGCCGCGTTGCCGGCGCATGCGGCAGCGGCAGGCCGTCGGCGGGCGCGGCCATCAGGTCCAGCGGAATTTCAATGTGCACCGGGCGCGGGCGTGCACCGTCGAACACGGCGAAGGCGCGCGCCAGCACTTGCGGCAGTTCCGCCGCCGCGGTCAGGGTGTGGCTGAAGGCGGCGACTTGGCTGGCCAGCGCGTGCTGGTCCGGCAGTTCGTGCAGGTGGCCGTCGCCGGAGCCCAGCTTGCCGCGCGCGTTGACGCCGGAGATCACCAGCAGCGGGATGGAGTCGGCGTAGGCCTGGCCCATGGCGGTGGCGATATTGGTGAGGCCGGGGCCGGTGATGACGAAGCAGACGCCGGGTTTGCCGCTGACGCGGGCGTAGCCGTCGGCCATGAAGCCCAGGCTTTGTTCGTGGCGGGCGGCGATGTGGCGGATGCCGCTGCCGGCCAGGCCGCGGTAGAGCTCGATGGTGTGGACGCCGGGGATGCCGAACACGGTGTCGACGCCGTAAGCCGCCAGCCAGGCGGTGAGGTAGCTGCCCAGGGTGGTGCTCATGCGGATTCCTTTTGTCTTGGCGCGGCGGTGCGCAGTTGGCCGGCGAAGCTGGCGATGCGGCGGCAGGCTTCAGCCAGGCGTTCGTCGTCCACTACCAGGCCCAGGCGGATGAAGCCGGCGGCGGTGGGACCGAAGGCGGCGGCGTCCAGCACGGAGACGCCGGTGGCTTCAAACAGCTTCCAGGCGAAATCCCCGGCTTCCAGGCCGCAGCCGCGCACGTCCAGCAGCAGGAACATGCCGGCTTCCGGCAGCGGGCATTGCAGGCCGTCCACGCCGCTGAGCAGGCTGTGGGCCAGGTCGCGCCGGCGCTGGTACAGCGCGCGGACGGGTTCGACAAAGGCGTCGTAGTCTTGCAGGGCCAGCAGCGCGGCTTGCTGGATGAAGCCGGGGATGCCGTAGAGCATGCACAGGGCCAGCGTGCCCATGTGCTGGATCAGCGGGCGCGGGCCGGCGGCCCAGCCCAGCCTCCAGCCGGCCATGGCGTGGGATTTGGACAGGCTGCCCAGGGTCAGCGTGCGTTCCGCCATGCCGGGCAGGGCGGCGATGCTGTGGTGCGGGGCTTCGAAGCTGAGGCCGGCGTAGACTTCGTCGGCCACGACCCACAGGTCGTGGCGGCGGGCGAGCGCGGCCACCGCGGCCTGTTCTTCCGGGCGCAGCGCCGCGCCGGTGGGGTTGCAGGGGGTGGCGAGGAAGATTGCACGGCTGCGCGGGGTGACGGCGGCTTCCAGCGCGGCCAGGTCCAGGTGGAAGCCGTCCGCGGGTTTCACCGGCACCGGCACCAGCGTGGCGCCGCTGGCGCGGATGCTGGCTTCGTAGGTCAGGTACATGGGCTCCGGCACCAGCACTTCGTCGCCGGCCTGGCACAGGCAGAGCGCGGCGGAGAACAGGCCGTTTTGCGCGCCGGCCACCACGATGACGTTGTCGGCGTCCATCTCCAGGCCGGTGGCGGCGGCATGGCGGCGGGCGATGGCGGCGCGCAGGTCGGCGCGGCCGTCCACCGGGCTGTAGTGGGTGTCGCCGTCGCGCAGCGCGGCCACCGCGCGTTCGATGATGGGGGCCGGGGTGGCGAACTCCGGGTCGCCCACGCTGAGGATGATCACGTCCTCACCGCGGGCGGCGGCTTGTTGCGCAGCAAAGTGGATGTTCCAGGCATCGACGCGTTCGCCGGCGATGCGTTCGACCAAGGGGGAAAAGCGCATGGAGGTCTCCGTAACAATGGGGTAAGGCGGCACTGGAACCCGTTTTCAAGACGGGATCACCTTCGCGCAGCAGATCGTAAACAGGCTCTTAGAATGCGGTGCGGACCGGCAGCCTCCTCTCCAGCCGCAGGAAGACCCGTTCTATCAGCCAGGCCAGCGCGAAATAGATCAGCGCCACGGTCAGCAGCGGTTCGTAGGTGCGCAGGGTTTGCGCGCGCACCAGGTTGGCCGCGCCCAGTACGTCCATCACCGCCACGGTGGAAGCCAGCGCGGTGGATTTGAGCAGCAGCACGGTTTCGCCGGCCAAGGACGGCAGCAGGATCAGCAGCGCGCGCGGCAGCCAGATGCGCCGCGCCGCGGTCAGCCGCGACATGCCCAGCGCGCGGGCGGCTTCCAGTTCGCCCTTGGGCACGGCGGCCAGGCCGCCGCGCACCACTTCGCCCACATAGCCGGCCACGCTCAGCGCCAGCGCCAGCGCCACGTACCAGAATCCTTCTCGCAGGTAAGGCCACAGCGGGCTGTCGCGCAGCGCCGGAAAGCCGGCGAACAGGCTGCCCAGGCCGTAATAGAGCACGTAGATCTGCACCAGCAGCGGGGTGCCGCGGATCAGGTTGGTGAAGGACAGGCTGAGCCAGGCGAGGAAGGGCTGGCGGGACAGCCGGGCAAAGCCCACCGCCACGGCCAGCGCGAAGCCCAGGCTGCCGGAAAGCAGCAGTAGTTGCACGGTGATGGTGACGCCGCGCCAGAGCATGGGGCCGTAGTCTTGCAGCCATTGGAAGTTCATGCGGGTCTCCCGTTCACAGCGCCGGTTGCCAGCGGCGGAAGCGGCGTTCAATCAGGCTGAAGCCGGCGTTGGACAGCAGGGTCATCAATAAGTAGATGGCGGCCACGGTCAGATAGAACAGCAGGTACTGACGGGTGGAGCCGGCGGCCTGTTTGGTGGTGAACAGCAGTTCGCTGTAGCCCACCACGCTGATCAGCGCGCTGTCCTTGATCAGCACCAGCCACAGGTTGGCCAGGCCGGCCAGCGCGTAGGGCATCATCTCCGGCAGGATCACGCGGCGGGCGGTCAGCCAGCGGCCGCAGCCGAAGGCGCGCGCGGCCTCGATGTGGCCGTGCGGTATCGCCTGCACCGCGCCGCGCATGATTTCCGCCGCGTAAGCGCCTTGCACGATGCCCAACACCACGATGGCGGCGGCAAAGCCGTTCACCTCCACTTGCGGCTGGCCCAGCAGCGCCGCCAGCGCGTTGATGGCGTCCCCGCCGGCGTAGTAGAGCAGCAGGATGAGCAGCAGCTCCGGCAGCGAGCGGCATACGCTGGTGTAGGCGTTGGCCAGCCGTTTGAGCAGCGGGTGGCCGCCCAGTTTGACCAGCGCGGTGGCCAGGCCTATCACCAGGCCGAGCGCGAAAGCGCCCAGCGAGATTTCCAGCGTGACCACGGCGCCTTGCAGCAGGGCGGGGCCCCAGTCGCGGACTACGGCGTCGTAGGCTTGTTGCAGTGAATCCAGCATCTATGCTCTCCCTGGGGCGGCGCAGGCGGACGGGGCGCTGTCACTTGGCGTCCGGCGAGATGTTGACCTTGAAGTATTTCTTCTGGATGGCGTCGAAGCTGCCGTCGGCGCGCAGTTGCAGGATGGCCTGGTCGAACTGCTGTTTGAGCGCAACGTCGGCCTTGCGCAGGCCGGCGCCGATGCCGGGGCCGAACAGCGGGTCCTTGGGCGCCAGTCCTTTGGATTCCAGGCCGGCGCCGTCCTTGCCGCCGAGGAAATCGCTGGCGGCCAGCGCGTCCAGCAGCATCAGGTCCACGCGGCCGGCGACGAGGTCGGCGTTCAGTTCGTCCTGGGTGTTGTAGTAACGGATGGCGGAGCCGGCGCCGTAGTATTTCTTCAGGAAGTTGGCGTTGGTGGTGGCGGATTGCACGCCCAGGGTCTTGCCCTTGAGGCCGGCCGGGCTGAGGACGGTTTTTTGGCCCTTGGGGCCGACGAACTCAGAGGCGGTGTAGTAGTAAGGCAGGCTGAAGGCGATGACTTTTTCCCGCTCCGGGGTGATGGACATGGAGTTGAAGATCACGTCTATCTTCTTGCTGTTGAGCGCGGGGATGATGCCGTCCCAGGACACTTCGGTGATCTGACAGTTTTGCTTGAGGCGCTGGCACAGCTTGCGCACCAGTTCCACTTCAAAGCCGCTCCATTGGCCGTTGCTCTGTTTGATGGTGAACGGCGGGTAGGGCTCGGCGGCGATGCCGATGCGCAGCGGGTTGGCGGCGGCCGCGGCGGCACAGCACAGGACGGCGAAGGCGGCGATGAGGGTGCGGAGTGGCTTCATGGGGTTTCTCCCTGGGGTGTCAGGCGTTGACAAACTGGCGGCAGCGTTCGCTGCGGGGCGCGGCGAAAATCTGTTCCGGCGGGCCGGCTTCCTCTATGCGGCCCTGGTGCAGGAACAGCACTTTGCTGGAGACTTCGCGGGCGAAGGCCATTTCATGGGTGACCAGCAGCATGGTGCAGCCTTCATCGGCCAGCTGGCGGATCACCCGCAGCACTTCGCCCACCCGTTCCGGGTCCAGCGCGGAGGTGGGCTCGTCGAACAGCATCACCGCTGGCCGGGTGGCCAGCGCGCGGGCAATGGCCACCCGCTGTTGCTGGCCGCCGGACAAGAAGGCCGGATAGGCCTGGCGCTTGTCCGCCATGCCCACTTTCTCCAGCAGCGCCTCGGCCAGCGCCACCGCTTCTGCGCGCGGCTGGCGCAAGACGCGCACCGGCACCTCGATCAGGTTCTCCAGCACCGTCATGTGCGGCCACAGATTGAAGTTCTGGAACACCATGCCCAGCCGCGAGCGCAGCCGGTCCACCTGGCGCGGGTCGGCCGGCACGCGCCGGCCGTGCTTGTCGGTGCGCAGGGCGATTTCCTCGCCGGCAATCAGCACCCGGCCGTCGTCAGGAACTTCCAGCAAATTGAGACAGCGCAGCAAGGTGCTCTTGCCGGAGCCGCTGGCGCCGATCAGCGACACCACTTCGCCGGCGGAGGCGGCAAAGGAGACGCCGTCCAGCACCACTTGGCTGTCAAAGCGCTTGCGCAGGTTTTCCACCGCGACGATGGGGGTGGGAGGTGGGTGGATGGTGGGGGTGGGGTGATGCATGAATCTCTCCTCCTTGCGGCTGTGGCAGCCTGCTGTAGTTGTGAGCCGCACCTTGGTGCGACCGTGCTAGGAGTGGCAACATCCATGCCAGCGGGGCCGTTTTTTAATTGCATGAATTTAAAAGGGTTTTGTGCTTGCTCGCGGCGATAAAAACCGTCAATACTGCAACTATTCATAAAAACGCCGAATTTTTGGCACCCGTGCTTGGCAGCCAAGAATCTGTTTACGATCTCGCGAGGCAAGGCGAAAACGGCTGAGAAAGCGGAATGTACAGGTGGTACATGAGCATTTCGAAGCCGTACTCACCGTGTAACGCTCCACGACGCGCAGCAGATCGAAAACAGGTTCTTAAGGGGAAGGGAGAGACATGGATGCAGACCTGAGCCAGGGCATTGCGCTGTTTGGCGATTTTTTCGACGCGATCGGCCTGTCGGTGGCCATCATCGACCAGGACGGGCGCTACGCCTATTACAACCAGGAGTGTTCGCAGCTGGACGAATACACCGCGGAGCAGGCGCTGGGAGCCTATCTGCTGGAGCTGTACCCGGAGCTGGACGAGAACAGCAGCACCTTGTTGCAGGCGCTGCGACAGGGCCGCAGTTACCGCAACCATTATCAGCGCTACCGCAATCCCAGAGGCAAGGCGGTGCATCAGGTGCATACCACGCTGCCGCTGAAGCGCGCCGACGGCCGTATCGTCGGCGCGGTGGAATTGTCCCGCGATCTGACCGTGGTCAGCCCGCTGCATCAGGCGCTGGTGGATTTGCAGCAGAACGTGGAGGAGGAGGCCGACGGCGGGCTGACCGGCATCATCACCGACGACGCGGCGATGAAGCAGCTGATCCACCAGGCTCGGCGGCTGGCGCGCGCCGACGTGCAGGTGCTGATCCACGGTGAAACCGGCACCGGCAAGGAATTGTTCGCCCGGCTGCTGCATCAGGAAGGGCCGCGCGCCGAGCGTCCCTTCGTGGTGCTCAATTGCGCGGCCTTGCCGGAGCCGCTGTTTGAAAGCACCTTGTTCGGCACCGTGCGCGGCGCCTTCACCGGGGCCGAGGACCGGCGCGGGGTGCTGGAATCCGCCCATGGCGGCACCTTGTTTCTGGACGAGATCAACTCGCTGCCGCTATCCATCCAGGGCAAGCTGCTGCGGGCCTTGCAGGAGGGCACGTTCAGCCGGGTGGGCTCTGGCGCGGAGGTGCGCGTGGATGTGCGAGTGGTGGCTGCCAGCAACGAGTCGCCGCAGCGGATGCTGGACGAGCGCAAGATCCGGCCGGACCTGTTGTACCGGCTTAACGTGGGCTGCCTGGCGGTGCCGCCGCTGCGCGAGCGGTTGCGGGACATCCCGCTGCTGGCGCAATCCTTTTTACGCAAGCACGGCAAGGTCACTGGCCACCGAGTGCAGCGCATCAGTCACGCGGTGATGGAGCGCATGCTGCGCTATCACTGGCCGGGCAATGTGCGCATGCTGGAAAACGTGCTGTTGCGCAGCCTGATCCTGTGCGAGGGTGGGGACGAACTGGACTTCCTGCTGTTGGAGGAGGAGGGCGAGGCGGCGGAGCGGCGCGCGGAAGAGCGTCGGCCGCCGGCCCCGCCGCCGCCGCCGCCGCCGCCGGACGCCGAGGGCACGCTGGGGCAGCGTATGGCGAGCTATGAGCGCCGGCTGCTGGTGGACTGCCTGGAGGGCTGCGCCAATCTGACCGAGGCGGCGCGCCGGCTGGGCCTGCCGCGCGCCACCTTGCAGTACAAGTTGAAGAAACACGGGATACAGCTGGCGCGCACGGTGTTGGGGTGAGCTGGGCATGGCGTCCCTCGCAGCTGAGTAGCGGGTAGAGAGCGAGAGCGCTTGGCTGTCGATAAAATAACCCCAGGGTTATTGACGGGCCTGTCGTAGAAGCTACAATAAGCTCTGGCCGATAGTCTGCTCAAATGTCTTGCGTGCCAGAGCACGACAAGGTGAAAACAAAAGCAGAATGTAGAAATGCTACATGAGCATTCTGAAGCTGTTCTCACCGTACTGTGTTTACGAGGCGCAGCAGATCGTAAACAGACTCTAAGCGTAGGGGCGACGCCGTGACCAGCAAAGAAGTCATCAGCATGATAGAGGCCGACGGCTGGTATCTGGTTGCCGCCAAGGGAAGCCATCAACAGTTCAAACACCCGATCAAGACCGGCCGGGTGACGGTGCCTCACCCCAAGAAGGACATACCGATAGGCACGCTGAACAGCATCAAGAAACAAGCGGGTCTCAAGTAAGGAACCATTATGTACTACCCGATTGCAGTTGAACCCGGTGACGACCAACATGCCTATGGCGTCATCGTGCCGGATCTACCCGGCTGCTTTTCCGCCGGGGACACTCTGGATGAGGCCATCCGGAATGCCCGCGAAGCCATTGAGCTACATCTGGAAGGGCTGGTGGAAGACCTGGACGTTATCCCTCTGGCCAGCAGCGCGCAGGCTCATGTCGGTAAACCCGAGTTTGCCGGCCATCTCTGGGCGCTGGTGGATGTGGACATCACTCGCTATCTGGGTAAAGCGACCAAGATCAATGTCACGTTGCCGGCCAACCTTCTGCACCGTATCGATGAATATGTCGCTTCCCACCCGGAATACGATAGCCGCAGCGGTTTCCTGGCCAAGACCGCGCTAGAAAAGCTGTTGTGTCGGCCGTAAAAGTGGTTAATTTTGCTGTTTGACCATGGATGTGCCGCGTCGCACTCAGCCTCTTAAGAACCCGTTTACGATCTGCTGCGCGTCGTGAGGCGTTGCATGGTGAGGACGAGCTCAAAATGCTCATGTACCACTTGTACACTCCGCTTCTTCAGCCGCAACGCCTTGTCTCGCCTTAGCCCGCGAGATCGTGAACAGGCTCTTAGGCCTGCTAACAAAACCGCGCAGCGTACCTGAGTCAAGGCGCGCCGACGCAGAAAACGAAGTTTCTGCGAAGCTACAGTACAAGTGGTACGGCCAGGAGGCGCAACGCAGGATCAGGGGGTTTTGTTAGCGGGCCTTAGTTACAAATCCAGCACCAGCGGCCCGCTCCCCGCCGCCCGCGACACGCAGATCATGATGCGCTCCTGGCGCTCCGTCTCGCTCAGGTATTGGTCGCGGTGCTCGGCGTTGCCGGCCAGCAGCCTGGTTTCACAGCTGCCGCAATAACCTTCCCGACATAGGCAGTCCGGCCGCAGCGCGGTCTGCCGCTCTATCGCCGCCAGAATGGATTCCTCTGCGCCCACCCGCACTTGCAGGCCGGAGCGGGCCAGCTCCACTTCGAAACTAGCACCCTCCGCCGTCGCGTCGGCGCTGAAGCGCTCATAATGCAGCCGGCCGGCGGGTAAGCGTCGCGCGCAGGCGTCCGCCGTTGCCGCGATCAGCCGTTCCGGCCCGCAGACGTATACCTGGCTGTCCGCTGGCGCGGCGGCGATCAAGGCGTCTAGGTCCAGCCTGTGTCCGGCTTGGCTCTCGTACAGGTGGACTCTGGCGTCGCCTCGTTCGCTTCGGTTAGCCAGCTGAGCGGCGAAGGCGGCGCTGGCGGCGTCGCGGAAGGCGTAGTGCAACTGGTAGTGGGCGTCATTGCCCAGCGCCGCCATATGGGCGATGAAGGGGGTGATGCCGATGCCGCCGGCGATGAAGAGCCGCGTGCCGGGAGCGGCGGCCAGCGGAAAGCGGTTGGCCGGCGCCTGTACGCGCAGGCGGCTGCCCGGCTTCAGCGCGTGCAGATAGCTTGAGCCGCCGCGCGAATCCGGCTCGCGCTTGACCGCGATGCGGTAGACCCCGCCGCCGGGGTCCAGCAGCGAGTAGGCCGCCGGCCGGCCCGGAGGCGGCATGTCCACCACAATGTGGCTGCCGGACGGACAGGGCGGGGCCGGGCCGTCCAGCGGCCGCAGGGTGAAGGCTTTGACTCCGGCGGCCACGTCTTCGATGGCGCAGACTTCGGTGACGATGGCGGACATGCGCGGCGCTCCGGTTCAGCCGCGGTAAGCGGCGGCCACCATCTGGTGGAAGTAGGCGATGCCGTGCTCGCTGATGCCGCTGCGCTGGCTGTCCGCCATGATGCGGCCCTGGCCGCGGTAGCCGCGAGATTGCAGCCCGCGCTGCACGCTTTCCACCAGCCGCAGGTCTTCGGGGCGGAATTCGTCGCGCGCCCAGCTGACGAAGCGGCGTTGCTCCTCGTTCAAATCCTGATTGAGAAAGAGAATGTCGTAATGCTGGACGGTGACGCCGGCGGATTCCGGAAACTCGTAGATTACCGTCATCGCCGCGTCGCCGGGCACCACATTGAACATCACGCCGGGCCACAGCCAGTAGCCGTTGAAGGCCTGGTTGGCGGCCTCGCCGTCAAAGGCGTAGCTGCTGTCGCTGGACTGGGCGGCGCCGCGCTGCAAGGTCCAGCGGCCGTGGAAGCTGTGGGTGTAGCCCTCGGTGGACACCGATTGCGAGAAGCTGGGGTGGGCCGGCGCGCAGTGGTAGCACTCCATATAGTTGTCGACGATGACTTTCCAGTTGGCCGGGGTGGTGGTGACCACGCGTTCGGCTACTTTCAAGTCCGCCACTTGCGGGCACACTTGCATGAAGTGCTCTTGCAGGCCGGCGTATTCGACGTCAATGTCCGGCGCGTCCGGGTCCATGTTGACGAAGACGAAGCCGCAGTATTCGGCCACCCGCAGCGGGCTCAGATGGTTTCCGGCCCGGTCGAAGTCCGCCACTTGTTCGCAGTTGCGCGCGTGCGCCAGCTGGCCGTCCAGCTTGAAGGCCCAGGCGTGGTAGGGACAGGTGATCACATTCTTGGCTTGGCCGCTGCCGCTCAGCAACTCGTGGCCGCGATGCGGACAGACGTTGTAGAAGGCGCGCAGCGCGCCGTCGCGGTCGCGCAGCAGCAGGATGTTTTCGCCTATCACCCGACGGGTGACGTAATCGTTGGGCCGGGCCAGCTCGCTGCCGTGGCACAGGCACAGCCAGGACTTGGCGAAGATCTGTTCTTTTTCGTACTGGAACACTTCGTCGGCGGTGTAGCAGCGCGCCGGCAGGGTGTGAGCACGGTCGATGTCGCTGCAGAAATCGGCGGGCAGTTGCGGCGCGGCGGGCGGGAACTGGACGGCGGCGTACTGTTGCATGGCGGGGCTCCTTACAAAAACCTGCGAGTGGGGGAGGGCTGTCGATGATTTAACGGCCTGCCGGCGGCGGCGGAGTGGATGGCGGCGACGCTTACTTTTCATTGCGCGACAATTTGGCATTGACGTGAACCGGGCGCTCGCGCTTATGCTGGGCTTTGAACTGGGAGGGAGGGCACGGTGGACGAATACCATTTTCTGTTATTGCCGGAGTTTTCCTTCATCGGCTTTGCCGCCTTGATGGAACCCTTCCGCATCGCCAACCGTTTTCAGCCCGGCGCCAGCCGCTGGCGATTGCTGTCCGTGGACGGCCAGGCGGTGGCGGCCAGCAACGGCATCGCGTTGATGGTGGACGGCGCGCTGGCGGAGGCCGGGCCGTGCACCTGTCTGTTCGTGGTCAGCAGCTTCCATCCGCTGCGCCATTACACGCCGGAGCTGGGCGCGGCGCTGCGACGGCTGGAGCGCGGGGGAGCGACCCTGGGGGCGATAGACACCGGCTGCTTCATCCTGGCCGAGGCCGGCCTGCTGCGCGGCGAAACGGTGACGCTGCACTGGGAAGCGATTCCGGCCTTCCGGGAACGCTACCCGCAGGTGACGGCCAGCCAGGAGCTGTTCCTGACCGAGAAGCGGCCCACCTCCGCCGGCGCGGTGGCCGGGCTGGACTTGGCGTTGGCCTTGCTGGCGCGACGCCACGGCCGCGAGCTGGCGCTGGCGGTGTCCGAACAACTGGTGCAGGGCCAGATGCGCAGCCCGTCCGAGCATCAGCGCCTGCAAGTGGCCAGCCGCTATCAGGTGCACAACAAGAAGCTGGCGCAGGCGATACGGCTGATGGAGGAGCAACTGGAGGACCCGTGGCCGCCGGAGGAGCTGGCCGCGCGCTGCGGCGCCACCCGCCGCCAGCTGGAGCGTTTGTTCCGCGCCCATCTCAAGGCCTCGCCGGCGGAGTTCTACCGCGCGCTGAGGCTGGACCGCGCCCGCTGGCTGCTGCGCCAGACGGAGCTAAGCGTGGTGGAGATCAGCGTGGCCTGCGGCTTTGAATCTCCGTCCTATTTTTCCCGCGCTTACCGCAAGCGTTTTGGGCGTAGTCCGAGGGAAGATCGCGAGGACCGCAGCGGCGCCTGAGGACCTGTTCTCCGCGGTTTCCACCTTGTCTCGCTCTTGCTCGCGAGACTTTGGACCGGTCCGGAGCGGGGGCATTGGCTGGCCGCGGACGGTATTATCGGGTACTGTTGAGGGTTTGGATTGGCGCGGGCGGCGCGCCTCCATAAAATGACAGGGCAAACCCCAAAATCGCCCTACGCTGGAGAAACCCGAAATGGCCATCATCCGTCAGGAAGACTTCGTGCAAAGCATTGCCGACGCCTTCCAGTTCATCAGCTATTACCACCCCAAAGATTATATCGACGCGCTGTACCAGGCGTATCTGAAGGAAGAGAGCCCGGCGGCCAAGGACGCCATGGCGCAGATCCTGATCAACAGCCGCATGTGCGCCGAAGGCAAGCGCCCGATCTGCCAGGATACCGGCATCGCCGTGGTGTTCCTGAAAGTGGGCATGAAGGTGCAGTGGGACGCCGAATTGTCGGTGCAGGAGATGGTGAACGAAGGCGTGCGCCGCGCTTACCTGAACCCGGACAACAAGCTGCGCGCCTCGGTGCTGCTGGATCCGGCCGGCAAGCGCCAGAACAGCAAGGACAATACCCCGGCGGTGGTGCATTTCGAGATCGTCGAAGGCGACGGCGTGGAAGTGACCTGTGCCGCCAAGGGCGGCGGCTCGGAGAACAAATCCAAGTTCTACGCGCTGAATCCGTCCGACTCCATCGTGGACTGGGTGCTGAAGACCGTGCCCACCATGGGCGCCGGCTGGTGTCCGCCGGGCATCCTCGGCATCGGCATCGGCGGCACGCCGGAGAAGGCGATGCTGCTGGCCAAGGAAAGCCTGATGAGCCATGTGGACATTCAGGATTTGAAAGCCAAGGCCGACAGCGGCGCGGAACTGAGCCGCGTGGAGCAACTGCGCCTGGAGCTGTTTGAAAAGGTCAACGCGCTGGGCATCGGCGCCCAGGGCCTGGGCGGCCTGACCACGGTCTTGGACGTGAAGATTCTGGATTACCCCACCCACGCGGCCAGCCTGCCGGTGGCGATGATCCCCAACTGCGCGGCCACCCGCCACGTGCACTTCCACCTGGACGGCAGCGGCCCGGCCGTGCTGGAAGCGCCCCGCCTGGAAGACTGGCCGGACATCACTTACGACAACTCCAACGGCAAGCGCGTCAACCTGGACGCCATCACCCCGGAAGAAGTGCAAAGCTGGCAGCCGGGCGACGTGCTGCTGCTCAACGGCAAGATACTCACCGGCCGCGACGCCGCGCACAAGCGCATGGTGGACATGCTGAACAAGGGCGAGAAGCTGCCGGTGGACTTCACCAACCGCTTCATCTACTACGTGGGCCCGGTGGATCCGGTGCGCGACGAAGTGGTGGGCCCGGCCGGCCCCACCACCGCCACCCGCATGGACAAGTTCACCCGCCAGATGCTGGAGCAAACCGGCTTGCTGGGCATGATAGGCAAGGCCGAGCGCGGCCCCATCGCGATTGAGGCGATCAAGGACAACAAGGCGGTCTATCTGATGGCCGTCGGCGGCTCCGCCTACCTGGTGTCCAAGGCGATCAAGGCGTCCAAGGTCGTGGCCTTCGAAGATCTGGGCATGGAAGCCATTTACGAGTTCGAGGTCAAGGACATGCCGGTGACGGTGGCGGTGGATTCCTGTGGGTCCAGCGTGCACAACACCGGCCCGGCCGAGTGGCGCGTGAAGATTGGCAAGATCCCGGTCATCCCGGTGTAAAGCCTGGATGAAAGAAACGGTCGCCTTCGGCGGCCGTTTTTGTTTGTGCCGCTGGCGCTTGAAAATGGTTTGATCCAGACCAAGGTCGGGCGGCGAACCGTCGCCTATGCTCGACGGCACACCCTTATTTTCCTGCCCGCATGCTGACCGAGTTTTCATTGATCCTGACTCTGTTGCAGCAGATGTGCGTTTACCTGGTGATCGCCTATCTGCTGTCCAAGACGCCGCTGTTCATCCCGCTGACCCAGGTCACCATCCGCCTGCCGCACAAGCTGGTGTGCTACCTGGTGTTCTCGGTGTTCTGCGTGATGGGCACTTACTTCGGCCTGCACATCGACGATTCCATCGCCAACACCCGCGCCACCGGCGCGGTGCTGGGCGGCATGCTGGGGGGGCCGTGGGTGGGATTGGCGGTGGGCTTCACCGGCGGGCTGCACCGCTATTCGCTGGGCGGCGTCACCGCCGGCGCTTGCATGGCGTCCACCATGGCGGAAGGCTTGCTGGGCGGGCTGGTGCATCTTTACTTCGTGCGGCGCGGCCAAGTGGGAAGGGTGTTCGACCCGTTGGCGGTGGCCGCGGTGGCGCTGCTGGCCGAATGCATGCAGATGTTGATCCTGCTGGCGGCGGTCAAGCCCTTCGCCGCGGCCTGGCATCTGGTGCGCAGCATCGCGCTGCCGATGATGATAGCCAACACTTTGGGCGCGGCGATGTTCATGCGCATCCTGCTGGACCGGCGCGCGCTGGCGGAGAAGTATTCCTCCGCCTTCTCCTCCAAGGCGCTGCAAATCGCCGCCCGCGCCGAGGGCGTGCTGCGCCATGGCTTCGACCGCGACAATTGCATGACCATGGCGCGCATCCTGTACGAGGAACTGGGCGTGGGCGCGGTGGCGCTGACCGACCGCGAGCGGCTGCTGGCCTTCATCGGCGCCGGCGCCGACCACCACTTGGCGGGCACGCCCATCACCTCGCCGCTGACCCAGCGCGCCATTGCCGACAATCAGGTGGTGTACGCGGACGGCAACGAGACGCCGTACCGCTGCTCCATCAGCCCGGCGTGCAAGCTGGGCTCCTCGCTGGTGATTCCCTTGCGCGGCGAGGACGAACGGGTGATTGGTACCATCAAGCTGTACGAGACGCGCAACAAACTGTTTTCCGGCATCAACCTGACCCTGGGCGAGGGCATTGCCCGGTTGCTGTCCAATCAGATTCTGCAAGGCAAGTACGAGCAGCAGAAACAGCTGCTGGCCCAAACCGAGATCAAGCTGCTGCACGCCCAGGTCAACCCGCATTTCCTGTTTAACGCGCTCAATACGCTGTCCGCGGTGATACGCCGCAACCCGGAGCATGCGCGCCAGCTGGTCCAATACCTGTCCACCTTTTTCCGCAAGAACCTGAAGCGCTCCAGCGAGATGGCCACGCTGGGCGACGAGATAGACCATGTCAGCGCCTATCTGCGCATTGAGGAGGCCCGCTTCGCCGGCCGGCTGCAAGTGGAGATCGAGGCGCCGGAGGCGGCGCGCCGGGCCGAGCTGCCGGCGTTTTCCCTGCAGCCGCTGGTGGAAAACGCAATCAAGCACGGCACTTCCCAACTGCTGGAGCCGGGGCGCATCCGCATCGCCGCCCGCTGCGACGCGCAAGGCCTGCGGGTGACGGTGGAGGACAACGCCGGGCTCTACCGCAAGCCGGAGCAGAGCGACGGCCTGGGCATGTCGCTGGTGGACCGCCGCATCCGCGCCCGTTACGGCGAGGCCTACGGGGTGGCGGTGGATTGCGCGCCGGAGCTTTACACCCGGGTTAGCCTGCTGCTGCCCTGCCGCTGTCCGCGGGCGGACGCCGAGCGCGCAGGAGCGGCGGCATGAGCGCGGCCGGCCTGCCCAGCGCGCTGCTGGTGGACGACGAACCGCTGGCGCGCGATGAGTTGCGTCAGCTGCTGCAAGCCGCCGGCGGCCTGGACATCGTCGGCGAGTGCGGCAACGCGGTGGAGGCCATTGCCTTCATCCATCGCCGCAAGCCGGACGTGGTGTTTCTGGATATCCAGATGCCGCGCATCAGCGGCCTGGAAATGCTGGCGATGCTGGACCCGGAGTCCATGCCGCAAGTGGTGTTCGTCACCGCCTACGACGCCTACGCGCTGCAGGCTTTCGAGGAACACGCCTGCGATTACCTGCTCAAGCCGGTGGACCCGGCGCGGCTGGCCAAGACTCTGGCGCGGCTGCGCCAGCGCGCCGCGCCGCCGCCGGCGGCGGTATGCGGCTTGGCGCCGTTAAGCCTGATTCCCTGCCAGGGCGTCAACCGCATCGTGCTGTGCCGGCTGGAAGAGGTGGCCTATGTCTGTTCCCGGCTTAGCGGCGTGTACGTGGTGGACGCCGCCGGTGTGGAACGCTTTACCGAGCTGACGCTGCGCACGCTGGAAGAGCGCACGGATTTGTTTCGCTGTCACCGGCAATACCTGGTGCGTTTGTCCGCGATCCGGGAAATCCTGTTCGGCGACAACGGCGTGGCCACCGTCTGCACGCTGGACGGCCACAGCTTGCCGGTCAGCCGCCGTTATCTGAAACCCTTGAAGGACGCATTGGGTATCGCGAGCTAGCGTCCACCCGTCCGAATGCGCCACGCAGCCGCCGCGGGTGTGCTACACCTCAGTCCAGGGGGAACATTCGATGGCAAAACAATTACTGCTATGCGCGGCTTGGGCGCTGGGCTGCGCGCCCGGCTTGCTCCTGGCCTGCAACGGCACGGCGACGCAGGACAGTTCGCCGGACGTCACCCGGCCGGATTTGCACGGCATTGCCGTCTTCCTGCCGCAATTGTTGGAAAACAATCAGACCAGCCCGTTCGCCGAACTCTTGAATGTGGTGGCCAGACATTACAAGGAAGGCAAGATCAGCTTCAGCATCGAACCGGTCAAGCGCGTGTACATGGATACCAGCGACAAGAACGCGGATTTCCGCTTTCCCATCATGAAGCTGCGCGAAGGCGCCGACGACGCCACGCCCTACCAGTTCACCAAGGAGATGCTGGGCAAGGTCACTTTCGTGCTTTACACCCACAAGAACAAACCATTGGACAGGGAGGACGTGCTGCGCATGGCCAATCTGGCCAAGTACGACATTGAAGCGCCGCCGGTGAACTGGGGCTTCCCCAGCAAGAGCGTGGTCAACCTGGAACTGTCGCTGAAAAAGCTGAACCTGGGCCGGGTGGACGGGGTGTTGTGGGCGCAAGAGGAGGCGGATTATCTGGTGCGCAAGTTCAAACTGAGCAATATCCATCGCGCCCGCTTCGACGACTACCCGGATGTGCTGTTTCTCAACTGCAACCGCCGTGGCGATTTTGTCCACCAAGCGCTGAATCGGGCCATACGCTCCGCGCGCGCCAGCGGAGAACTGCAGAAAGCCTACGTTAAGGTGCATAAGCCTTATCAGGATTGGCAGCCCTGAGCGCCGTTCGCTCCGCTCTGGCCACCGCTGGCAGCGCCATGTTGCCGCTGAGCCGGTTTTCGCCCCACGGAGGCCGCGCCCGCGCGTAAGTTCCGAGTGAGACTATCACCGGAGCTGACAAAAATGGATCACGCATTGACCTTCGTGATCGCCACTCTTTGCATACTTGCCATCTGCTACCGCCTGTACGGGGTGTTCTTCACGCGCAAGGTGTTGGGTGTCGATGATAGCGCCGTGACCCCGGCGCATGAATTACAGGACGGCAAGGACTATGTGCCCACCAGCAAGTGGGTGGCGTTTGGCGGCCACTTCGCCGCCATCGCGGCGGCTGGCCCGCTGGTGGGGCCGGTGCTGGCCGCCCAGTACGGCTATCTGCCCAGCATGTTGTGGTTGTTGATAGGCTGTGTGATCGGCGGCGCGGTGCACGACACCGTGGTGTTGTTCGCCTCGATGAAGCATCACGGCAAATCGCTGTCGGAAGTGGCCAAGACCGAACTGGGCCCCTGGGCCGGCTGGTGCACCGGCCTGGCCATGCTGTTCATCATCACCATCACCATGGCCGGCTTGTCCATGGTGGTGGTGCATGCGTTGGAGCGCAATCCCTGGGGCGCGTTCGCGGTGAGCATGACCATTCCCATCGCCATCGCCGTCGGCCTGTGGGAGCGCGTCACCGGCAACATGAAAAACGCCAGCTATGTCGGCGTCGCCGCCATCATGGCCTGTGTGTTCGCCGGCCCTTACATCCAGGGCACCGCGCTGGGCGAACTGCTGACGCTGAAGGCGTCCACCGTGTCCCTGCTGCTGCCCATCTATGCCTTCTTCGCCACCGCGCTGCCGGTGTGGATGCTGCTGACCCCGCGCGCCTGCCTGTCCAGTTTCATGAAGATCGGCGTATTTGGTCTGTTGGTGGTGGGCGTGGTGTTCATCAACCCGCAAATCCAGTTCCCCGCCGTCACCCAGTTCATCCACGGCGGCGGCCCGGTGCTGGCCGGCCCGGTATGGCCGTTCATCTCCATCACCATCGCCTGCGGCGCCATTTCCGGCTTCCACGCCTTCATCGGCTCCGGCACCACGCCCAAGCAGATAGACCGTTGGAGCGACATCCTGCCGGTGGGCTTTGGCGCGATGCTGGCTGAATGCGTGGTGGGGGTGATGGCGCTGATTGCCGCCACCGCGCTGCATCCTGCGGATTACTTCGCCATCAACTCCGCGCCGGATGTCTTCGCCAAGCTGGGCATGCAGGTGGTGAACCTGCCGCAGCTGTCCCAGGAAATCGGCCTGGACCTGTACGGCCGCACCGGCGGCGCGGTGACGCTGGCGGTGGGCATGGCGGACATCTTCACCCGCATTCCCTGGTTCCATAATCTGGCGTCCTATTTCTTCCAGTTCATGGTGATGTTCGAAGCGGTGTTCATTCTCACCGCCATTGATTCCGGCACCCGCGTCGCCCGTTATCTGATCCAGGATTTCGTTGGCGACGCCTGGGCGCCGCTCAAGCGCACCGACTGGATGCCCGGCGCCATCGGCGCGTCGGTGGTGGCCTGCTTGCTGTGGGGCTATCTGCTGAACTCCGGCGACATCAATTCGGTGTGGGCCTTGTTTGGCGTGTCCAATCAGCTGATGGCGTCCATCGGCCTGATCATCGGCGCCACCATCATCCTGCGGCTGTCGCACAAGCGCGCTTACATGATGACCTGCCTGGTGCCGTTGGCTTATCTCTACGTTACCGTCAATTACGCCGGCTACTGGATGATCAAGCATGTTTATCTGAACCCGGCGGCCAAGGGCTATAACCTGTTCAACGCCGCCATCTCCATCGCCATGCTGGCGCTGGGCCTGGTGATTCTGCTTTCCGCCTGCCGCAAGTGGATGGAGCTGCTGGCGCGGCCGGCGCCGGACGCGCGGCGCGAACTGGCCGCCACGGAAGCTTGAGCCGCTTGATCAAAATTGGGGTAAGACTTGGCCCGCTGGAAACAGCGGGCCTTTTTTACGCCAGGGCCGTGAGAGTCTGTTTAGGTTCTTGCGAGCAAGAGCGAGACTTTGAACAGGCCCAGAGAAAGCCAGAGGCGCTTTCCCAGGGCCTGATGGTGGTCATCGCTTGGTGATGTAGTCGGGCAGAGCGCTGATCTTCTTTTCGTAGTCCGGCACATTGATGGGCCGCACGCTGTTGTTGCCCTGAATCATCGACGGAATCGCCACCGCGTGTTCCGCCAGATCCCAGCCCAGAATGGTTTCATCCGCCTCGCCGGGGTCTTGCGGCCCGGTGATCGACTCATAACCCAAGAGGCTGTTCAAGGTGACGTTGCGGCCGAGCAAGCGGCTGATCTCCCTTAGCGCCGCGGTCTCGTCGCTGAGTGGCTGGCTGGTGCGGAACAGGCGGGAGAGGGCGGTTCTGGGCACGTAGACGCGCATCATGATGCCGGTGGCGCCGGAGTCGTTGTCCAGCGCGTAGCCGTAGGCGACGTTCGGATCTCCGGCGATGTAGAGGCCGCGCCAGATCGGCTGCAGATCCTGGGTGCGGCGGGTGATGCCGCCGGTGACGATGCTTGTGGCGGCGGCGCGGGAGCCGCCGTGATAGCCGGCGAAGACATAGCCCTGGTCCAGCAGCCGCTGATGGGTGGCCAGCAGGCGTTCCTGGCTCCAGTTGCCGGTGGTGCCGTTGGCGAGGAATTCCACCGGCTCGCCCGGCGCGAAGAAGCTTGAGCCGGGGTGGTACTCGCGGTTGACGTGAGCGCCGTCGGCGTTGTCGGCGGCGCAAGGCTCGCTGTCGGCCGGGCAAGTCAGGGACAGCACGTCCGCTCTTTGCGCGTCGTCGGCGCTGGCGCCGGCGTGGTTGGCGCGATAGGCGTTCAAACGAGCCTCCGCCTCGGCGAGGCCTTCACGGGCCAGTTCCGGCGTTTCGCGCACCGCAGTGCCCAATTGCTCCAGCGCCTCCGGATCTTGCGCGCCGCTGACCGGGCGGGAATGGATCAAGTCATCGACCACCTGGCGGAAGCGGTCGAAGGACAGCCGGGTGGCGATGTAGAGGCCGACAATGCTTTCCACTCGGTAGCCGCAAGCGGACAGTTCTTCCCAGCCCCTGGGCTGGCGGCTGCGGGCCAGGGATTCCAGCGGGATGCCGCAGACGCGGTGGGCGGACAGCGCGCCCAAGGCGTTTTCCTTGCTGAAGTGCACCCGGTGCTGGATGGGCGCTTTGGCCAGCGGTTTGAATTCATTGATCTGCGGCTTGCCGGCGACTACCTGGTACAGCTTGCCTTCCCAGGTCTTGTTCAACTGGCAGCGGTTTTGGGTGACGTAGTTGTAGATGGCGTCCAGCGGGTCCAGCCAGCACAGCAGGATGCCGCTATGCCATTCGCTCCAGCGCTTTTGGCGGTTGTGCTGCGTTGGCGCGGCGGTGTAACCCACCCCTGGCCAAGACAGGATGATGTCGTTCCTTGGATTGGCGGAGCTGAACGCCAGCTTGGCCTTGTCCGGCCATCGCGCCAGCGCGGCGTCGTCCAGGTCCACGCTGTACAGCGGCGAGTGATCGACGATCTTCTTATTGCTGTCCATGTCCATGATGAACAGCTTGATGCTGGTGGGCGCGTCTTTGCCGATGGGGACCACCCAATTCAGCGTGAACCATTCGGTACGGCGCTTATGCGTGAATTTTTTGACCTTGCCGTCCGGGGTGGCCAGTTCGATGGTCAAAGTGCCCGGCGCGTGGCCGGTACCCTGGCCGTCGTTGATCCGGACCTTGGCGAATTCGTCGATCTTGATGGTGGCGCTGTTGTTGGCGGCGGCGGCGAAGCGGTCTTGCACGAACATCGAGTAGTACAGCACGCCTTCGTCCGGCGACGGGGTGATTTGCAGCGGCAGCGAGGTACTGATGAATTTGCCTGGTTCAGCCGGCGAGAGAATGCAGTTGTCCGCGCATTGCTTGAAGATTTCGAAATCGGTTTTGATGACGGAACTGGCGGCCTGCTTGAAACTGGCGGTCTGAGCGGTTCCGGCGGCAAAGGGGCTGGCTTCGTCGGTTTCGCACGCGGACA
Source organism: Chromobacterium sp. W521 (assembly GCF_052805975.1). Taxonomy (NCBI): domain Bacteria; kingdom Pseudomonadati; phylum Pseudomonadota; class Betaproteobacteria; order Neisseriales; family Chromobacteriaceae; genus Chromobacterium; species Chromobacterium sp. W521. Next base: position 124,702 of record NZ_JBRBAF010000006.1, read on the forward strand.
ATAAGGGAATCAGGCCCGCGGCAAGGGCAAGGCTTTTATACAATCGCATATGGCGCTCCTAAGTGATGGAATGAAGCGAGCGAGCCATTGTTATGATCATTTTTGTAAATGATTAAATTTTGTATTTACAGTATCTCGGTGTTTGTTTTTTGAGGTCAATTGTAAATACTCACAGCCATATGTCATTGATTTTGATTGTTAAATTGATATTTAGGAAAGTATTAAATAAAGATGGTTTTGTAAGAACTTTATTGTTGTTTCTATTGGCGTGATGGGTGGGTATTTAAATGTTTATGGCATTTTATTGGCAGCGGGTTTTATTGGGGCAGGGGTGGGAAATGGAATGGCGATGCGGTTTCAATAGGATCGCCTTGGCCTGAGGTAATGCGCCAGCGCGCCAACAATTTCCGCCTGCATGCCGCTGCGTTGACGCACGTGTAAATGGCCGGTGCCGGCGGGGTGTCTCTTCGCGGGCCGCCGGTTCCAAGATGACGCTCCGGCAATCAAAACCATTATCCGTGAAGCGGATTCAGTGGTTCTCTGCGAGTTTTTGTTAGCGGCTCTAAGCAATGATCCCTGTGTGTAAAGATTGTGAACCGGCCCTTAACGCATAAACCGCAGCGGCAGGCCCTGGCAGTCCGGCTGGATGCGGCCCTGGAACCAGGCCAACTGGCCGGAGACGATGGTGGCGCTGACCGCGTGGCGGAAGGCCAGATGCGGGAACGGGGTCCAGCCGCAGTGGGCCAGCAGGGCGTCGCGGCACACCGGACGCGGCGCGGGCAGGCGCGCCACCAGCGTCAGATCGGCCCAATAGCCTTCGCGCAGATAGCCGCGCTCGGCGATGGCGAAGCGCGTGGCCACCGCGTGGCTGGTCTTGTCCACCAATTGCGGCAGCGTCAGTTCGCCGTCGGCCACCAGTTCCAGCAGCGCCGGCAGCGCGTGCTGGACCAGCGGCAGTCCGGCCGGGGCCTGCGAGTAGGGCTGCTGTTTTTCCTCCCAGGCGTGCGGCGCGTGGTCGGTGCCGATCAGATCGATGCGGCCGTCGCGCAGCGCCTGGCGTAGCGCGTCGCGGTCGGCGCGGCTTTTGATCGCCGGATTGCATTTGATCAGGTGGCCCAGGCGGGCGTAGTCGCCGTCGTCCAGCAGCAGGTGGTGGACGCAGGCCTCGGCGGTGATGCGCTTGCCGCTGATGGGGCCAGGCTGGAACAACTCCAGTTCGCGCGCGCTGCTCAGGTGCAGCACGTGCAGCTGGCTGCCGTGACGCCGCGCCAGGTCTACCGCCAGCCGGCTGGATTGGTAGCAGGCTTCGGCGTCGCGGATCAGCGGGTGTTGGTCCGGCGGGATATCGTCGCCGAAGCGCAGCCGCCAGGCGGCTTCGCGCTCGCGGATGCGCGGCGTGTGTTCGCAGTGGGTGAGGATGGGCAGCGGGCAAGAGGCGAACAGCCGTTCCAGCGCGGCCGGGTCGTCCAGCAGCAGGTCGCCGGTGCTCGCGCCCATGAACACTTTGACGCCGGCGGCGCGGTTGGACGGCAGCGCGGCGATCAGGTCCAGATTGTGGCGGGTGGCGCCCAGATGGAAGCCGTAATTGGCCACCGAGTTGGCGGCGGCGCGGCTTTCCTTGTCCGTCAGCGCCTCCAGGCAGGTGGTGGCCGGCCGGGTGTTGGGCATGTCCATGAAGCTGGTGACGCCGCCGGCCACCGCGGCGCGGGATTCGCTGGCGATGCTGCCCTTGTGCGGCGCGCCGGGTTCGCGGAAGTGGACTTGGTCGTCGATCATGCCGGGCAACAGCCATTGGCCGGCGGCGTCGATATCGATGTCGCCGGGGCGGCCGGGCAGGCTGGCGCCTATGAGGCGGATGCGGCCGTTGCCGACGCGCAGGTCGGCTTCCCACTCGCGGCCGTCGCTGACCAGGCGGGCGTTGCGGATCAGGATGTCGTTCATTCAGAACTCGTTTTGCAGCGCTTTGTAGCCGCGTACCAGTTCGCTGTTGGCGCGCAGCACGTCTTCGGAAAATTCGGCGGCGGAAACGCTGGCCTTGGGCAGGTGCGCGGTGTCGCTGGCCGCGCCTATGCGTTCGGTGGAGGCCACGTAGCAGCCGGCCGGCAGTTCGCAGCCGTCCACCACCGCGTTGTGGCGCACCACGCAGCCGTCGCCGACGCGGCAGTTGAACAGCACGCTGTTGAAGCCGACGAAGACGCGTTCGCCCACGGCGCAGGGGCCGTGAATGATGGAGCGGTGGGCGATGGAGGTGTGCGCGCCTATGGTGACGGCGGCGCCGCCCTTGGAGTGGATGACCACGCCGTCCTGGATATTGGAGTGGGGGCCGATGACGATGGCTTCCATCTCGCCGTTGGCGTCCACTTCGTCGGCGCGGATCACCGCGTAGGGGCCGATGAAGACATTGTCGTGGACGATGATCTTGCCGCAGAGGATGGCGGTCTTGTCGACGTAGGCGGATTCGGCGATCAGCGGCAGGTGGCCGGAGGGGTTCTTGCGTATCATGCGCTGCTCTCTGAGGGGGTGTTCACGATCTACTGCGCTGTGGCGATACGGCGTTGAGAACATCTTCGAAATGCTCATGTACCGAATGTGCATTCCGCTTTCTCCGCTGTTCTCGCCTTGTCTCGCTCTTGCTCGCGAGATCGTGGATAGGTTATGAGAGTTGGCTGGCGGCCACGGCGTCGTGCGGGTGCAGGCTTTCCTGGTGGCGCACGTCGACCCGGCTCAGGCCGTGGCCGGCTAGCGCCGCTTGCAGCCGGCGCGCGGCGTCTTCCACATACATCAGGTTGGCGCCGTTGAGGGCGGCGAAGGCTTGTTCGTCGGCACGCTTAACCGCGGTTTGCACCGGGGTGGCCAGCGCCTGTTCGGCCAGGTCTATGCGGGCCGCCAAGTCCCAGCCGGTGGCATCGGCGGGGATGTCGAAGCGCAAGCGCGCCTGGCTGCGCTGGCTGTGCGGGGTGGCCAGGGTGGCGTGTTCCAGGAGCCAGGCGTGGACCGCGTCCGGCGTGGCCGCGCAGGCTTGTTGTAGGAAGGCGTCGGCGATCAGCCGGCGCGCCAGAGCGGCGGAGCAGGGGCAGGTGGAGGAGTAGGCGATTTCCACCTCGGCCCACAGCCGGCAGCCGTCGCCGTCCCGTTCCGCGCCCAGCGCGGCCGGGTAGGCTTTCCAGCCGGACAGGCCCGGCGTGGCCAGCGCCGGGCGCTGGCACAGCAGTTCGAAGCGGAATTCGGCGCGGGCGGCGTTGCTGCCGCAGTCAGCGTGGCTGTCCACCATTGCCTGCAACAGCCGGCTCAGGGCGGCCGGGCTGAGCGGCGCGGCGTCGGCGTGGGGTTGCAGCAAGCGGTAGAGCCGGGACATGTGGATGCCCTTGATCGTTGGCCGGGGCAGGTTGACTTGCACGCTGGCGCGGGCGGCGACACGGCCGTGGGCGGCGTCCGCCAGCCGCAGCGGCAGCGCGATGCCGTCCATGCCCACCCAGTTCAAGGGCAGTAGCGCGGCGGCGGCGCCGCTGCGCGCGATATCGGGCAGCGGGGCGTTCATGCGGCGTCCTCGGCGGCGGTTTCCAAGGGCGGGAACGGGTCCGGCAGCAGCGCCCAGGCGGCCGGGCCGGCGGCCATTTCGGCCTCGTCCAGCAGGCAGGCGTCCAGTTGCCGACGCAGTTCGGCTTCGTCCATGGCGATGCCGATCAACACCAGTTCCTGGCGCGCATCGCCGATCACGTCCTGCCAGTGGCTTTCGATCTGGCGCAGGCTGTCCTCGTCCTGCGGCCAGTATTCGCGCGGGGTGGCGGCCCACCACTGGCCGGCCAGTTCGTGGCGGCACACCGCGCCGGCCTGCGACCACAGCTGGGCGTGGGCAGGGCGGCTGGCCAGCCAGAAATAGCCCTTGGAGCGCAGCACGCCCGGCCATTCCCGTTGCGCCAGTTCGTGGAAGCGCTGCGGGTGGAAGGGGCGTCGAGCGCGGTAGACAAAGCTGGCGATGCCGTATTCCTCGGTTTCCGGCGTATGCTCGCCGCGCAGCTCGCTGAGCCAGCCGGGGGCGTCGGCGGCGGCGTCGAAGTCGAACAAGCCGGTGTTGAGCACCTCGTCCAGCGGCACCTGGCCGAAACAGGCTTCAACGATGCGGGCGCGGGGGTTGAGCTGGCGCAGAATGCCGGCCAGCCGCTCCTTGTCCGCAGCGTCGATCAGATCGGTCTTGTTGAGCACGATCACGTCGCAGAACTCCACTTGTTCAATCAACAGGTCCACCACCGTGCGCTCGTCGGCCTCGCCCAGCGATTCGCCGCGTTGTCGCAGATGATCGCGCGAGGCGTAGTCGCGCAGGAAGTGACAGGCGTCCACCACGGTGACCATGGTGTCCAGCCGCGCGGAGTCGGCTAGGCTGCGGCCTTGGTCGTCGGCGAAGGTGAAGGTTTCCGCCACCGGCAGCGGTTCGGCGATGCCGGTGGATTCAATCACCAGCTGGTCGAAGCGGCCTTCGCTCGCCAGCCGCGACACTTCCAGCAGCAGGTCTTCGCGCAGGGTGCAGCAGATGCAGCCATTGCTCATTTCCACCAGTTTTTCCTCAGTGCGCGACAGCGCGGCGCCGCCGTCGCGGACTAGGGCGGCGTCGATATTGACCTCGCTCATGTCGTTGACGATGACCGCCACGCGGCGGCCCTCGCGGTTGTTGAGGATGTGGTTGAGCAAGGTGGTCTTGCCGGCGCCGAGGAAGCCGGACAGCACGGTGACCGGTAGTCTGGTATCCGTGGAGGAAGCAGCGGCGGAGGAGGGGCTGGGCGTCATGGCATGGGTCCGATTAGATGATGGCGGTGCGGAAGGGGAGAGCGCTTGGCTTTCGTCATTTTTGTTATGTTATAACATTTTATTTTTCGATGGCAAGGGTCGAATGTCGGCACTAGTTCTTTCTGGCTAGTCCTTCTCGCCAAAGTACTAACCACGACTAGTGCCAATGCGCCGCCCGGCGTCGACCTTCGGCGAATGTCGGCGTTTGCCGGCGCGTTCTAAGCTTGCAATCAAGTGAAAAGGTCCGTTTCCCCCGGTGGCTGGAGCCGCCGGCCCGCATGGCGCGGACCCCGATATTTGGAGGCAAGATGAGTCACTTTCTCGACCGTTTGAATTTCCTGGGCAAGACCCGCTCCACCTTTGCCAATGGTCACGGCGCCGTCGTCAACGAGGATCGCGGTTGGGAAGACGCCTACCGCCAGCGCTGGCAGCACGACAAGGTGGTGCGTTCCACCCACGGCGTGAACTGCACCGGTTCCTGTAGCTGGAAGGTGTATGTGAAGAACGGCCTGATCACCTGGGAAACCCAGCAGACCGATTACCCGCGCACCCGGCCGGACCTGCCCAATCACGAACCGCGCGGCTGTCCGCGCGGCGCGTCCTACAGCTGGTACGTCTACTCCGCCCAGCGCGTCAAATATCCGATGATCCGCGGCCGGCTGGCCAAGCTGTGGCGCGAAGCGCGCCAGACCCTGAGCCCGGTTGAGGCTTGGGAAAAGATCAGTCAGACGCCGGAACTGGCCAAGCAGTACAAATCCAAGCGCGGCCAGGGTGGTTTCGTGCGCGCCAGCTGGGACGAGGCCAATGAGATCGTGGCCGCCGCCAACGCCTTCACCATCAAGAAATTCGGCCCGGACCGCGTGGTGGGCTTCTCGCCGATTCCGGCGATGTCCATGGTGTCCTACGCCGCCGGCAGCCGCTACCTCAGCCTGATCGGCGGGGTGCCGCTGTCCTTCTACGACTGGTACTGCGATTTGCCGCCGGCCAGCCCGCAAACCTGGGGCGAGCAGACCGACGTGGCCGAGTCCGCGGACTGGTACAACTCCACTTATCTGATGGTGTGGGGCTCCAATGTGCCGATGACGCGCACCCCGGACGCCCATTTCTATACCGAGGTGCGCTACAAGGGCACCAAAACGGTGGCGGTGTCCAGCGACTTTGGCGAAATGGCCAAGTTCGGCGACATCTGGATGGCGCCCAAGCAGGGCACCGACGCCGCGCTGGCAATGGCGATGGGTCATGTGATCTTCAAGGAATTCCACCTCGATAATCCATCCGGCTACTTCACCGACTACATCCGCCGCTACACCGACATGCCGATGCTGGTGGCCCTGAAGCCAGACGGAGAGCGTTACCTCCCGGACTACTTCCTGCGCGCCTCCCATCTGGAGGGCAGCCTGGGCGAGGACAATAACCCGGACTGGAAAACCCTGCTGATCGACGAGGCCAGCGGCGACATCGTCGCGCCCAACGGTTCCATCGGCTTTCGCTGGGGCCAGGCCGAGGGCAAGACCGGCAAGTGGAACCTGGAGCAGAAGGATGGCGGCAACGGCCGCGAGGTATCCGCCAAGCTGTCGCTGATCAAGGACGGCGACGCGGTAGTCGGCGTGGGCTTCCCTTATTTCGGCGCCGAGCACGATGAACTGCTGACCCGCAATGTGCCGGCCAAGCGCATCCGTTTGGCCGACGGCAGCGAAACCCTGGTGGCCACGGTGTTCGACCTGATGGCGGCCAACTACGGCATAGACCGCGGGCTGGGCGGCGGCAACGTCGCCGTCGACTACATGGACGACGTGCCCTACACCCCGGCCTGGCAGCAAAAACACACCGGCGTGAAACCGGAGCTGGTGATCCAGGTGGCGCGCGAGTTCGCGCAAAACGCGGATCAGACCCAGGGCAAGTCCATGGTCATTGTCGGCGCGGCGCTGAACCACTGGTACCACATGGACATGACCTACCGCGGCATCATCAATATGTTGATGCTGTGCGGCTGCATCGGCCAGTCCGGCGGCGGCTGGTGCCACTACGTGGGCCAGGAAAAACTGCGCCCGCAAACCGGCTGGGCGCCGCTGGCCTTCGCCGGCGACTGGAACCGCCCGGCGCGGCAGATGAACGGCACCAGCTTCTTCTACGCCCATACCAGCCAGTGGCGGCATGAAAAACTGGGCGTGGGCGAAATCCTTGCGCCCACCGCCGACGGCAGCATGGCGGGCATGGCGCTGATCGATTACAACGCCAAGGCCGAACGCATGGGCTGGCTACCGTCCGCGCCGCAGCTGTCAGCCAATCCGCTGGATGTGACCCGCGCCGCGGCCGCCGCCGGCCAGGACGCCGCCGCCTACGTGGTGGACGGCCTCAAGTCCGGCAAGCTGGACCTGGCCTGCAACGACCCGGACAACCCGCAGAACTTCCCGCGCAATATGTTTGTGTGGCGCTCCAACATCCTGGGCAGCTCCGGCAAGGGGCACGAATACTTCCTCAAATACCTGCTGGGCACCCAGAACGCGGTGCTGAATTCGGAAGACGACTGCATCAAGCCCACCGAGATCACCATGCGCCCGGCGGCGGAAGGCAAGCTGGACCTGCTGGTGGTGCTGGACTTCCGCATGTCCACCACTTGTCTGTACGGCGATGTGGTGCTGCCCACCGCCACCTGGTACGAAAAGGACGATCTCAACACCTCGGACATGCACCCCTTCATCCACCCGCTGTCCGAAGCGGTGCAGCCGCTGTGGCAGTCCCGCACCGACTGGGAAATCTACAAGGGCTTCGCCAAGAAGCTATCCGAGATTGGCAAGGACTACCTGGGCGTGCAAAAGGATCTGGTGCTGACCCCGCTGATGCACGACACCCCGGAAGAACTGGGCCAGCCCTTCGACCCCAAGGATTGGAAAAAAGGCGAGTGCGAGCCGGTGCCGGGCAAGACCATGCCCAAGATGACGGTGGTGGAGCGCGACTACGGCGCGATCTACGACAAGTTCACCACCATCGGTCCCTTGCTGGAAAAAGCCGGCAACGGCGGCAAGGGCATCAACTGGAAAACCGGCCATGAAGTGGACATCCTGCGCGGCCTGAACCAGGTGGCGAGCCAGGGCGCCGGCAAGGGCCAGCCCAAGCTGGAAACCGCCATCGACGCCGCCGAGATGATTCTGACTCTGGCGCCGGAAACCAACGGCCACGTGGCGGTGAAGGCCTGGGACGCGCTGTCCAAGATCACCGGGCGCGACCACACCCATCTGGCCAAGCCGCGCGAGCACGACAGCATCCGCTTCCGCGACGTGCAGGCGCAGCCGCGCAAGATCATTTCCTCGCCCACCTGGTCCGGCCTGGAAAGCGAAGAGGTCAGCTACAACGCCGGCTACACCAATGTGCACGAGCTGATTCCCTGGCGCACCATCACCGGCCGTCAGCAGTTCTATCAGGATCACCAGTGGATGCGCGCCTTCGGCGAAGGCCTGTGCGTGTACAAGCCGGCGGTGGACCTGAAAACCACCCAGGCGGTGCTGGGCAAGCACGGCAACGGAAACCACGAACTGGTGCTGAACTTCCTGACGCCGCACCAGAAATGGGGCATCCACAGCACGTATTCCGACAACCTGCGCATGCTGACGCTGAGCCGCGGCGGCCCGCACGTATGGCTGTCCGAGGACGACGCCAAGAAGGCCGGCATCGTGGACAACGACTGGATCGAGGTGTTCAACGTCAACGGCACGCTGACCGCCCGCGCCGTGGTGTCGCAGCGGGTGCCGCAGGGCATGACGCTGATGTACCACGCCCAGGAGAAGATCGTGAACGTGCCGGGCGCGGAAGTGTCCGGCAAGCGCGGCGGCATCCACAACTCGGTAACCCGCGCGGTGACCAAGCCCACCCACATGATAGGCGGCTACGCGCAGCTGTCCTGGGGCTTCAACTACTACGGCACCGTGGGCGCCAACCGCGACGAATTCGTGGTGGTGCGCAAGATGAACACAGTGGACTGGATGGATAGTCCGGCAGGAGAGCAACAATGAAAATCCGCGCTCAAATCGGCATGGTGTTGAATCTGGACAAGTGCATTGGCTGTCACACTTGTTCGGTCACCTGCAAGAACGTCTGGACCAGCCGCGACGGCATTGAATACGCCTGGTTCAACAACGTGGAAACCAAGCCCGGCATCGGCTACCCCAAGGAATGGGAAAACCAGGAAAAGTGGAAGGGCGGCTGGGTGCGCAAGCCCAACGGCAAGCTGGAGCCGCGTCAGGGCGGCCGGCTGAAAATCCTGGGCAATCTCTTCGCCAACCCCAATATGCCGGCGATTGACGATTACTACGAGCCGTTCACCTACGACTACGAACACCTGCAGAACGCGCCGGAAATGCAGACCCCGCCCACCGCGCGGCCGGTGTCGGTGCTGACCGGCAAGAAGATGGACAAGATCGAATGGGGCCCGAACTGGGAGGACGACCTGGGCGGCGAATTCGCCAAGCGCAGCAAGGACGCTCTGTTCGAAGGCATCCAGAAGGAGATGTACTCGGCCTTCGAGAACACCTTCATGATGTATCTGCCGCGGCTGTGCGAGCACTGTCTGAACCCGGCCTGCGTCGCGTCCTGTCCGTCCGGCTCCATCTATAAGCGCGAAGACGACGGCATCGTGCTGATCGATCAGGACAAATGCCGCGGCTGGCGCATGTGCGTGTCCGGCTGCCCGTACAAGAAGATCTATTACAACTGGACCTCCGGCAAGGCCGAGAAATGCACCTTCTGCTACCCGCGCATCGAGGGCGGCCAGCCGACGGTGTGCTCGGAAACCTGCGTTGGCCGCATCCGCTATCTGGGCGTGCTCTTGTACGACGCCGACAAGATAGACGAAGCCGCCGCGGTGGAAGACCCGAAGAGCCTGTACGAGGCGCAGCTGGGCGTGTTCCTGGACCCGAACGCGCCGGAAGTGATCGCCGAAGCGCAGAAACAGGGCATTCCGCAAAGCTGGCTGGACGCCGCGCGGCGCTCCCCGGTTTACAAGATGGCGATGGAGTGGAAAGTGGCTTTCCCGCTGCACCCGGAATACCGGACCCTGCCGATGGTGTGGTACATCCCGCCGTTGTCGCCCATCCAGTCCGCGATGGAAAACGGCCTGATCGGCGAGAACGGCATCATCCCGGACGTCAAGGATCTGCGCATCCCCATCCAGTACCTGGCCAATCTGCTGACGGCAGGCAAGGAAGAGCCGGTGGTGAAAGCGCTGGAAACCATGGTGGCGATGCGGCGCTATATGCGCAAGAAGAGTGTGGAGAAGGTGTCCGACGCCGCCACCCTCAAGGGCACCCATTTGAATCCGGCCCAGGTGGAGGAAATGTACCAGGTGATGGCCATCGCCAATTACGAAGACCGCTTCGTGATTCCGTCCAGCCACAAGGAACTGGTGGAAAACACTTTCGAGGACAAGGTGTCCTGCGGCTTCACCTTCGGCAACGGCTGCTCCGGCGGCGAGTCCGACGCCAGCTTGTTCGGCAAGAAGAAAGCCACCCCCATTGTGTTCCACGACATGCGGCGCGACCGCAAGTCCAATTCCGGTCAGTGAGGGAGAACGCCATGCGTATCTATCAAGCCTTATCGGCGCTGCTGTGCTACCCGGAGCCGGACCTGGTCGCGGCGGTGGACGACATCCGCGTCGAAGTCGCGGCGGAGCCGCGCATCGCCCGGCTGCTGGAGCCGCTGCTGCTGTCCTTGGAAGGCGAGGATCTGATCACCCTGCAAGAACGCTATGTGCAGACCTTCGACCGCAACCCCAGCCATTCGCTGCATCTGTTCGAGCACATCCACGGCGAGGACCGCGCCCGCGGTCAGGCCATGGTGGACCTGCTGGCGGAATACCAGGCCCAGGGCTTCGAGCCGGCGGGCAACGAGCTGCCGGACTATCTGCCGCTGTTTCTCGAGTTCCTGGCGCAGTGCCAGCCGGAAGAGGCCACCCGGCTGCTTTCGGACGCGGTGCACGTGATCGCCCATGTGGCCGGCAAGCTGGCCGACAGTCACTCCCACTACGCCGGCGTGCTGCAGAGCCTGGTGCTGCTGTCGCCGGTGACGCCGGAGGCGCTGACCGTGCCGCCGGTGCGCGACATGGACGAGATGCTGGAGACCTTCGGCCCCGGCGCCGACGGCGTGGAGCCGCTGCTGAAGCCGGCGCGGCCGGCCATCGCCCCGGTGAATTTTTACCCGCAGCGGCCGCAGGGCTGAATCCCGCTGCCAGGAGAGCAACATGAACTATCTGCACCAATTCGTATTCGGCATCTACCCCTACATCGCGCTGGCGGTGTTCCTGCTGGGCAGCCTGATCCGCTTTGACCGCGAGCAATACAGCTGGAAGAGCGAATCCTCGCAGCTGCTGTATCGCGGTCAGTTGCGGCTGGGCAACATCCTGTTCCATCTCGGCATCATCGGCCTGTTCTTCGGCCATTTGGTGGGGCTGCTGACCCCGGTGGCGGTGTGGGACGCGCTGGGCGTCAGCCACAGCTTCAAGCAAGTGTTCGCGATGACGGCCGGCGGCATCATGGGCGGCCTGTGCCTGATTGGCATTCTGATTCTGCTGCACCGCCGCTTCACCTGCGACAGGCTGGCGGCCAACACCACCTGGCGCGACAAGCTGGTGTTGCTGTGGATTCTGGCCACCTTGTTGTTGGGTCTCAGCACCATCGCGGTGTCGGCGCAGCACCTGGACGGCCACGAGATGGTGTTGCTGATGAGCTGGGCTCAGCACATCGTCACTCTGCGAGGCGACGCGGCCTTCTTCATCGTCGACGCCTCGCCGGTGTTCAAGGCGCACTTGTTCATGGGCATGAGCTTGTTCGTGATCTTCCCGTTCACCCGTCTGGTGCACGTGTGGAGCGGCTTCGGCGCGGTGACGTATCTGGGCCGGGCCTGGCAGCTGGTGCGGCCGCGGGGTTGATCCGGCTGGCTTGCCAGAATTTGCATGGCGATGCGGCGGAGTCCAAGGGGGCTTCGCCGTTTTTCATGCCGTCCGGCTACATATAAACTTGATAAGTTGTGAAGCGATAACAAGAGCGAACAATTCCTAACAATTCGAAACAGCCCGTTGTCAACCAAACGGTTAAGCTGGGCCATCTGTTTAAATTCGGGAGTTAGCCGCATGAAACGCGCACTTGTCATCTTTTCGCTGAGCCTGGCCGGACTGGCCTCCACCGCCATGGCGGACACCTCCACCATCGTCGGCGGCGCGCTGGGCGGCGCGGCCGGCGCGGCAGTGGGCGAAGCGGTGGGCGGCCGCAACGGCGCCATCATCGGCGGCGCGGTGGGCGGCGCTTCCGGCGCGGCCATCGGCCACGACTACGGCAAGCCGGCGGCGTCGGAACGCCGCGACGACGATGGCCGCCGCTATCGCAAGCACCGTCATCGTCACCACCACGACAAGGGCTATTTCTGCCCGCCGGGACAGGCCAAGAAAGGCCGCTGCTGAGTGTCCCGTCGACCATAGCCATTAGTCACATTGTCGTATTCAGCATGGGCCGGGCTTGATCTATATTGATGGGTGTTGGTTTCCATCGTCATGGAAAATCAAGAGAAACAGTCGATAGAGATCGGGACCCGCCATGCTGTCCAGGCCTTGATCTGAGAACCGGTTTACGATTGACTGCACTTCGGCGATACGGCGCTGAAAAAACCTCAGAATGCTCATGTACCGCATGCACATTCCGCTTCTTCCGTTGTTTCGGCCTTGTCTCGCTTTTGCTCGCGAGATCGTAAACCTCTTCCGCTCCTCGGGCTTCAATTCAGCCGACTGGCCCCTAGTTACAAGTGACTAGGGGCCTGCGTGCTTTGGTTGGACTGCGAAAAGTTGGTCTAGCTAGTAAAATTGAATCAGGAAATATCAGATTGGCGGCGACAGCCGGGCCACTTGGTTGCGACTAAGCGGTATCATTGGCTGCCATGGAGGAACTCATGCTTACCGACCGCTTCGGGCGCTCCATCGAATACCTGCGTCTGTCCGTGACGGACCGTTGCGACCTGCGCTGCAATTACTGCCTGCCCAAAGGCTTCAAAGGCTTCGAGGAACCGGCCAACTGGCTGACCTTCGACGAGATAGAACGCGTGGTGGGGGCCTTCGCCCGGCTGGGCACCCGACGACTGCGGCTGACGGGCGGCGAGCCGCTGCTGCGCCGTAATCTGCCTGAGCTGGCGGCGCGCCTGTCCGCGCTGCCCGGTCTTAACGATCTGTCGCTGACCAGCAACGCCACTCAGCTGGCGCGCCACGCCCAGGCGCTGCGCGCCGCGGGGGTGAGCCGCGTCAACGTCAGCCTGGACTCGCTGCGCCGCGACTGCGTGCACGACATCACCGGCAGCGACAGCCTGCCGCGGGTGATGGAAGGCTTGATGGCGGCCAAGGACGCCGGCTTTTCCCCAATCAAGATCAATATGGTGGCGATGAAGGACGTCAACGACGCCGACATCGGCGCCATGGTCGCCTTCTGTATCCAGCATGGCTTCGTGCTGCGGCTGATTGAAGCCATGCCGATGGGCGACACCGGCCGCGCCGCCAGTTATCTGGACTTGCAGCCGGTGCTGCGCCAGTTGCAAACCGAATTCGATCTGGTCGAACAGGCCGCCACCCTGGGCGGCGGTCCGGCCCGCTACTGGAAAACCCGGGACGGCGGTTTCTCGCTGGGTTTGATCACCCCCATCTCCCAACACTTCTGCGCCACCTGCAACCGGGTGCGGCTGTCTGTGGACGGCACCTTGTACATGTGCCTGGGCCAGGAGGAAAGCTTCGAACTGCGTCCCTTGCTGCGCGCCGGTATTTCCGATGCCGAACTGGAAGCGGCAATCCGTACCGCGATAGAACTGAAGCCGGAGCGACATGAATTCAGCGAGAAGCCGCAAAAGCTGGTGCGCTTCATGTCGATGACCGGTGGCTAGGACAACGGCGATGCGGCTGAACGTGTCCCCGGTGCTGGGCGGCCCGCTGGGGCAACGGCTCAGCGCCAAGATCGTCGGCGTGCTGGCGGTGTTTCTGTTGGTGGCGCTGGGTTCCATCGGCGCCACGCTGTGGCTGTCCTGGCAGCAAGAGGGCGGCGCGGCGGCGATCAACGACGCCGGCAGCCTGCGCATGCGCGTCACTCGGCTGGCGCTGGACTTGCAGCTCAGAGGCCAGGACGGCGCGCGCGCCGACGCCTTGCGTCGCGACATGGTCAATTACGAAGCCATCTTGCAGCGATTGCGCCGCGGCGACCCCGCGCGGCCGCTGCTGGTGCCCCGCCAGGCCGACATTCAGCAGGCGCTGAATCAGGTGGAAAGGCAGTGGCGCGAGCAACTGAAACCGGTGCTGCTGAACGCGCTGACGCGGCCCGGCGACAACGCGGCGGAGGCCGCCCGCTTCGCCGAGCGCGTGGCGCTCTACGTGGAGGACATCAACACCTTCGTCAGCGGCATGGAAGCCTACAACGCCCGCAATACAGACTACCTTCGCCTGTTGCAGCTCTTGCTCGCCAGCATGGCGGTGGTGGGCACCGTCGCGCTGATCTATCTGATGCTGCTGATCGTGCTGAGGCCGCTGGACAAGTTGCACCAGGGCATACGCCAGTTGGCTGCAGGCGATTACAGCGTGCGGGTGCCGGTGGAGACCGACGACGAGTTCGGCCAAGTCAGCACCGGCTTCAATCTGATGGCGGCTTGTTTGTCCGAATCCCACGCCACCCTGGAAGAGCGGGTGCGCGGCAAGACGGCCAGCCTGCAGCAGAAAAACCAGGAATTGGCCCTGCTGTACGAAATCACGTCCTTCTGCAATCAATCCCAGCCGCTGGAAGCGCTGTGCAAGGGTTTTCTGGCCCGAGTGATGCGCGCTTTCGACGCCGACGGCGGCGCTGTGCGCTTGACCGACTACGGCCAGGGCATGGTGTTCGTGGTGGCCGACGACGGCTTGCCGGAGGGGCTGCTGCGCGACGAACACTGCCTGAAAGTGGGCGACTGCCTGTGCGGAGAAGCCGCAGCCAAAGCCGAGAGCCGGGTGGAGAACATGCGGGGCCTGCCGGACAAGCAATGCAGCCGCGAAGGCTTCCGCGTAGTCAGCGCCTTTCCGGTGTCGACGCAGAACCGCACGCTGGGCATTTTCAATTTGCATTTCCGCCAGGCGCGCATTCTGCTGCCGCAACAAGTGCGGCAGCTGGAGATGTTGGGCCAGCATTTGGCGGTGGCGATCGAAAACCTGAGGCTGGCGGCCAAGGAGCGCGAACTGGCTGTGTTGGAAGAGCGCAACCTGGTGGCCCAGGGCTTGCACGACAGCATCGCGCAAGGTCTGTCTTTCCTGAACTTGCAAACCCAGATCATGCGGCAGGCGCTGGACAGCGGGGATCCGGGGCTGGTGGACGACACGCTGGCCTTGTTCGAGGCCGGGGTCAAGGAAAGCTACGATGATGTGCGCGAACTGCTCAATAATTTCCGCTCCAAGCTGTCGGAAAGCCTGAGTCAGGCGGTAAGCAGCTTGCTGGACAAATTCCGCAAGCAGACCGGGCTGCGGGTGGAGCTGCGCTCCACCGGGGCCAGCGCGCCTTTGATGCCGGAACAACAGCTGCAAATCCTGTTTATTCTGCAAGAGGCGCTGTCCAATGTGCGCAAGCACGCCGAGGCCAGCCAGGTCACGGTCAGCCTTAGCGACGACGGCGAGGTGTTCGTGCTCAGCGTGCTGGACAACGGCGTCGGCTTTGATCTGGATACCGTGCGGAACAAGGGCGACGGTCATTTCGGCCTGTCCATCATGCAGGAGCGCGCGCAGCGCGCCGGCTTGCAGCTGGACATTGAATCCACCCCGGAGGCGGGCACCCTGGTCAGCCTGTTGCTGCCGCGCGCGCGGCGCATGGCCGCTTGAGCTGCTGGCGCGGCGGCAAGACAGCTCTCATACTGTCCATATCTGAACTAGAAAGACCCGGAACTCGATGATGTCTGAACAGACCATACGCATTTTGCTGGTGGACGATCACACTTTGTTCCGCAGCGGCATCAAGGCTCTGCTGGCGCGCCAGGCGGGTTTCGACGTCGTCGGCGAGGCGGCCGACGGCGCCGAGGGCGTCAAGCTGGCCAAGCAGCTGGACCCGGACGTGGTGCTGCTGGACCTGAACATGCCCGGCATCTCCGGCGTGGAGGCCTTGACCTTGATGCTGCAGGACCAGCCCAAGCGGGCGGTGGTGATGCTGACGGTGTCCGAGGAGGCCGACGACCTGACCGCGGCGCTGAAGGCCGGCGCGCGCGGCTATCTATTGAAAAACATCGACGCGGACTTTCTGACTCAGGCGGTGGCGCGCGCCGCCGCCGGGGAGTCGGTAATGAGCGACTCGATGACCGCCAAGTTGATGGCCCAGTTCCGCCACGGCGCGGCGGCGCCGGTGGAGCCGGCGGAGCAGGAGCTGGATAAGCTGACCCCGCGCGAGCGCGAAATCCTCGGTTTTCTGGCCCAGGGCAAGAGCAATAAGGAGATCGCGCGCAGCCTGGACCTGGCGGAGAGCACGGTCAAGATCCACGTGCAGAACATCCTGAAGAAACTCAGCCTCAGCAGCCGGGTGCAGGCGGCGGTGTTCGCGGTGGAGAACGGGGTGGGGCGCAGTGCTTGAGCGGCTGCACATGCCCTTGGCTCCCTGGAGCATGAACAGCTTCTAAGAACCTGTTCAAAGTCTGCTGCGCTTCGGCGATACGGCGTTGAAAACATCCTCAAAATGCTCATGTACCACTTGTACATTCCGCTTTTTCGCTCGTTTTCGCCTTGTCTCGCCCTTGCTCGCGAGACTTTGAACAGGCTCTAAGAGCGGCTAACAAAATTCCTGATGCCGCGTTGCGCCGACTTGCCGCACTCAAGTACTGCCTGCGTCGGCGCGCCTTGCCTCAGCCGTAAAACTGATTTTTGTTAGCCGCTCTAAGCGGCGGCCTGCTCAACCCTCCACCAGCCGATAGCCGACTCCGGTCTCGGTGAGGATGTGGCGCGGCATCGCCGGATTGTCTTCCAGCTTCTGGCGCAAATGCCCCATGTAGACGCGCAGATACTGGTTGTGCTCCGAGAACGACGGCCCCCATACCGCCAGCAAGAGCTCGCGATGGGTGATTACCTTGCCGGCACTGCGTATCAAGGTGGACAGCAGCCGATATTCTATCGGCGTCAGGTGCACCGCCGTCTCCGCCTTGGCCACCAGACGGTTGACCAAGTCCACCTTGATGTCGCCGAACTGAAACACCTGCTGCGCGGCGGCGCTGCCGTGGGTGCGGCGGCGCAGCAGCACGCGGACGCGCGCCAGGCATTCGGCCACGCCGAAGGGTTTGGTCAGGTAGTCGTCCGCGCCGGCGTCCAGCGCCGCCACCTTTTCGGTTTCCTGAGTGCGCGCCGACAGCACCAGGATGGGCAGGTCGGTCCATTCCCGCAGTTGCTTGATGGTGTCCTGGCCGTTCATGTCCGGCAGGCCCAGGTCCAGAATCACCAGGTCCGGCTTGCGGGTGGCCACTTCGATCAGGCCCTGCTTGCCGGTTTCCGCCTCGTGGACGGTCAGGCCTTCCTCTTCCAGCGCCGCGCTCAGAAAGCGGCGGATCGGTTTTTCGTCTTCGATGACGACGATGCTGATCGGTGCGTCTTGCATGATAGGGTTTCGCTCAGGTTTAGGCTCGCGGTTCGGGGCGTTCTTCCGGCAGCGCCGGCGCTTGTCCTGCCGGCAGGCTGAAGCGGAATTCCGCGCCGTGCGGCGAGCGGTTGCGCGCGCTGATGCGGCCGCCGTGGATTTCCACGATGGAGCGGCAGATCGCCAGCCCCAGCCCCACGCCGGGGGTGCTGGATTCCGCCGCGCCGCGCGAGAATTTGTCGAAGGCGCGCTCTTCCATATTGGGCGGCAGGCCGGGGCCGTCGTCGCTGACCGACACCACCACCTCCGCGCCCTCGCGCCGCGCCGCCAGTGTGATGTGGCTGCCGGGCGGGGTGTATTTGCCGGCGTTTTCCAGCAGGTTGACCAGCACCCGCTCCAGCAGCACGGCGTCGTACTCCAGCACAGGGAGGTCCGGCGCCAGCTCCAGCGTCAGCTCCCGGCCGCGCAGGCCGCGTTCGGCGGCGCGCAGCGCGCTGCCCACCACCTCGTCCAGCATCTGCCATTCTTTGTTGAGTTTGACGCCGGATTGCAGTCGCGCCATGTCCAGGAGGTTGGTCACCAGTTTGTTCATGCGCAGCGCTTCGTCCTGAATGGCCGCGGCGATCTCGGCTCGCTGGCTGTCGTCCATATTGGACGAGCACAGCCGCTCGGACAGGCCGGCCATGGTGGTCAGCGGTGTGCGCAGATCGTGAGACACCACCGACAGCACGCTGTTGCGCAGCCGCTCGGACTCCATGGCCACGATGGCGTCCTGCGCCACCTCCACGTAATGCACGCGTTCCAGCGCCAGCGCGATCTGGGCGGCGCAGGTTTCCAGCAGCCGCTGTTGCTCCGGCAAGAAGACCTGATCGGTAATGTCCGGCAGTAGCGCGATCACGCCGCGGTTGCGCATGGGCGCGCGCAGCGGCACATAAAGCGCGGCGTTGGCGGGCAGGGTGTTGGTGCCCAGGCCGGCCGGCTGCTGATGGTCGTAAACCCATTGCGCGACGCCGATATCGGCATCGCCGCGGCCCTCGCCGGCCGAGCGCAGCTCATCCCCGCTATTGGGCAGGAACAAGCTGACCTTGGCGGCGAACAGCGGTTCCAGCCGGCTGACGGCGGTATCGACAATCTGCGCGGCGGTCAGCGCGCCGGCCAGTTCGCGCCCCAGGTCGTACAGCGCGCGGGTGCGGCGTTCGCGATAAGTGGAGATATTGGCTTCGAAGCGCAGCCGGGCGGTGAGCTGGCTGATGATGGAGGCCACCAGCAACATCACCACGAAGGTCATCAGATATTGGGTGTCCGACACCGCGAACGACATATGCGGCGGCACGAAGAAGAAATCAAAGGAGGCCACCGACAGCAGCGAGGCCAGCATGCCGGGACCGCGGCCGTAGCGCACCGACACCAGCACCACCACCAGCAGGTAGATCATGATGTCGTTGGCCAGCGCCACGTGCGGAATCAGCAGGCCGGCCAGCGCGGTGGTCAGCAGGCAGGCGACGAAGGCGGCGAGATAGCCGAAGCGCGAGCGCGGGCTGTCCTGGTCTTCGAACAGCAGGCTGCCGCCGGTTTTGGCGGCGGCGTTGGCGGAGGCGTCTTCCTGCTCGTGGGCCACCACGAAGAGATCGACGTCGCTGGAACGGCGGCTCAGTTCGTCGGCCAATGGGCGGCGCCACAGCCGCGACCAGCCGCCGCGGGCGGATTTGCCCAGCACCAGCTTGGACACATTGCGGCTGCGGGCATAGGCCAGCAGCGTGGGCGCCAACTCGCTGCCGCCCAGCACCGTGGTTTCCGCGCCCAGCTCCTGCGCCAGCTTCAGGCCCTTGAGCACGCGGGCGCGCTGATCCTCGGACAGTTTGCGCTGTTGGGGCGTTTCCACGTAGACGGCGATCCAGTCCGCGTCCAGGCTGGCGGCCAGGCGCTTGGCGCTGCGGATCAGCTTGTCGATGCCGGCGCTGGAGCCGACGCAGACCAGCAGCCGCTCGCGCGCATGCCACACCGGGTTGATGGCCTGGTCGGCGCGGTAGGCGCGCATCTGGGCGTCCACGCGGTCGGCCGTGCGGCGCAGCGCCAGTTCGCGCAGCGCCAGCAAATTGCCCTTGCGGAAGAAGTTCTTCACCGCGCGTTCGGCTTGCTGAGGCAGATAGACCTTGCCGGCGGCCAGGCGGCCCAGCAACTCGTCCGGCGGCAGGTCCACCAGCGCCACTTCGTCGGCGCGGTCGAACACATGGTCGGGCAGGGTTTCGCGCACCACGATGCCGGTGATCTGGCCGACCACGTCGTTCAGGCTTTCCAGGTGCTGGACATTGAGGGTGGTGTAAACGTCGATGCCGGCGGCCAGCAGTTCTTCCACATCTTGCCAGCGTTTGGGGTGGCGAGAGCCGGGCGCGTTGGAGTGGGCGAACTCGTCCATCAGGATCAGCTGGGGCCGGCGTTCCAGCGCTGTGTCCAGATCGAATTCAGCCAGTTCGTGGCCTTTATAAGCGATCTGTCTTGGCGGCAGGACTTCCAGATCGGCCAGTTGTTCCTGCGTTTCCTTGCGGCCGTGGGTTTCCACCACACCCACCAGCACCGCCGCGCCGTCCTGGCGCTTGGCGCGGGCCGCCGCCAGCATGGCGTAAGTCTTGCCGACGCCGGCGCAGGCGCCGAAGAAAATCTTCAGCCGGCCGCGCTGGGCGTCCAGTTCTTCGCGTTTGAGCTCATCGAGCAGGGCGTCCGGATCGGGACGGGAATCGGTCATATGCGAGCTTTGTTTAGCGCCTGTTTACGATCTGCCGCGCGTCGGCAGGATGGATGGAAAAGGGCGTTGAAATCATCTTGGAAATGCTCACGTGCCACTTGCGCATTCCGCTTTCTCAGCCGCAACGCCTTGTCTCGCTCTAGCCCGCTAGATCGTAAACACGCTCTTATTCATTCATCGGCGCCGGGGACGAGGCGGAGCAAGCCTAGCTGCGCCCCCGGCGCCGAAGGTCGATCAGGCTTTGGCGGCCTGGTCCAGCGCCAGATTCAATTCCAGCACATTGACGCGCGGCTCGCCAAGCAAGCCGAAGGTTTCGCCTATCACCCGGCTTTCCACCAGCTTGCGCAGCGCGGCCGGCTCCATCTTGCGGGCGGCGGCGACGCGTTCCAACTGGTAGAAAGCCGCGGCGGCGGAAATTTCCGGATCCAGGCCGCTGGCCGAAGCGGTGACCAGGTCCACCGGCACCGGGCCGCTTTGCGCCGGGTGGGCGGCGCGGATGCGCGCCACATTGGCTTTCACCGCGTCCAGCTGCGCCGGGTTGGTGGGGCCCAGGTTAGAGCCGCTGGACCCGCCGGCATTGTACGGCATTGGACCGGTGGCGGATGGGCGGCCCCAGAAATATTGCGGGCCGCTGAAGTTCTGGCCTATCAGCCGCGAGCCGACGATCTTGCCGTCGCGCTCGATCAGGCTGCCATTGGCCTGGAACGGAAACAGCGCCTGGGCCGCTCCGGTGGTGAGCAGCGGGTAGGCGAGGCCGGTGATCAGGGTCAGGCCGCCAAACACCACCAGCAGGGGACGTAACAGTTTCATTTGGTTTTTCCTTTCAGTGCTCATACCAGGCCCAGCGCGCCCAGCAGCATGTCGATCAGCTTGATGCCGGCGAAGGGCACCAGCAGCCCGCCCAGGCCATAGATCAGCAGGTTGCCGCGCAGCAGCTCCGCCGCGCTCTTGGCTTGGTATTTGACGCCCTTCAGCGCCAGCGGGATCAGGAACACGATGATGACGGCGTTGAAGATCACCGCCGACATGATGGCCGAGGCCGGGCTGTTCAGGCCCATCACGTTCAACGCGTTCAATTGCGGGTAAGTGCTGGCGAAAGCGGCCGGAATGATGGCGAAGTACTTGGCCACGTCGTTGGCGATGGAGAAGGTGGTCAGCGAGCCGCGCGTCATCAGCATCTGCTTGCCGATTTCCACGATCTCGATCAGCTTGGTGGGGTTGGAGTCCAGGTCCACCATATTGCCGGCTTCCTTGGCCGCCTGGGTGCCGGTGTTCATCGCCACAGCCACGTCGGCCTGGGCCAGCGCCGGCGCGTCGTTGGTGCCGTCGCCGGTCATCGCCACCAGCTTGCCCTCGGCCTGGTGGCTGCGGATCAGCTTCAGCTTGGCCTCCGGCGTGGCCTCGGCCAGGTAGTCGTCCACGCCGGCCTCGGCGGCGATGGCGGCGGCGGTCAGCGGGTTGTCGCCGGTGATCATCACCGTCTTGATGCCCATCTGGCGCAGCTCGGCGAAACGCTCCTTGATGCCGCCCTTGACGATGTCCTTCAGCTCGATCACGCCCAAGGCGCGGTTGCCTTCCGCCACCAAGAGCGGAGTGGAGCCGCGGCGCGCCACGTCATCGGCGCTCTTGGCCAGCGCGTCCGGGAACTGGCCGCCCTGATCGGCGATATGGCGGCGGATGGCGTCGATGGCGCCCTTGCGGATCTGGCGGCCGTCGTAGTCTATGCCGCTCATCCGCGTTTGCGCGGTGAAGGGGATGAATACGGCTTCATGGCTGGCCAGTTCGCGCTGACGCAGATTGAATTGCTTTTTGGCCAGCACAACGATGCTGCGGCCTTCCGGGGTTTCGTCGGCCAGCGAGGCCAGTTGCGCGGCGTCCGCCAGCGCCTGCTCGCTGACGCCGGGAGCCGGGATGAAGGTGGAGGCCTGACGGTTGCCCAGGGTGATGGTGCCTGTCTTGTCCAACAGCAGCACGTCCACATCGCCGGCGGCTTCCACCGCGCGGCCGGAGGTGGCGATTACATTGGCGCCCATCATCCGGCTCATGCCGGCCACGCCGATGGCGGACAAGAGGCCGCCGATGGTGGTGGGGATCAGGCAGACCAGCAAGGCCACCAGGGTGGTGATGGTGATCGGCGAGCCGGCTTTGGCCGCTTCCACGCTGAACAGCGAGAAGGGCAGCAGGGTGACGGTGACCACCAGGAACACGATGGTCAGCGCCACCAGCAGGATGGTCAGCGCGATCTCGTTCGGAGTTTTCTGGCGCTTGGCGCCTTCCACCATCGCAATCATGCGGTCGAGGAAGGTTTCGCCCGGGTTGACGGAAATCCGCACCACGATCCAGTCGGACAGCACGCGGGTGCCGCCGGTGACCGAGGAGAAATCTCCGCCGGCCTCGCGGATCACGGGAGCGGATTCGCCGGTGATCGCGGACTCGTCCACCGAGGCCACGCCTTCAATCACCTCGCCGTCCACCGGGATCACGTCGCCGGTTTCCACCAACACATAGTCGCCCTTGCGCAGGCTGCTGCCGTCTATCACGGTCTTGCCGGCGTCGAGGCTGGGGCCGGACAGTTTCTTGGCCACCACGTTTTTCTTGGCGGAGCGCAGGCTGGCCGCCTGGGCCTTGCTGCGGCCCTCGGCCAGCGCTTCGGCGAAGTTGGCGAACAGCACGGTGAACCACAGCCACAGCGCCACCGCCAGGATGAAGCCGGACGGCGCCTCGCCCTGGCCGGCCAGCGACTGAACCCACAGCGCGCTGGTCAGGATGCTGCCGATGTAGACGACGAACATCACCGGATTGCGCCACTGGGTGCGCGGCGACAGTTTCTTGAAGGAGTCGATGATGGCCGGTTTCACCAGGCTGGGGTCCAGCATGGACTTGGCCGCGCTCCGGTGGCCCGCTTGAGCGGGCTGGATATTGGAATGATTGATATTGTTCATTTTCTGCATCCTCCCGTCAGGCTCAGCGGCCGTTGATCATCTGCAACTGCTCGACGACCGGGCCCAGCGCCAGCGCGGGAACATAGTTGAGCGCGCCCACCAGCAACACGGTGCCTATCAGCAGCACCACGAACAGCGGGCCGTGAGTGGGCAGGGTGCCGCCGTTGACGGCCAGACGCTTCTTGGCGGCCAGCGATCCGGCGATGGCCAGGATGGGCACGATCATGAAAAAGCGGCCAAAGAACATGGCCACGCCGGTGGCGATGTTGTAGAAAGGCGTATTGGCGGACAGGCCGGCAAAGGCGCTGCCATTGTTATTGGCGGCCGATGTGAAGGCGTACAGCACCTCGCTGAAGCCGTGCGCGCCGGGGTTGAGGATGCCGGCCTTGCCGGAGGCGGCCAGCACCGCGACGGCGGTCAGCGTCAGCACCAGCACCGGAGTCACCAGAATGGTGATTGCCGTCATCTTCATCTCGTAGGTTTCTATCTTCTTGCCCAGGTATTCCGGCGTGCGGCCCACCATCAGGCCGGCGATGAACACCGCCAGGATGGCGAAGATCAGCATGCCGTACAGGCCGGAGCCGACGCCGCCGAACACCACCTCGCCCAGTTGCATCAGGAAGGTGGGCATCAGGCCGCCTATCGGGGTCAAGGAATCGTGCATGGCGTTGACCGCGCCGCAGGAGGCGGAGGTGGTCACCGCGATGAACAAGGAGGTGTCGATGATGCCGAAACGAGCTTCCTTGCCTTCCATATTGCCGCCGGCCTGCAGATGGCTGGCCTGCTGGTCTATGCCAAGGGCGCTGAACTGCGGCACGCCGGCTTGCTCGGCGCCGGTTTCCACCACCACCGCGCAGGCGAACATCACCGTCATCGCGGCGATGATGGCCCAGCCCTGGCGTTGGTCGCCCACCATCCGGCCGAACATGAAGCACAGCGCGGCCGGGATCAGGAAGATGGCCAGGCTTTGCAAGAAGTTGGTCAGCGGAGTGGGGTTTTCGAACGGATGCGCGGAGTTGGCGTTGAAGAAGCCGCCGCCATTGGTGCCCAGCAGCTTGATCGCCTCCTGCGAGGCCACCGGCCCCATAGGCAGCGTCTGTTTCTGCGTGCTGGCGTCCACCATCACCGGCTTGCCGTCGGCGCCATTGACCGCATTGCCCTGGGCATCGGTCTTGGGCTGCTGGTAATGGGTGGTCTCCACCGTCTGCACGTCTTTATAGGCGGACAGGTTCTGGATCATGCCCTGCTGGCTGAACACCAGCGCGAACACGAAGGACAGCGGCAGCAGCACGTAGAGAGTGAAGCGGGTGACGTCCACCCAGAAGTTGCCGATCTTGGCCGAGCTGTGACGGGCGAAGCCGCGCACCAGCGCCAGCACCACCGCCGCGCCGGTGGCGGCGGACAGGAAGTTCTGCACCGTCAGGCCCAGCATCTGCACCAGATAGCCCATGGTGGATTCGCCGCCATAGCCTTGCCAGTTGGTGTTGGTGATGAAGGAAATCGCGGTGTTGAACGCGGAGTCCGGCGCCACCGCGCCCATGCCCTGGGGGTTGAAAGGCAGCCAGCCCTGCACGCGTTGCAACAGGTACAGCGCCAGCGCGCCCAGCACGTTGAACAAGAGCAGCGCCACGGCATAGCCGCGCCAGCCCATGTCTTCGTCCTGCTTGACGCCGGCCAGCCGGTAGAAACCGCGCTCCAGCGGCGCGAACAGGCGCAGGGGGCCGACGTTGTCGCCCTGCATCACACGGGCGATATAGGCGCCCAGGGGCCAGGCCAGCGCCAGCAGCACCAGCAGGAACAAGCCCAGCTGCAAGGGTGCGGCCGAGCCGATGAAATTGGCGAACATGATTAAAAATTCTCCGGCTTAAGCAGTGCGTAGATCAGATAGCCAAGCAGGCCCAGCGCGATCAGCGCGCTAAGCAGATACCAGACGCTCATTTCTTTTCTCCCAGGTGTTGGCAGCCGACGACAAAGCCGTAGCTCAGCGCGCCAAACAGCAGGACGAGTCCCAGATAGACGGCATCCATCATGAAAATCTCCATTCGAATCAGTAATGAGAAGGTACGCAAGCGCACGTCAAAAACCCGACAAAACCCCATGGTAGCCGATAAAAATCGTATAAAAATGTTTGAAAAACTGGCCTTTATTTCATTTCAAGCCAGATTTGGGCGGGAAAACGGATTTTTTTTATACGCGGGGATGAGTCTAGGGAGCGCACACGGCTTGCTGGCAGTGGCCTGGCGGGGGTGGTAGCGGGGAAAGAGGAAAAACAGTAAAGCTGCGGCGCAGAACAGATGCAGCGCCGCGGCTCGCAAGCGAGTAGGGCTGCGGCCTGGCGTCAGGCTGGGTCGCTAGCCGTCATGAGGCGGAAATCCGCCGGGCGGGTGTTCAGAACAGGTCGTCGCAGCGGTCGGCCAGGAACCGGGCATCGTCCCGATCATGTGCGCGTTGGCGCACTTTCTGCTGGCGCGACCTCTCAGCATCACTCAACTGAGGCTTTGCAACCGCATAGAGAAAACTCTCGTGCTGGTCTCTAGCCTGCTTTCTGCGAACACTCAGAGGAATACGGGAAGTCATCATCCTTGCACCTCTCGGTCACGTACTTGTGTGAGGCCAGGGCAAACCCTGACCCTTTGACATTGACGCTATTTTGAAGATTTGTAAAGCCCTGCTGGTTACGGTTAGAAGCAAAAGTTGCGTTTGCTTGCCGTCTCCGCCTTTTCACGCTACCGGCGCGATGTTACCGCAGCATGATTCGGAGGGCGGTTGAAGCAAGTCTTTGAGGTAAATCACTTTTCGAATAATGTTGTTTCAAAACGGTATAAATCGTTATATGAAACTGGCGTAGCATCCCGCTATCGAATGGCGCGGCCAAGGAGCGGGTTTTATGGAGTGGGGGTATGCGATCGCAGGGCTGGCGGTGGGCTTTATTGTCGGATTGACCGGTGTGGGCGGCGGCTCTTTGATGACGCCTATCTTGCTGTGGTTCGGCATTTCTCCGGCCACCGCGGTTGGCACTGATCTATTGTACGCGGCCCTGACCAAGATGGGCGGGGTGACGGTGCATCACCGGCAGGGCCATGTTGATTGGCGCATCGCAGGTTGGCTGACAGTCGGCAGCGTGCCGGCGGCCTTGCTGGTGCTGGCGGGCCTGTCTTATCTGCATCTGCCGGAGAAGATGCTGGACACTCTGTTCAAGCTGGTGTTGGGCGCGGCGCTGTTGCTGACCGCCGCCGCCATCCTGGGCAAGCCCTTGCTGCTGCGCTGGCTGGGCCGCTCCGGCGCGGCGGAGTTGTCGTTCGAGCCGCGGGTCGGGCTGACCGTGGCCACCGGCGTGGTGCTGGGCGTCTTGGTGACGCTTAGTTCCATCGGCGCCGGCGCTCTGGGCACGCTGGCTTTGTTCCTGCTGTATCCGGCCTTGCCGACTTCGCGGCTGGTGGGCACGGAAATCGCTCACGCGGTGCCGCTGACCCTGGTGGCGGGCTTGGGGCATGCCGGGCTTGGAAATGTCGATTTCTCGCTGCTGTTTAATCTGTTGGCGGGCTCTTTGCCCGGCATCTGGCTGGGCAGCAAGCTGACGCGGCAGTTGGCGGAGGGCTGGCTGCGGCCGGCGCTGGCGGTGATGTTGGCGGTGATAGGGGGCAAGCTGGTGTTTTGAGCCGCGGCGCGGCTTCACGGTAACTGGGCGGCTCGGGCCGCCTTTTTTCATGTCCGCGCACAAAAAAACGCCCTGGTCGGAGAGGCGAGCAGGGCTGAAATGCAAACAACAAAAGGAGAAGCCAAAATTAAAGCCTCTTAATATTAGGGTTTCGTAATTCTTGCGCCCTTGATTTGGAACAAGAAAGCCGCGTCCGCCGGCTACAATTGTTTTTCCAGAATGATGCGCAGATCGGCAATGCCTGTCGGGTAAGGCTCTTCCGCGATGATGCGATAGCCCAGCGCCTGATAAAAGCGCAGATTGGCCGGCATGCTGGCGCGGGTGGCCAACTGGATGCGGATGAGACCTTGTTGTTTCAGGAGGGCTTCGCTGTGCAGCATCAGGCGCTTGCCCAGACCTTGGCCCTGCCAGTCCGGGTGGGTGCACACGCGTTTGCATTCCACCGCGGCGGCGTTCAGCGGCGCGGTGATGAGGCAGGCCAAGGGCGTATCCTGCCGGCTGGCGATGTAGACTTGTCCCCCTGCGTCCAGCCGCTGGCGCAAGCTGTCTTCGGTCTCGTCCAGCGCGGTGGGACGGCTGGGCAAACGCGCGACCAGCGGTTGGAAAGCGAGGGCGATCAAGGTCAGTACGGCGGGCAGTTCGTCGGCGCGCGCCGCGCGCAGTTCCAGCGTGTCGAGCAAGTTCATGGCGGTTTCCGCTGCGTTGTCCCGCTACAGCATGCGCGCGGTTTGGCCCATTTGGCAAAAGGCGGGCAAAAAAAAGACCGCTTGCGCGGTCTTTTGTCGTAGCGTGGCGTGCGGCTTATAGTTTGCCGGCCACCCAGGCTTGCACGCCGGCCAAGGCCGCGGCCAGGTTTTCCGGCTGAGTGCCGCCGGCTTGGGCCATGTCCGGACGGCCGCCGCCCTTGCCGCCCACTTGCTGGGCGACAAAGTTGACCAGTTCGCCGGCCTTCAGCTTGGCGGTCAGATCGGCGGTGACGCCGGCCACCAGCGCCACTTTGCCGTCGCCCTTGGCGGCCAGCACGATGGCGGCGGAGCCCAGCTTATCCTTCAGCTTGTCCAGCGTTTCGCGCAAGGCGGTGTTGTCCGCGCCCGGCAGTTCCACCGCCAGCACTTTGACGCCGTTGACGTCGGCTGCGCCGTCGGCCAGGCTGTCGCCGGCGGAGGCGGCCAATTGGCCCTTGAGCTTGGCCAGCTCTTTTTCCAGGTTCTTGACGTTGTCCTGCAGGCTGCCGATCTTGACGGCCACCTCGTCCAGCGTTTGCGCTTTCAGCGCGCCGGCGGCTTCTTTTAGCAAGGCGTCCTGAGCCTGGATGTGGGCGATGGCGCCTTCGCCGGTGACGGCTTCAATACGGCGCACGCCGGCGGCAACGCCGCTTTCCGCCACAATCTTGAACAGGCCGATGTCGCCGGTGCGTTGCACGTGGGTGCCGCCGCACAGTTCGGCGGAGAAGTCGCCCATGGTCAGCACGCGCACTTCATCGCCGTATTTTTCGCCGAAAAGCATCATCGCGCCGGACTTCTGCGCGGCTTCCATGCTCATCACTTCGGCCTTGACCGGCAGGTTGTGGCTGATCACGCGGTTGACCACGCGCTCCAGCTCGGCGATTTGCTCGGCGCTGACCGGTTCGCCGTGGGCGAAGTCGAAGCGGGTGCGCTCCGGATTCACCAGCGAGCCCTTCTGCGCGACATGGTCGCCCAGCACGTGGCGCAGCGCCGCGTGCAAGAGGTGGGTGGCGGAGTGATTGCGGGCGCTGGAGGCGCGCGCGTGCAGGTCTATGGTGGCGGTCACGCTGTCGCCCACGGCCAGGCGGCCGCGAGCCAGTTTGCCCTTGTGGCCGAATACCGCGGCTTGAATTTTCTGGGTGTCGTTGACGTCGAACAGCGCGCCGATGCCGCCTTGCAGCGAAATCTCGCCGACGTCGCCGACCTGGCCGCCGCCTTCTGCGTAGAACGGAGTGTTGTCCAGCACCACGATGCCTTCTTCGCCGGCCTCCAGCGAGGAGACGGCCTCGGTGCCCTTGAACAGCGCCAATACCTTGGCGTCGGTGCTGGCGGATTCATAGCCGTGGAAGCAGGTGTCCGAGCCGCTGTAGCTGACCTTGCCGGTCATCTTGAAGCTGGAGCCTGCGCGGCCGCGCTCGCGTTGCGCTTCCATCGCGCGCTCGAAGCCTTCCAGGTCGGCGTGGATGTTGCGTTCGCGGCAGATGTCGGCGGTCAGGTCCACCGGGAAGCCGAAGGTATCGTAGAGCTTGAAGATGGTGTCGCCGTCAAGCTCGGTCTTGCCGCCTTCCAGGGCGGAGTCGACCAGACCCATGCCGATTTCCAGCGTTTCGGCGAACTTGATTTCCTCTGCGCGCAGCGCGTCTTCGATATGCGCCTGCTTTTCGCGCAGTTCCGGATAGGCGTCGCCCATCTCGGCCACCAGATCGGCGACGATCTTGTGGAAGAACAGGCCTTTCTGGCCCAGCTTGTAGCCGTGGCGGATGGCGCGGCGGGCGATGCGGCGCAGCACGTAGCCGCGGCCTTCGTTGGACGGCAGGATGCCGTCGGCGACCATGAAGCAACAGGCGCGGATGTGGTCGGCGATCACTTTCAGCGACGGCACGTCCTGGCTGTAGGCAACGCCGGTTTCGCGCGCGGCGGCGCGCACCAGGCAGGCCAGCGCGTCGGTCTCGTAGTTGGACTTGACGTGTTGCAGCACGGTGGACAGCCGTTCCAGGCCCATGCCGGTGTCTACCGACGGCTTGGGCAGAGGATGCAGGGTGCCGGACTCGTCGCGGTTGAACTGCATGAACACGTTGTTCCAGATCTCCATGAAGCGGTCGCCGTCTTCGTCCGGGCTGCCCGGAGGGCCGCCGGCCACGCTCGGGCCGTGGTCGTAGAAGATCTCGGTGCAGGGGCCGCAGGGGCCGGTGTCGCCCATGGTCCAGAAGTTGTCGGAAGCGTACGGCGCGCCCTTGTTGTCGCCGATGCGGATGATCTTGTCGGCCGGCAGGCCCACGCTCTTGTGCCAGATGTCGTAGGCTTCGTCGTCGGAGGCGTAGACGGTGACCAGCAGCTTGTCCTTGGGCAGGTTCAGCCATTGCTCGCCGGTGAGGAATTCCCAGGCGAAGGTGATCGCGTCTTGCTTGAAGTAGTCGCCGAAGCTGAAGTTGCCCAGCATTTCGAAGAAGGTATGGTGGCGCGCGGTGTAGCCGACGTTTTCCAGGTCGTTGTGCTTGCCGCCCGCGCGCAGGCATTTCTGGCTGGTGGTGGCGCGGGTGTAATCGCGCTTTTCAAAGCCCAGGAATACGTCCTTGAACTGAACCATGCCGGCGACGGTGA
Source organism: Chromobacterium sp. W521 (assembly GCF_052805975.1). NCBI lineage: Bacteria > Pseudomonadati > Pseudomonadota > Betaproteobacteria > Neisseriales > Chromobacteriaceae > Chromobacterium > Chromobacterium sp. W521. The sequence continues at coordinate 154,731 of NZ_JBRBAF010000006.1, forward strand.
ACATCAGCGTGGGGTCGTTGCCGGGAATCAGGCTGCTGGAAGGCACCACCTGATGGTTTTTGCCGGCAAAGAAATCCAGGAATTTCTGGCGAATTTCAGAGGTTTTCATGTTTGATTTCGTAAGATTGCGAATTCTGGGCCGCTTTGGGGGCTCAAGCCCAGAGCGGCGCGGACAGCTGATTGTGTCAAGCCGCGCCCGCGCTGGCAAGGGTTTCGGCGCGGCGCTTGAGCGCCTGGTTCATTAATTCGAAACCCTTGCGGGCATCGGCCAGCAGCGCCTGGCCGAACAAGGGCAGCAAGAGGCCGCTGAAAGTTTCGCCGTGATGCAGCCGGGTGCCGCCGTCCGCCAGCGCTTCCAGGCGGAAACTATGGCGGCCGTCCAGCAGGCCCGGCAGCAGCGCGCGTCCTAGCCACGCCAGTTCATCCGTCGTTTGCAAGACTTCCAGCCGCGGGCGGAAGGTCAGGCGCGGCCGGCCGGGCGGGTGAATGCTGACCACCAGGCGCGAACCTATCTGTTGGCGGCCGTGCAGGCCGACGATGAAGGGGTTCCACTCCGGGTAGGCGGCCCAGTCGCACAGCACGCGCCAGACCGCGGACGGCGCAGCGTCGATGTCGATATGGGTGGCGATGCTGCGCGTTTGCATGCTTAGTCCTCGTCGGCGGGAAAGTCGTCGTCGTCGACGCCGCTGAGCACCTTGCCGATCACCGACATCGGGAAGCCGCGTCCGGCCAGAAAGCGGATCTGGCGCGCGCGTTCCTGCGGCGTGGCCGGCAGGTGGCCAAACTTCTTCAGCCACTGCGCCTGGGCGGCGGCAAGGTCGTCGCGGTCTTGCAGCGCGTCGCGGATCAGCTCGGCATCCACGCCGCGCTGGCGCATTTCCTGCTGCAGGCGGCGGCTGCCGTAGCGTTGCCCCTTGCTGTCGGCGAACTGTTGGGCGAAACGTTGATCGGACTGCCAGCTGCGTTCGGCCAGCTCGTCCAGCAGCGCGGTCAGTTGTTCCGGGCTTTCCGCAAATGGAGCGAGCCGCCGCTCCAGTTCCCGCCGCGTGTATTCGCGGCGGGACAGGAGGTCGACGGCTCGCGCCCTCAGGCTTTTTTCCATTCAGGGAATCAGGCGTCGAGCGCGTCGTCCGCGAACTCTTCGTCCGGTTGGCCTTCAGTGATTTCCACTTTGATGCCCACCGCGTCGCGGATCTTGCGTTCCACTTCGGCCGCGATTTCCGGGTTGGCCTTCAGCCATTCGCGGGTGTTGTCCTTGCCCTGGCCGATCTTCTGGCCGTTGTAGGCGTACCAGGCGCCGGATTTATCGATGAAGCCGTGCTTGACGCCCAGTTCGATGATTTCGCCCTGGCGGGAGATGCCCTCGCCGTACAGGATTTCGAAATCGGCCTGGCGGAACGGCGGCGATACTTTGTTCTTCACCACTTTGACGCGGGTATCGTTGCCGATCACTTCCTCGCCCTTCTTGATGCCGCCGGTGCGGCGGATGTCCAGGCGCACGGAGGCGTAGAACTTCAGCGCGTTGCCGCCGGTGGTGGTTTCCGGGTTGCCGAACATCACGCCGATCTTCATGCGGATCTGGTTGATGAAGATCACCAGGGTGTTGGTGCGCTTGATGTTGCCGGTCAGCTTGCGCAGCGCCTGGCTCATCAGGCGGGCTTGCAGGCCCACGTGGCTATCGCCCATCTCGCCTTCGATTTCAGCCTTGGGCACCAAGGCGGCCACCGAGTCGATCACGATCAGATCGACGCCGCTGGAGCGCACCAGCATGTCGCAGATTTCCAGCGCCTGCTCGCCGGTGTCCGGCTGCGAGATCAGCAGGTCGTCGACCTTGACGCCCAGCTTTTGCGCATATTGCGGGTCCAGCGCGTTTTCCGCGTCGATGTAGGCGCAGGTGCCGCCCAATTTTTGCATCTCGGCCACCGCTTGCAGACACAGGGTGGTTTTACCGGACGACTCCGGGCCGTAGATTTCCACCACGCGGCCGCGCGGCAGGCCGCCGACGCCAAGCGCCAAGTCCAGACTCAGCGAGCCGGTGGAGACTACCTGCAAGTTTTCGTTGATCTGGTTGTCGCTCATGCGCATGATCGAACCCTTGCCAAATTGCTTTTCAATTTGGGCAAGGGCCGCGGCCAACGCTTTGCTCTTGTCTTCGGATGCCATGCTGTCTCCAGTGTGGGGGCGCTAAACAAAATGAATGGTCGGCTAGCGGCGGCCCGTGTCCATGGCGGCGGGAAAAACCCGATGCCGGACAGGGGTTTGCGCGGCGCCGGCGGGGCTGCCCCGCCGCGCTCGCGCTTGCCGCGCCGATAGTCGAAAAGATGTCGTCGATTATCTCATAAAGCCTTGGTCAACGGCAGAGCCGCTTGCCGGCGATACCGTCCTTCGGAACGGGAAACCGCGATCTCGCTTGAAAAAGTTGTGATTGCGACCACTTTTACAAGTGTCCACCCTGTGTACAATGAAGCCATCATGATGAACGAACGCGCGCAACACCTGCTCAAGGTTCTGATCGAACGCTATATCGTCGACGGCCAGCCGGTGGGGTCCAAAACCCTGTCAATGCTGCCCGGCGTCGAACTGTCGTCCGCGTCCATCCGCAACGTGCTGGCGGAACTGGAGGCGATGGGGCTGATCGCGGCCCCGCATACCTCGGCGGGCAGGGTGCCCACCGCGCGCGGCTACCGCGTGTTCGTCGATCGTCTGCTCACCATCCAGCCCTTGGAAGAGGCGGCGCTGCACGAGTTGGAGCTGAATTTGCAGCCGGACAGCCCGCAGCGCGTCGCCCAGTCCGCGTCCTCGCTGTTGTCCGAACTGACTCATTTCGCCGGCGTGATCGTCACGCCGCAGCGTTCCGACATCGCTTTCCGCCAGATTGAATTCCTGCGGCTGTCCGAGCGGCGCGTGCTGATGATATTGGTGACGCTGGACGGCGACGTGCAGAACCACTTGCTGACGACTGAGCGCGACTACACGCCGTCGGAGCTGATAGAGGCCGGCAATTTCATCAATCAGCATTACGCCGGTCAGGGGTTGGGCAGCATCGCCAGCCGGGTGGCGGACGAGTTGCGTCAGTTGCAGGGCGACATCGCCGAGTTGATGTCGGCGGCGATCCGCCTGGGGCAGAGTTCGATGACCGCCAGCAGCGCCGCGGTGGTGGTGGCCGGCGGCAGCCGCTTGCTGGAGGTGAGCGACCTGTCCGAGGACTTGTCGCGGTTGCGCCAGTTGTTCAGCGTGTTCGAACGCAAGACCGAGCTGCTCAAGCTGCTGAATCAAGGGCGGGAAGCCCAGGGCGTGAACATTTTCATCGGCGAGGAGTCAGGCGTTGTGACGCTGGACGAATGCTCGGTGGTGACGGCGCCTTACCGGATCAACGGGCAGGTGGTCGGCGCGTTGGGCGTGGTCGGCCCCACTCGGATGGCTTACGAGCGGGTGATACCCATTGTCGACATTACCGCGCGCTTGGTGTCCAGCGCCTTGTCGTTCCGGGTCTAAGAACCTGTTTACGATCTGCCGCGCTGCGGCGATACAGCGTTAAAAACAAGTTCAAAATGCTCATGTACCACTTGGCCATTCTGCTTTTTCGGTCGTTTTCGCCTTGTCTCGCTCTTGCTCGCGAGCTCGTAAACAGGCTCTAACGCCAGGAGCCGGCCGCTCGGTGGCTTTTAGTTTTCGCGCCGTGCTCTTTTGAAAGAAGCGCGGCTAAGTCAAAAACGCTTATTCAGAAACCAGCCCATGAAATCTCTGCTTAAACTGGCCCCGTTGGCGGCCCTGTTCTCCTTCCAGCTGGCACAGGCCGACGCGGCTTTCCTGGCGCGTCCGGACGTTCAGCGCTACATCGACGAGCAAGTGGCAGGCGGCCAGTTCAACCGCCCGGAGCTGGAGGCTGTATTCGCCAACGTCGAACTCAAGCCCAACATCATCAAGATACTGGATAAGCCGTCCACCTCGCGGCCCTGGTATCAGTTCCGCAATTCCACGGTGGGAGAAAAGACCATCGCAGACGGCGTGGCGTTCTGGCGCGCCAACGCCGCCGCGCTGACGCGCGCCGAGCAGCAGTATGGCGTGGCGCCGGAGCTCATCGTCGCCATTCTGGGCGTGGAGTCCCATTACGGCCGCAACACCGGATCTTTCCGCTTGGTGGACGCCTTGTCCACCATAGGCTTCGATTACCCGCGCCGCGCCGAATTCTTCCGCAAGGAGCTGACCGAATTCCTGCTGCTGGCCAAGGAGGAGGGCAAGGACCCGCTGACGCTGAAGGGCTCTTACGCCGGGGCGATGGGCTGGCCGCAGTTCATGCCGTCCAGCTTCCGAAAATGGGCGGTGGATTTCGACGGCAGCGGTCACCGCGACATCTGGAGCGATCCGGACGACGTGATCGGCAGCGTGGCCAATTACTTCCAGCGCCACGGCTGGCGCCACGGCGACGACGTCATCCTGCCGGCCAGCGTCCAGCCGGGGCCACAGGTCGATCAGCTGATCGCCGACAAGTTCAATCTGCATTACACCGTGGGCGAGTTGAAGAAAATGGGCGTGACGCCGCAGTCGCCGGTGGCCGACGACGTGCCGGCGGTGCTGGTGCCGCTGGAAACGGCGCCCGGCGTGACCGAATACTGGCTGGGCCTCAACAACTTCTTCGTGATTACCCGCTACAACCGCAGCACGCTGTACGCCAAGGCAGTGCAGGAAATCGCGGATCAGCTGCGCCAGCGCTACCTGGCGGGCCAGGCCGCCGCCCAGCCGTGACGCCGCGCGCCGCCCGCCGCGGCGGCGCGAAACCTGTCGCCACGCGCGGCAATTGCCATTAAAATCCGCCCCCATGAGCTATCAAGTCCTTGCCCGTAAGTGGCGTCCCAAGCGCTTTGCCGATCTGGTCGGCCAGGAGCACGTGGTGCGCGCCTTGACCAACGCCCTCAAAGAACAGCGTCTGCATCACGCTTATCTGCTGACGGGGACGCGCGGGGTGGGCAAGACCACCATCGCCCGGATTCTGGCCAAGAGCCTCAATTGCGAAACCGGCACCACCGCGGAGCCTTGCGGCGAATGCTCGGCCTGTCGTCAGATCGACACCGGCCGCTTTGTCGATTTGCTGGAGATCGACGCCGCGTCCAACACCGGCATCGACAATATCCGCGAAGTGCTGGAAAACGCTCAGTACGCGCCAACTTCCGGCCGCTTCAAGGTCTACATCATCGACGAAGTGCACATGCTGTCCAAGAGCGCCTTCAATGCGATGCTGAAGACGCTGGAGGAGCCGCCGGCCCACGTCAAATTCATCTTGGCCACCACCGACCCGCAGAAGGTGCCGGTGACGGTGTTGAGCCGTTGTTTGCAGTTCTCGCTGCGCAATATGACGCCGCAGCAAGTGGCCGGCCATCTGGCCCATATGTTGGATGTGGAAGGCATCGCCTACGAAGCGCCGGCGCTTGCCCTGCTGGGCCGCGCGGCCGCCGGCTCCATGCGCGACGCGCAGTCGCTGCTGGACCAAGCCATCGCCTACGGTCTGGGCGACGTGAAGGAAGACGGCGTGCGCGCGATGCTGGGCGCGGTGGACCGCCGTTACCTGTTTGCCTTGCTGCAGGCGTTGGCGGCCGGCGACGGCCCGCAGCTGATGGCGCAAGCCGACAGCCTGGCCGAGCGCGGCGTCAGCTTTGAAGGCGCGTTGAGCGAATTGGCGGTCTTGTTGCAGCAGTTGGCGCTGATGCAGACCGTGCCGCAGGCGATCGCCCAGGACGAGCCGGAACGCGACGCGTTGCAGGCGCTGGCGGACGCCATCTCGCCGCAGGACGTGCAGCTGTATTACCAGATCGCCATTCATGGCCGCAAAGACTTGGCGCTGGCGCCGGACGAGCACGCCGGTTTCAATATGACCCTGCTGCGCATGCTGGCCTTCCACCCGGCCAACACGCAGCCGGAGTCCGCGCCGTCGCGGCCTGCCGCCGTCGCGTCTACGCGGCCGCAACAGCCGCCAGCGCAGTCGGCCCCGGCCGCGCCTGGGGGGATTTCGCCAGCCGCGCGCGCTTTGCAGGCCGCCGGCCTGAGTTCGCCGGCGCCGCGTCAGTCCGCGCCGCCCCCGGCACAGGAAAGCGCCCCGGCGGCGGAACCCGAACCCGAGCCTGCCGCGCCGGAAGCCAGGCCGGCTCCGCAAGCCGCGCCGCAAGCTGCTCCGGCCCGCCCGGTCGCGCCGCCGGCCAAGCCGGAAGCCGCGGATGACGAGGACGATGATAGCGACGGCGACGTCAGCCCCGACGATGTGCCTTGGGATCAGGGCGCCGCGGCGGACGAGGAGATGCCGTCCTATCTGCAGCAAGAGCCGGAGGAAGCGGTCGATTATCAGTTTGACGGCGACTGGCAGGCCTTGGTGACCGAATTGGGCGCCAAGCTGGGCGCGGCGCGCATGCTGGCCCATAATGCGGTATTGAAGGACTGGAGCCAGGATCGCCTGGCGCTGGCGGTGCCGGAGAGCTTCCGCCACATGACCAGCCGCGATTATCAGGACAAGCTCAAGTTAGCGCTGAGCGAACGCTTCGGCCGGCCGGTGGAATTGGCCGTGACGGTGGAGGAGCTGGGCCTGGAAACGCCGGCGATGAAAGACGCTCGCCATCGGCAGGAGCAGTTGAACATCGCGCGCGAGAATATGAAAAACGATCCGGTGGTGCAGCAAATGGTGCGCGAATTCGACGCGACGCTGCTCATCGAAACCATTCAACCCGTGAAGGAGTGAAACGATTATGTTTGGCAAAGGTGGCATCGCCGGCCTGATGAAGCAGGCCCAGCAAATGCAGGACAATATGAAAAAGGCGCAGGAAGAACTGGCCAAGGTGGAAGTGGAGGGCCAATCCGGCGCCGGCATGGTCAAGGTGGTGATGACCTGCTCTCACGACGTCAAGCGCGTCAGCCTGGACGACAGCCTGCTGGACGACGCCAAGGAAGACAAGGAAATGCTGGAAGACCTGATCGCCGCCGCGTTCAACGACGCGGTGCGCAAGGTGGAAGCCACCACCCAGGAAAAGATGTCCGGTTTTTCCGCGGGTCTGAACCTGCCGGCCGGCATGAAGCTGCCGTTCTGATCGCGACGATTTCGGCATCCGGATGGCTCGGCGCGCGCCGGGCCATTTTTGCGTTGATCCCGGGGTAGCCATGCGCCGATTCGCCCATTTCACCGTGCGCAGCCGGCTGAGCGTGAATGCCGACAGGGTGTGGGCGCACGCCACCCGCGCCGCAGGCGTCAACGACGAATTGTGGCCCTGGCTCCACATGCGCTTGCCGGGCAAGGCCCTGCCTGCCGGGTTGACGGCTCCGGCGCAAATCGGACGTTGCTGGATTCTGCTGTTTGGCCTGCTGCCGGTGGAATACGATGACTTGGGGCTGACGCGGCTGGAACCGGGCGCCTTCGACGAGCGTTCGACCATGCTGACCCAGCGGCGCTGGCTGCACCGGCGGCGGGTGCGCGCCTTGCCCGATGGCTGCGAAGTAGTGGATCGCGTCGGCTTCGCGCCGCGCGCCCCCTGGCTTTTGACACTGCATTACGGCATTTTCCGTCTGGTCTTTGCCTGGCGGCATGCGCGTTTGCGCCGCCGTTTTTACCGATTGTGAAAGCGATGAAGAACCCTCCCGCTCTAGATCACCTGATCTCCGCTCTGAAAGTGTTGCCGGGCGTCGGCCCCAAAACCGCGCAGCGCATGGCCTTCCATCTGCTGCAACGCGACAAGAAGGGCGCGGACAAGCTGGCGCGCGCGCTGGACCGGGCCTTGACTCAGCTGACCCACTGCGAGCGTTGCAATACTTTCAGCGAAACGCCGCTGTGTCCGATCTGCGCCGACGAGGAGCGCCGTCAGGATTTGCTGTGCGTGGTGGAGATGCCGGCGGATCTGCTGACGCTGGAACAGGCCAAGTGCTTCGATGGCTTGTATTTCGTGTTGATGGGCCGCATCTCGCCGCTGGACAATGTCGGCCCGCGAGACATCAATCTGGACAAGCTGCTGGTGAGGGCGGCGGACAGCGCGGTGCAGGAGGTGATCATCGCCACCAATTTCACCGCGGAAGGCGAGGTTACCGCGCATATGATCGCCGAGCTGCTGAAGGAGCGTGGCCTGAAGGTGACGCGCATCGCGCGCGGCATGCCGGTGGGCGGCGAACTGGAATACGTCGATCTGGGCACTTTGGCGCAGGCGGTATATGAGCGCCGCGGCATTGGCCAGTAAGAGCCTGTTCAAAGCCTGCCTCGCTTCGTGGAGCCTTGCATGGTGAGTACAAGCTCAGAATGCTCATGCACCACTTGACCATTCCGCTATTTGTTCGGTTTCGCCTTGTCTCGTCTTTGCTTGCGAGACTTGAGCCGCTTTGTAGGGCTGGCCAGGAGGGCAAAAAAAGCAGGCCGGACTAGCCGGCCTGTAACAGAGGAACATCTGAATCAGTGTGAAAGCCCACACGCATGCGTGCGGGCTTTCGCGTTTTAGGAGAGCGCCGGTTCGTCGGCTTTCTGTGTCGTCGGTTGGGTGGCCGGAGCGTTGAAACGGTCGGCCAGGAAGGGGGTGACGTCCAGCGGCGGCGTCTCGCCGCGCACCAGCGCGTCCAGCATGACGCCGGTGATGGCCGAAGTCAGAATGCCGGTGCGGAAATGGCCGCAGGCGTTCAGGTAGCCGTCAACGCCTTGCATCGGGCCCAGGATGGGCAGCTCGTCCGGCGAACCGGGGCGCAGGCCGGCCCAGCAGCGCTTGATGTTGATGTTTTGCATCTCGGGCAGGCAGCGGATAGCGCCTTTGACCAGGCCGGCGATTTCCGGATAGGTGTTGGTGACGTCGAAGCCCTTGTCCTCGGTGGTGCTGCCGATCAGGATCTCGCCGTTGTCTTTCTGCGCGATATAGCAATCGCTGGTTGTGATGCAGCCGCGCAGCAGCTTGGGCATTTTTTCCGACAACACGATCTGTCCTTTGACCGGTTTGACCGGAATGCCGACGCCGGTTGCCCATTGGCTCAGCTCGGCGGCCCAGGAGCCGGCCGCGTTGATCAGGGTGTGGCAGTGGAATTCGCCGGCTTCCAGCGTGCGAACGCCGGTGACACGCGAGCCTTGCTTGAGCACGCCGGTGACATTGGTGTTGAAGAACACGTCAACGCCGTTCTGGCGAGCCGCCTCGGTGTAGGCGTCGGTCAAGCGGAAGGGGCTGACTTGATGGTCGCACAGAAATTCCAGCGCGCCGGTGGCTTCGTGGCTGATATAGGGCTCGTTTTCCCGCAGCTGAGCCTGGTCCACCCAGCGAACTTGATCGGATAGGTGGGGGATCTGCGCGGCGATGTGTTCGGCGTAGAGTTGGTCTTCCTCGTCGTAGATCACGAACTTCAGCCCGGTCTCCTCGAACTTGAAATCCATGCCGTGGTTTTCGATCAACTCCTGATGCAGGGCTGGATACAGCGCGTTGGAGGCCAGCGCGAAATTGAAGAAGGACTCCGGCAGGATGTGCGGGGTGCTGGCGTCCACGGCGATGGCGGCGCCGGCCGCCTCGCGCTTGTTTTTGGCCGAGGTCATGCGGAAGAAAATCACGCCGCAGCCCAGGCCCACCGATTCGCCGATCGCCCACAGGCCGCCGGCGGAGGCGCGCGAAGCGTTGCCGGGGCGCTTGGCGTCGATCAGCGCGATTTTCAGGTCTTTGCGTTTGGACAGCTGGTAGGCGCAAGAGGCGCCGATCACGCCGCCGCCGGCAATCACGATGTCGTATTGTCTGCTCATGGTCAGGCCTCTTCGGTTTCGGTTTGGAAGGCGGAGAAGGGCAAGGGGTCCAGCGGGAAGCGCGGCCGGATCCAGCCCACGTCCGCCTTGCCGGTGTGCTCGCGCAGGCGGTCGCTGCAATAGCCGACGCACATCTTGCCCTGGCAGTCGCCCATGCTGACGCGGGTGCGCATCTTCAGGCTGATCAAGTCCTGCACCCCTTGTTCCAGCGCGGAGTCGATATCCTTGCGCAGGGCGTTCTCGCAGCGGCAGATCACCGTGTCTTCCCGCGGCAGCGTCAACTGGCCGCTGCCGCGCTGAGTAAAGCTGTCGATGCCCACGCGGAAGCGCAGCACCGCCTTCAACTCCGTCAGATAGCGCTGACGATTTTTCTCGGCCAGTTCGGCGCTGATCGCGCCACTTTGTTTGAGCATGGACTGGGCGGCGATACGGCCGCTCAGCATGGCGGCTTCGCCGCCGCGCAGGCCGCCGATGTCGCCGGCCAGATGGATGTGGGCTTCGCTGCTCTGTTGCCAGCCGTTGATTTCCGGTTTGAGGAAGCCGTCGGCGTCGTAAGCGTGGCGCAGGCACATTTGCTGCGTGAGTTGGGTGCGCGGAATGAAGCCGTAGCCCACCGCCAGGGTTTCGGTGGCCAGGCTGACCGCGCGGTTCAGATCCGGCGTCCAGTTGTCGTCGTACGGCGCGACGGTGACTTCCTGCACCTCTTGCTGGCCGCTTGCCTCCACCACGCCCCAGCCGTAGTGCAGCGGCACGCCGTGGCGTTTCAGGTAAGCCAGCATGCTCAGGCCGTCCAGGAACAGCTGCGGCTTGTTGAGCATGGCCAGGGTTTCCTTGGCGATGCGGCCAAAGGAGCTGGCCTCGTAGACGCCTTGGACTTCTGCGCCGGTGCGGTGCAATTGACAGGCCACAAGCGGTAGCAAGGGGCCGGTGCCTACAATGGTGGTGCGGCCCAGCGGCTTGACCACGCCGCTTTTGATCTGCAATTGCAGCCCGCCCAGCATGATCACGCCGGGCAGGGTCCAGCCTGGAAAGGGCACGCTGCGCTCATGGCAGCCGGCGGACAGCAGCAATTGCTCAAAGTCGATCTTCTCGACCTTTTCTTGTTCATTCAACGCGTACAGCCATTGGCCGGCTTCGCCGCCGACGATGCGGGTGTTCAGTTTGACTTCTACCGCGTGGCTGACCTTGGCGAACTCCGAGTGCAGAGCTTGCATGGCGTCGCGGTAGCGTTCGCCCAGGTAGTCCAGGGTCACGCCTTGACGCAAGGGGCCGCGGTAAACCACGCCGCCCAGACGCGAGGCTTCGTCTATCAGCGTGCAGGGCTGGCCATGGTTGACCAGCTCGATGGCGGCGGCCATGCCGGCGGGGCCGCCGCCGACGATGATGGGGCGCATGCTCATTGCAGGCCCTCCAGTTCAATGCGGTTGGCCGCGGTCTCCACGGTCATGCCGGCTTGCACCACTGTCTGGCAGGCGCGGCGTTTGTAGCGGCCGTCGATGCGCACCAGGCAGCAGTGGCATACCCCCATGCCGCAGTAGGAACCCATGGTTTGCTGGCTGTCGTTGCGGCTGACGCGGCGCAAGCCAACGGCGTTGAGCACGCTGAGTACGGTCTCGCCCTGCGCGGCGACGACGGTGTTGCCATTGATGTTAATGGCGATTTGATCTGCATTCAATTTCTGAATGTCATATTTTCTGTCTAAATTTGGCATCGAAATAGCTCGTTCTGGTTCTGCTGACACGAAAGAGGTGCCGGAGAGTGGACAGTCTTTTCCGGCTGCGAGCGATTTTGTCGCGTCTGATTTTAGTCAGACAATCAGACTATATGGCGTCTGCCGTAGTCTAACTATGATGAATCGCTTTTAAATTGTCGCAGCATTGTTATCGCATTGTATGGATACAGGCAATGTACAGATTTCTGTAATCAGATGTATACAGATTGGCTGCGTCAGTGAGTGCGGCAAGAGGGTGGTCTATTTGTTTTTAATTAAAAAACAAATAGTTGTGTGGGTTTTGCGTGTTGTTAAACCGTTGGAATAATATGTTTTTCTGTTATTTTAATGCGTATAGCATTTTCAAAACTGTACATTAATTGATTATAATCAAATGGCTTGAAAAATGATGTCAATATCATTATTTTAGTCATTGGATATAGTGTGCTTCAGGACTTTTTTGTTTGAAACCAAGCCCTTGCGGAATTTTTCCAGGTGGGTTTCAGGGCCGCTTGCGCGCATTGCGGCCGGTTTCGCTCTGGTGCTCCTGATACCAGGCCTCCAGAGCCTCTTCCGCGTTCAGAATGTGCTGTCGCAAGAAGGCTGCGGCGCTGATTGCATCCTTGCGACGGCACAATTCGAGCATTTCGCTATGTTCGCGGTGGGCGCGGTCGCTGAAATTGGTCAGCAGAATCTGCATCCGCGTGTAGCGGTCGGTGCGGTTGTGAAGCTGCTCTATCAGCGCCAGGGTTTGCGGCCGGTTGGCCGCCTGATAAAGCGCTAGGTGGAAGCGTGAATTCAGGATGCCCCAGGCGCCGACATCCCGTCGGCGCAGCGCTTCTTCAAATTGCGTCAGCAGCGCCCCGGCCGCATCCAGATCCGCCTGAGTCTGCCGCGGCACGGCCTCCAGCAACATATCGCATTCCAGCAGCACTCTTACCCGCAGCAACTCCATCACTTCCGGCAGCGACAGTTGGGCGATCACCGCGCCGCGCCGCTCGGTAATCGCCACCAAGCCCTCTGCCTCCAGTTGCCGCAGCGCCTCTCGCAGCGGCACCCGGCTGACGCCAAGTTCCTTGGACAGCGCTTCCTGGCGCAGTTGAGTGCCGGCCGGCCATTCTCCCAGCAAGATGCGCTGGCGCAGTGTGTCGGTCGTGGTGGCGGTGAGGGTTTGGCGCGGGGCGGTGGTTCGAGGCATGGCGGTGTCGACGGTTGGAATCCTCAAATTATCACAGGCGCGGAGTGGGCCGGCAATGGCAAGGCAAGGGCGGCTTGATTGCGGCCGGCTTTGATCTTTGTAGGTTCTGTTTACGGATTGGTGTGTATTTTTGTATTCAAATATTGATGATTTTTTGCATGGTTATCACGATTTTCCATGATATCAAACATGCTGCAATGCAAGATGATAAAAAGCAACAAAACATAAAGCAATGATTTTATTGAATAAAAAATCTAATTTAATGTAAATCAATGCTTTCTCTACGCTGGCGCATCTCCATCTTGAACTGTAAAAATTGTATTCAAAAAATGACGGGGTTAGAGTGGCCACATCACATGCGAGGAGCAAGAACATGGCGGTGCGCGAATTCGAATGTCTGGATGGGCATACCTGCGGCAACCCCGTAAGGCTGGTAGTGAACGGCGGCCCGAAGTTGGAAGGCGAGACGCAAGCGGAGCGGCGCTTGGACTTCATTCGTCGCTATGACTGGATACGCACCGGCTTGATGTTCGAGCCGCGCGGCCATGCGCAGATGTCCGGCGCCTTCCTGTATCCGTCGACGCGGGCGGATTGCGATATCGCGGTGCTGTACATCGAGACCAGCGGCTGTCTGCCGATGTGCGGCCACGGCACCATAGGCGTGGTCACCATGGCGCTGGAACACGGGCTGGTGAGGCCGGCCGAGCCCGGGGTGTTGAACCTGGACACGCCAGCGGGCAAGGTGGCGGCTCAATATCGGATGGAGGGCGGCAAGGTCGCCGCGGTAACGCTGACCAATGTGCCGTCTTTTCTCTATTTGCGCGACGTGGAGGCGGAGGTGTCGGCGTTGGGCCGCTTGCGAGTGGATATCGCCTACGGCGGCAACTTCTATCCCATTGTCGAGGCGCAGCCGGGCTACCGCGACATGGCGGATTATTCGCCGGCGCAACTGGTGGAGATGGGGCGTGAACTGCGCGAATACCTGAACCGGCATTACGACATCGTCCACCCGTTGGACCCGAATATCAGCGGCGTCCGTCATTGCCTGTGGACCGGCGCGCCCAAGAACGCCGGCTCCAGCGCGGCCAACGCCGTGCTGTACGGCGAGTCGGCGCTAGACCGCTCTCCATGCGGCACCGGCACTTCGGCGCGGCTGGCGCAGCGGCATGCGCGCGGCCTGCTCGCCGTTGGTGAAAGCTTCGTCCACGAGAGCATTATCGGCAGCCAGTTCGTTGGCCGAGTGCTGGCGGAGACCCAGGTTGGAGATTACCCGGCAATCGTGCCTTCGGTGCAGGGCTGGGCGCGCTTCACAGCGTACAACCGCATCCTGTTGGACGACGCCGATCCCTATGTTCATGGCTTCGAGGTGGCCTGAGCATGAGCGAGCGAGTCATTGTCGTCGGCGCCGGCATCGTGGGCATCGCCACGGCCTTGCAATTGCGGCTGGCCGGCCTGGATGTGTTGTTGCTGGACCGCGGCGAGCCGGCGCGGGAAACCAGCTACGGCAACGCCGGCGCGCTGGCGGTCAGTGATGTGATCCCGCTGGCCGAGCCCGGCGTCTGGCGGCGGTTGCCTGGCTGGCTGCTGGACCCGCTGGGGCCGCTGGCGGTGCGCTGGCGTTATCTGCCGACGCTGGCGCCGTGGCTGGCGCGTTTTGCGCTGGCCAGCCGGCCGGCGCGGGTGGCTTCGCTGACCCGCGCGCTGGCGGCCTTGTTGAACCGAGCCGCCGCCGACTACGCGCCGCTGGTGGCGCGGGCCGGCCTGGACGGCATGTGGCGGCGGCACGGCGCGCTGACCTTGTACCGCGATGCGGCCGAACTTGAACGGGCCTTGCCGGCTTGGCGACGCAAGGCCGAGCACGGCGTGGCCTGGCAGACGCTGGATCAGGCTGCCGTTCAGGATTGCGAGCCGGCGCTGCGGGATGGATGGGCGCGCGCGGTCAAGGTGGCGGCCTGGTCCCATGTCGACGATCCCTATCTATTTAGCCGAGGCCTGCTCGATGCCTTCGTCGCCGTCGGCGGCGTTTTCGAACAAGCGGAAGCGGCCGCCTTGAGCGAGCGCGGCGGCAAGGTGGACGGCGTGGTCTGCGCCGACGGCCGCATGCTGGCTGCCGGGCAGGTGATCGTCGCCGCCGGCATTTGGAGCGACCGTTTCACCCGCCAGTGCCGCTACCGGGTGCCGCTGGAAAGCGAACGCGGCTATCACGTCAACTTGCCCAAGGCCGGCGTGGCCTTGCGTCATTTCATCCAGTGCGCCAGCGAAAGCTTTGTGATTCTGCCGCTGGCCGACGGCGGGCTGCGGCTGGCGGGCACCGTGGAGCTGGCGCACCGCGACGCAGCGCCGGATTGGCGGCGCGCCGAGATCCTGCTGGACAAAGCGCGCGGCATCGTCGGCGATTTCTCCACCGAGGACATGACGTTGTGGATGGGCAACCGGCCGTCGCTGCCTGACACCGTGCCGGTGATCGGCCCCGCGCCGGATCGCGCCGGCCTGTATTTCGCCTTCGGTCACGGCCACCTGGGCCTTACGCTGGCCGCCACCACCGGCGCGCTGCTGCGCGACATGGTGTTGCAGCGTCCCAGCGGCCTGGATTTGCATCCGTACCGCCTGGCGCGTTTTTAGCGCCGCGGCCCCATCGCGACGCTGGAGTGAGCCGCGCGGCTTCCGTCCACCCTCAAGCACAAAGGAAACACCCTATGCAACAACAAGGCATTCTGGTCCCCATCGTTACACCGTTCGACCGCGACGGCCGCCTGGATTTGGCGGCGCTGCGGCAACTGGTCGAGCGCTTCATCGAACAAGGCGTCGCCGGCATCGTCGCCTGCGGCACCACCGGCGAATACTACGCCTTGGACGAAGGCGAGCGCAGCCAAGTGCTGGAGTGCGTGGCCAAGGCGGGCAAGGGCCGGTTGCGCTTGATCGCCGGCGCCAACGACCTGTCCACCCGCGGCGCGATAGCGCGCGCGCGTCAGGCGGCGGAGCTGGGTTACGAGGCGCTGATGCTGGCGCCGCCGGCTTATAGCCTGCCGGATCAGGCCGGCATCATCGCTCACTTCAAGGCGGTGGCCGCCGCCAGCGCGCTGCCCATCATTCTCTATAACTTTCCGGCCCGCGCCGGCGTCTCCATCGACGTCGCCAGCGTGATTGAGTTGAGCCGCGTGCCCAATATCGTCGGCATCAAGGAAAGCAGCGGCGATTTCAGCCGCGCCCTGGCGCTGATTCAGGCGCGGCTGCCGGATTTCGAAGTGATCTGCGGTTGCGACGACCAGGCGGCGGATTTCCTGTTTTGGGGCGTGCGCAGTTGGATCAGCGGCGCGGCCAATGTCTTCCCCGGCGAGCAGGTGGCGATGTTGAACGCCGCCAAGGCCGAAGACTGGACGCGAGTGCGCGCGCTGATGGCGGCGATGTATCCGGCGATCCAGGCGATGGAGTCCGGCGGTTACAACCAGAAGGCCAAACTGGGCGTGCGCCGTCACGGCGTCGACGCCGGAGATGTGCGTCTGCCCTTGCTGCCCTTGCCGGGCGCGGAAGCCAAGGCTTTTCTCGACGCGCTGGCCGCGTTTGATCGCTAACGGGAGAACGAGATGCCATTAAGCAAGGAAGCAGTATTCGAGAGCGCCCGCGCAGGGCGCTTATGGGCCGGCTTGCTGATCCCCGGACATGAGGGCAGGGGGGCGCGGCTGGACAATATGACGCCGATGGACAATAGCTTGATCGGCCATGTCGCCGCCGGCGACGCCGTCGACGTCGACGCCGCGGTGGCGGCGGCGCGCGCATGCTTCGAGTCCGGCGAATGGTCGCGCCGGCCGCCGGCCGAGCGCAAGCAGGCGATGCAACGGTGGGTGGCGTTGTTGCGCGAACACGTGGAGGAACTGGCGGCGCTGGACTGCATCGACGCCGGCAAGCCGATCACCGAATGCCTGAACACCGACCTGCCGGCCACGCTGGACACCTTCGCTTGGTACGCGGAGGCGATAGACAAGTGCTACGGCAAGGTGGCGCCCACCGGGCCGGAAGCGCTGGGCTTCATCGTCAAGGAGCCGATAGGCGTGGTGGGCGCGGTGCTGCCGTGGAACTTCCCGGCGCAGATGTACGCTTGGAAAGTGGCTCCGGCGCTGGCCGCCGGCAATTCAGTGGTGGTGAAGCCGGCCAAGCAGACCTCGCTCAGCGCTTATCGCATCACCCAGCTGGCGCATCAGGCCGGCATCCCCGCCGCCGCGCTGACCCTGGTCACCGGTTCCGGGCAGGCGGTGGGCGAGGCGCTGGGCCGGCACCCGGATGTGGACATGGTGTCCTTCACCGGCTCCACTGAAGTGGGACGCTTGTTTCTGCAATACGCCGCCGAGAGCAATCTGAAGGAAGTGGTGCTGGAACTGGGCGGCAAGAGCCCGCAACTGGTGTTCGAGGACGCCGCGCTGGATGAGATTGTCGACGATGTGCTGGCCGCGGCGTTCTGGAATATGAGCGAAAACTGCAGCTGCGGCTCGCGCTTGATTGTCGCTTCCGCGGTCAAGGACGAGTTGCTTGAGAAGCTCAAGCGGCGGCTGGCCGGCTGGAAGCTGGGCCTGCCCACCGATCCTACGGTTCAGGTCGGCCCGCTGGTGGAGCAAGCCCACTTCGAGCGGGTGAAAGCCTATCTGGAAGCGGCCAAGGCCGAGGGCGCGCGGCTGGTCCACGGCGGCCGCATCCATGCCGAGCTGGGCAGCGGTTGGTATATCGAGCCCACCATCTTCGATCAGGTCAGCGCCAAGATGCGTATTTTCCAAGAGGAAATCTTCGGGCCCATCCTGGCGGTCAGCACCTTCGACAGCGAGGAAGAGGCGGTGCGCTTGGCCAACGACAGCGTCTACGGCCTGGCCGCCTCGCTGTACACCCGCGATGTCAAGCGCGCGCAGCGCGTCGCGGCCGCCTTGCGCGCCGGCACGGTGTCGGTCAACGGCTTTTCCGAAGGCGACATCACCACGCCTTTCGGCGGCTTCAAGCAGTCCGGCTTCGGCGGCCGCGATAAAGGCCTGGAAGCGCTGGAGCAATATCAACAGACCAAGACCATCTGGTACGTGAACTAGAGTCAGGCCCGGTGTCGCCCACGCGGCGCCGGGCTGCCTTCGGCAGCACCCATGTCAAAACAAAGGAGAGACGAGATGAAACCCATTATCCCCTTGCGGGCGGCGCTCGCTGGCGCCGTGTTGCTGATAAGCGCCTGGCCGGCCGCTGCCGAAACCCTGGTCAAGATCGGCTTCGCCTCGCCCTTGTCCGGCCCGCAGGCGCATTACGGCAAGGACAATGAAAACGCCGCGCGGCTGGCGGTGGACGAATTGAACGCGCGCAAGCTGCAGGTCGGCGGCCAGCCGGTGCGCTTCCAACTCTTGGCGGAGGACGATCAGGCGGATCCGCGCATCGGCACTCAGGTGGCTCAGCGCTTCGTCGACTCCGGCGTCAAGGCGGTGCTCGGTCATTTCAACTCCGGAGTATCCATCCCTGCGGCGCGCATCTACGCCGCCGCCGGCGTTCCGCAGTTGTCGGTGTCCACCAACCCGGTTTATACCCGGCAGGGCTACCGCACCGCCTTCCGGCTGGTGGGCAGCGACAGTCAGGTGGGGGCGGCGCTGGGCCGCTTCGCGGTGCAAACGCTGAAGGCGGCCAGCATCGTGGTGATAGACGACCGCACCGCCTACGGTCAGGGCATCGCCGACGAGTTCGCCAAGGCGGTGCAAGCCAGCGGCGGCAAGATCGCCCGCCGCGAGTACACCAACGACAAGGCCAGTGATTTCTCCGCCATCCTGACCTCGGTCAAGCCCTTGCGGCCCCAAGTGATCTTTTACGGCGGGGCCGACGCTCAGGCCGCGCCTATGGTCAAGCAGATGAAGCGGCTGGGTCTGGACGCCAGGCTGTTGGGCGGCGACATGCTGCAAACGCCTACCTTCCTCAGCTTGGCCGGCGACAGCGCGGGCGGCCACTTCGCCGGCATCCCCGGCGGCCAGTTGAACGACAGACCGGCGGGCAAGGCTTTCCGCCAGCGCTATCAGGCGCGCTTCAAACAGGACGTGGTGCGGCTGGGGCCGCAGTTCTACGACGGAATGATGATGGTGGCCGCCGCGATGCAGCAGGCGGGCTCGGTGGAACCAGCACGTTTCATGCCGGTCTTGGCCAAGCTTAGCTACGCCGGGGTCAGCACGGATTTTTCCTTTGACGCCAAAGGCGATCTCAACAAGGCGGCGGTGACGATTTCCGAGGTCAAGAACGGCCAGTGGACGACAAGAGCGGTGATGCAGTGAAAGGAGGTTTGAATGATGCGGTATTCCCAAGGGTAGTGGTTGAGCTTCGCTCGGGAACGGGTGGTGGGCAGCCGCGGCTTGCTGGCTTCCCGTCCTGACTGGAGTTCGCAATTCAAACCGGACCACGCCCTGATAACCCGGCTGGATCTTGTGATTGAGCCAAAGCTGCGCGAGCGCATCCTGCTGCGCTATCCAGACCACGGGGGGCTGGGCGAGGAGTTCGGCGCGCGCCGCACCGGTTTTATCGGCGCGTTCGGCGATTTGGGCGCGGCTTTGTCCGGCTATCTCTTGGCCAAGGTGATCGATGTTTGGGGCTGGAACGGTTTTTTCCTCGCCCTGTCCATCCCCCCTTGTTGTCCGCGCCTTGCTGCTGCCCCTTCTGGGGCAGCGCAAGCACTTGGCCCAGCGCGTGGCCGGGCCTGACGAGGCTTAGCGTACCTTGGTCGGGCTGAGCAGCTCGGCCAGCAGCGGCACGCCGGAACGATGTTGCAGCGGATCGAAGAAGCTGAAGTTCAGCCGCATCGCGTTGCCGGTGTCCTGCCCCGGGGTGTGGAACATCTGTGACGGCGCGAAGTGCAGCCCTTGTTGCATCGCCATCGGCAGCAGCCGGCGACAGTCTATGCCGGGCGGCAGCTCCACCCACAGGAAGTAGCCCCCTTGAGGCCTGGCCACCCGGCAGTCTGCGGGGAAGTGAGCGGCGATTTGCTGTTGCAGCGCGGCCAGATTGTTTTGCAGGCGCTGGCGCAGCAGGCTGAGCATATCCTCGTGATGGCCGCCGGCCAGCAGCCGGGCCAGCGCCATCTGGCTGGGCAGCGGCGTGGCCAGCGAACTGCATAGCTTGAGGCCCAGGATGCTGTCCCGGAAACGTCCTGCTGCGATCCAGCCCACGCGATAGCCGGGTGCCAGCGATTTGCTGAAGGAGGAGCAGTGCAGCACGCTGCCGCGCTGGTCAAAAGCTTTGAGCGGCAGCGGCGCGCCTTCGCCGAAGTACAGCTCGCGATAGGTGTCGTCCTCGATGATGGGCACGCGGTGACGCTCCGCCAGCGCCAGCAGCGCGGCTTTTTGCGAATCGCTCATCACCTGGCCGGTGGGGTGCTGGAAATTGGGCATGGCGATGATGCCGGCCGGCTGGTGCTGGATCAGCAGCGCCTCCAGTCGTTCCAGGTCCAGCGGCTGCCCTGGCGGGCAGTTGAAGCCGACGGCGCGCAGTTCCAGGTGTTCCAATTGTTCGAAGATGGGCGGGAAGGCCGGAGTGATCACCAGCATGCAGTCGCTGCCGCTGAGGCGGGCCACCGAGCGGATCGCCAGGTTCAGCGCCTCCATACCGCCGCAGGTGATCAGCATTTCCTCGCCGTCCAGCTCCACGCCCTGGGCCAGGTAGCGCAGCGCCAATTCTCGGCGCAAGCCTTCGTAGCCTTCGCTGTCGGTGCTGGACAGCGCGTAGCGGTAATCGCTGAGCGCGCGGGTCAGCGCGCGGGTCAGCGGCGTGGTGTTGATCAGCACCGGGTTCATGAACGGGCAGCCCCAAGGCATGGGCAGCGCCATGGTCAGGTGCTCGGCGCGGAACTCCCCAGGGTGGTCCGGCAGCGGCGGCGCTTGGCGCAGCGACAGCGAAGACAGACCCAGCACCCGGAAGCCGGAGCGGGGGAGGGATTCGATCAGGCCTTGTTTCTCCAATTCGGCGTAGGCGCGTTGGGCGGTGGTGATGCTGACCTTGTGGTCCAGGCACAGTTTGCGCAGCGAAGGCATGCGATCGCCGGGGCGCAGATGGCCTTGCTCGATGGCATGGCGAAAGCGCTGGCTCAGTTGACTGGTCTTGCTCATTGTATTCCTGGCGGTTGGACCGCGGCGGCGTTGCGCCGCGGTTTGACTCCTGATGGACTGCCTAGGATCGCCGATGTTTGCGTTGCGCTGAAAAAACGTCGGCGGATCCTAGATTCATTCGCCGATGAAGCTGGATTTTTCCCTGATCATACTACCGTCATGGCTCAGCGAGCTGACCACAAAGTAGATGTCGTGCGCGCCTCGAGTGGCGTGCTCGGGCTCGGCCTGCACCCGCACGGTGACGGTCTCTGTCTGGGTGGGCGCGACTTCGACCACCTGTCCGGGCTTGTCCAGCCTCAGGCTGGGCAGGCCTTCCACTTGGATCTTGAAGCGCTGCGCCTGTTCGCTGGTGTTGATCAGCTTCAGGTTGTAGCTGTTTTCCAGCAGGCCGTCGTCGGTGGCGCGCACCAGAACCGCGCGATCACGCAGCACATCCACTTTGAACGGTTTTTTCAAGATCAGCGCGGTGGTGGACAGAGCGATGATGCCGGCCAGTAGGCTGGAGTAAACGATGACTCGCGGGCGATGACTGCTGCTGGGGCGGTTGGGCTTGCCGGCGGCTTCCAGCGCGGCGGCGCTGGTGTAGCGGATCAGCCCGCGCGGCGCATGGATCTTGTCCATGACCTGGTCGCAGGCGTCGATACAGGCGGCGCAGCCTATGCACTCGTATTGCAGGCCGTTGCGGATGTCGATGCCGGTGGGGCAAACCTGCACGCAGATGCCGCAATCAATGCAGCTGCCGCGCGCCTTGTCCGCCGCTTGCTTGCTTTTGCCGCGCGGTTCGCCGCGGCGGTTGTCGTAGGAGATGATCAGGGTGTCGTTGTCGAACATTGCGCCCTGGAAGCGGGCGTACGGGCACATGTGCAGGCAGACTTTCTCGCGCAGCACGCCGGCCAGCAGCCAGGTGAAGCCGCCGTAGAACAGTATCCAGAAGCTTTCCCACGGGCCGTAGGCCAGGCTGGGCGCGGCGGCGGCCAGTTCGCGCACGGGGGTGAAGTAGCCCACCAGGGTAAAGCCGGTGATCAGCGAGAACAGACCCATCAGTCCATGCGCCAGCGTTTTGCGCGTGAATTTGTTGACGCTCATCGGCGCGGCGTCCAGCTTGCGGCGCGCGTTGTGATCGCCCAGGGTCAGCCGTTCGATCCACAACATGATCTGGGTGTAGACTGTCTGCGGGCAGCTGTAACCGCACCAAAGCCGGCCCGCCAGCGCGGTCCACAAGAACAAGCCCAGCGCGCAGATCACCAACAAGGCGGCGAAAAAGATGAAATCCTGCGGCCAGAAAGTGAGGCCGAAAATCAGGAAACGGTGTTGTTCCAGGTCCAGGTGCACAGCCTGCCTGCCGTTCCACTGCAACCAAGGCAGGCCGAAGAACACCAGTTGGGTGGCGAGAACCATGAACACCCGAACATTGTTGAAGCGGCCGGTGGTCAGGCGCGGATAGATTTTGATGGGGACGGCTTGCTGGCTAGACATGGCAAAATGACCATTGGATGAAAACCCCTTATTAGTACTGCTTGGGATCGGTACAAACAATGAACAGTTGCTCTTGAAAATGTGTATACAGCGCAGTCTGTCTATATACAGATCAGGGCTGGGGCTTGACGGGTATTTGGGGAAACTTCAATTGAAAACAATGAGTTTTCCATGCATGAAACGGGTGCTTCCACTGGCCGATCCCGCTTCATGCTGTATTGGATGCGTGAGACTGTGCTGATGGCCTCCGCACAATAAACCTGCCGAGTTTGTGGGGTTTACGGGATTTTATCTGGCAAGCTGCGGGAAAAGACGATAAATCCCGTCTACAATGATTTCCACCGACACCGCGGCCAGCAGCATGCCCATCACTCGGTTGACGATATTGATGCCGGTCTGTCCCAGCAGGCGCGACAGCGGCGAGGCCAGCACCAGCGCGCCGTAGCAGGTGATGGCCACCAGCAAACTGCTTACCAAAAGGTAAATCACCTGTACCCATGACGAAGCCGTGGTCGCATAGATGATCACGGTGGAGATGGTGCCCGGCCCAGTCATCAGCGGAATCGCCAAGGGCACCACGGCGATATTGGTCTTGCTTTCCGCCTCCTCGCGCTCCACCTTGGTGGTTTTGGTGGGGCCCGGCTTGGCGTTCATCAGCGCGATGGCGATCAGCATCACCAGCAGGCCGCCGCCCACCTGGAAGGAGCCGACGCTGATGCCGAGAAAGCGCAGCAAGGTCTCTCCGACGACGGCGAACAGGCAGAGCACGATGGCCACGGCAATGGCCGTGGTCTTGGCGATCTTCTTGCGCTCCAATTGATTGGAGGTGGGCGTCAGGCTAATGAAGATGGGGATGGCGCCCAGCGGATTGACCAGCACCAGCAGCGCGATGAATATTTTTGCGATTTCGACTTCCATGGTTCGGATCATACCTTTCGCTGGAGGACTGCGCATTCAGGCGGGAGACGGGAAGCGTCGGCACTGCGTCAGACAGGAGCGTCTCCACGTAAAAAACCGGTTGGCCCAATTGGGCGCAACCGGTTTCAGCATAGCCGGAATTCAGCTCAGTCCGTGTTCAGCAATTGCTCCAGCGTGCGGCGGTAAATTGCGGACAGCGGCTCGATGTCGGCCACTTCCACGCATTCGTTCAGCTTGTGGATGGTGGCGTTGACCGGGCCGAACTCCACCAGTTCGCGCGCGATGCGTTTGATGAAGCGGCCGTCGGAGGTGCCTCCAGTGGTGGATAGTTCGGCCTGGCGGCCGGCGACGGCGGCGATGGCGCGGCCGAGGGCATCGGTAAGCTTGCCCGGCTGGGTCAGGAAGGGCTGGCCGGACAACTGCCAGTGCAGTTCGTAGCCGAGGCCGTGGCGGTCCAGAATGGCGCAGACCCGCTCCTTCAGCGATTCCGCGCTGCTCTCCGGCGAGAAGCGGAAGTTAAAGCGAATTTCGCAATGGCCGGGGATGATGTTGCTTGCGCCGGTGCCAGCGTGGATGTTGGAGACCTGCCAGCTGGTGGGCGGGAAAAAGGCGTTGCCCTCATCCCAGCGCGTCGCCGCCAGTTCCGCCAGCGCCGGCGCCATCAGATGCACCGGGTTTTTGGCCAGATGCGGGTAGGCGATGTGCCCCTGGATGCCATGCACGATCAACTGACCGGACAGTGAGCCGCGGCGGCCGTTTTTGATGGTGTCGCCCAGAGCTTGGTCCGAAGTGGGTTCTCCGACGATGCAATAGTCTATGGTTTCGCCACGCGCTTCCAGTGCGTCCACTACCTTAACGCTGCCGTCCACCGCCACGCCTTCCTCGTCCGAGGTGATCAAGAGGGCGATGGAGCCGGGGTGTCCGGGGTGGTGGGCGACAAAGTCTTCGCAGGCGGTGACGAAGGCCGCCAGCGAGGCTTTCATGTCGGCGGCGCCGCGGCCGTAGAGCAAGCCGTTGCGGACAGTGGGTTCGAAGGGCGGGCTGTCCCATTGTTCCAGCGGGCCGGTGGGTACTACATCGGTGTGGCCGGCGAAGCAGACCAGCGGGCCGTCGCCGCCGCGGCGCGCCCAGAAATTATCGACGTCGCCGAAGCGCATGCGTTCCACGCGAAAGCCGATGGCTTCCAGCCGGGCTATCATCAGTTCCTGACAGCCTTGGTCGCGAGGGGTGACTGAGTCCAGCCGGATCAGTTGCCGCGCCAGTTCCAGGGTTGCGCTCATTTCAGCAGGCGCTCCGCCCAGTCGGCTTCGACGAAGCCGACGCTGATCTTGCCGTTTGCGTCCAGCACCGGGCGTTTGATCACTGAGGGATTGGCCTGCATCAAGGCCAGCGCGGCCGGCAGTTGATCGGCGCCGGCCTTGACCTCGTCCGGCAGCTGGCGCCAAGTGGTGCCCTGGCGGTTGATCAGCTTGGCGAGGCCGACCGCGGCGGCCCAGCGTTCCAGGCTGGCGGCGTCCGCGCCTTGTTTCTTGAAATCATGGAAGTGGTAGTCGAGGCCGTTGTCGCTGAGCCATTGGCGCGCTTTTTTGACGGTGCTGCAGTTGGGGATGCCGTAAAGAGTAATCATGGGTGGGTTACAGGTCCAGTTTGATGCTGTCGAAGCTTGGCGGCTCGCCGCCGGCTTGCTTATCGTCGCCGCTCGCCGCTTTTTCCTTGCTCTGATTGATCAACCAGTACAGGTTGGTGGGCGAGTCGGCGTTTCTCAGGGCCTCGTCCAGGCTGATGCGTCCCGTGCTGTAGAGCCGGTACAACGCCTGTTCGAAGGTTTGCGAGCCATCGCTCATGCTGTTTTCGATGGCTTCCTTGATTTTGTCTATCTCTCCGTTTCGGATCAACTCCGAAATGCGCGGGGTGTTGATCAGGATTTCAATTGCCGGCACTCGGGCGCCGTCCACGGTGGGAATCAAGCGCTGCGAAACCACTGCCTTCAGCGCGGAGGAGAGGTCCATCAACAAGGCGGCGCGGCTTTCCGCCGGGAAGAAATTGATGACTCGGCTCAGCATGTGATAGCTGTTGTTGCCGTGCAGCGTGGAAATACACAGATGGCCGGACTGGGCGTAAGTGACCGCCTGGGTCAGGGTTTCGGGATCGCGGATCTCGCCTATCATCAGCACGTCCGGCGCCTCGCGCATCGCGTTCTTCAGCGCGCGGGCATAGGAGAGGGTGTCGAAGCCCACCTCGCGCTGGTTAACGATGGATTTGTCGTGGCGGAACAGAAACTCGATCGGGTCCTCCACAGTGAGGATGTGGCCGCTCATGGTCTGGTTGCGGGTTTGCAGCATCGCCGCCACGGTGGAGCTTTTGCCGGAGCCGGTGGAGCCTACCACCAGGATCAGGCCGCGTTTGAGCTTGATCAGTTCGCTGAGTATCGGCGGCAGCTGCAAGTGATCCAACGAAGGAATATTGGGCAGGATGTAGCGCACTACCATGCCCACCGAGCCGCGCTGCCAAAAGATATTGATGCGGAAACTGCCGAGGCCGGGCACGGGATGGCCCAGATTCATTTCCCGCTCCTGCTCGAAGACGCTTATCTCCTCTTCGCTCATCAAGCTGTAGGCCAGTTGCTTGACCATGTCCGCGGTTAGCGGTTTTTCATTCAGCGGCAGCAGTTCTCCGTTCTGCTTGATCATCGGCGGAGAGAAGCTGGTGAAGAACAGATCGCTGGCGCGGCGTTCGGCCATCAATTTGAAAAACGGCAGCATCAACATAATCGTGCACCCGGAAGCGGCAAGGTTTATCAATAAAACGGTTTTTTAAAGTGTAGCCGTCTCGCGTCCAAAAAAAACGCCGCCCGACAGGACGGGCGGCGGCGATTTCATGGTGTCGGCATGCGTCAGGCGGATTTGACGCTGTTGTTTTCGTCCCGCAGCGCGCGGCGCAGAATCTTGCCGACATTGGTCTTGGGCAGTTCGTCGCGGAACTCCACCAGCTTGGGCACTTTGTAACCGGTGAGGTTGTCGCGGCAATGCTGGATGATGTCCTTTTCCGTCAGTGCGCGGTCTTTGCGCACCACGAACACTTTGACCACTTCGCCGGACTTGTCGTCCGGCACGCCGATGCAGGCCACTTCCAGCACCCCGGCGTGGCCGGCCACCACGTCTTCGATCTCGTTGGGGTAAACATTGAAGCCGGATACCAGAATCATGTCCTTTTTGCGGTCTACCAGTTTAACGAAGCCGTCCGGGGTCAGCATGGCCATGTCGCCCGTGGCGAGGAAGCCGTCAGGGCTCAGCACCTTGGCGGTTTCGTCCGGGCGGTTCCAATAGCCTTTCATCACCTGAGGGCCGCGGATGCACAGCTCGCCCTGTTCGCCGGGCGCCACTTCATTGCCGTTCGCGTCGCGCAGTTGCATCTCGGTGGAGGGCACCGGCACGCCGATGGCGCCGTTGTAGGCGGGGAGGTCCAGAGGGTTCATGCACACGGCCGGGCTGGCTTCGGTCAGGCCGTAGGCTTCCACCAGGGTGACGCCGGTCACTTGTTTCCACTTGTCCGCCACCGCTTTTTGCACCGCCATGCCGCCGCCCAGCGCCAGGCGCCAGGTGGAGAAGTTCAGCTTGGCGAACTCGGGATTGTTCAGCAGCGCGTTGAACAGGGTGTTGACCCCCGTCATGCAGGTAACCGGGTACTTGCCCATTTCCTTGATGAAGCCAGGGATGTCGCGCGGATTGGTGATCAGGATGTTGAGCGCCCCCACCTCGGTGAACACCATAAGGTTGGCTGTCAGCGAGAAGATGTGATAGAGCGGCAGCGCGGTGACGATGATCTCTTGCCCCGGACGAATAACCGGCTTCACCCATTCGCCCGCCTGCAGCATATTGGCGACGATATTGCGATGCAGCAGCATTGCGCCCTTGGAGACGCCGGTGGTGCCGCCGGTGTATTGCAGGAAGGCGATGTCGTCATGGCCCAGCTGCACCGGGCGGTAGGGCGAGCGCGCGCCGCGGGACAGGGCGTCGCTGAAGCGGACATGGCCGGGCAGGCGCCACGGCGGCACCATTTTCTTGACCTTGCGCACCACAAAATTGACCAGCATGCCCTTGGCGAAGCCCAGCATCTCGCCGATGGAGGCCACGATCACGTGCTTGACCTGGGTGCGCGGCAGCACTTGCTCCAGCACATTGGCGAAGTTTTCCAAAATCACGATGGTTTCCGCGCCGGAATCCTTCAACTGGTGCTCCAGCTCGCGCGGGGTGTACAGCGGGTTGACGTTGACCACGGTGCCGCCGGCGCGCAGGGTGCCGAACACCGCAATCGGATATTGCAGCAGATTGGGCATCATCACCGCCACGCGGTCGCCCTTCTGGAGCTTCAGCTCATGCTGCAAATAGGAGGCGAACTGACCGGAGAGCTGATCCATCTCGCGGTAGCTGAGCTCTTTGCCCATGCAGGCCAGAGCGGGACGGTCATGGAATTTTTTTACGCTGCGGTCGAAAACCTCGACCACGGATTGAAACTGATTGATGTCGATTTCGTGAGCTACGCCCGGCTGGTAGTTTTTGAGCCACACCTTTTCCATAAATCCCGGTTTCTCCATCGTGCTGGTTAACGAGAGTCGCGCCAGCGTGTCGCGCGCCGGCGGGCATCGTACCTTTTGGTAACTATAATATTTGTTATGTCGCGGCGGCTTGGCCGCTCATGACGTCAAACTGCTGTTTGAGTGCCCGGTAATGTACCGTAACTAGAACCGCTCGCAAAGAAGTCCGGCGCAAACAGCCGCCCGAGTCCGTTGGCGGCGGGTGGTTCGCCGGTTTTCTTTTTCAATGGAATAGGTTACAATCGCGTCGGTTAGGGATGGGCGTTTCGCCCATTTTTTATTTGTGGAAAAAGCAATGGATGTTCGTTTGCTGCTGGACAGCACCCTGCCGGGTCTCGGCTATGAGTTGGTCGATTTCGAAATGACCCCGGGGGGCGGTTTTCGCGTTTTTATCGACAAGCCGGGTGGCATCACCGTGGAAGATTGCGTCCAGGTGAGCAATCACTTTACCCGCCTTTTCATGGTCGAGAACATCGACTACGAGCGACTCGAAGTATCTTCGCCGGGCTTGGACCGTCCGCTGAAGAAAGAGGCTGATTTCGTCCGCTTCGCCGGAAAGCTTGCCAAGATCAAGACGCGCATGCCGATCGAGCAGCAGAAGAAATTTACCGGTCGTCTTGCCGGGGTCGAGGAAGACTCTGTGAAGCTGGATGTGGATGGCCGTATCGTGGCAATTCCGTTTGCCAATATCGACAAAGCCAGGCTGGAGCCTGAGTTTTGATGTCTGGACGGCCATAAAGCCACGCAAAAGGACAAAAATCGGAGAGGAATGAATGAGTCGCGAGATTTTGTTGCTGGTGGATGCCCTGGCGAGCGAAAAGAATGTCAGCAAGGATGTGGTGTTTTCCGCCCTTGAGATGGCGCTTGCCTCGGCAACCAAGAAAAAGTTTACCGATGACGAGATGGACGTGCGCGTCGAAATCGACCGTCACAGCGGCCAATACCAGACCTTCCGCCGCTGGTTGGTGGTGGAGGACGAGCTGCTGGAATCGGAAAGCAAGGAAATCGGCGTAATCGACGCGCGTGAGCGCGATCCGCGCATTGAAGTGGGCGCGTTCATCGAGGAACCGATGGAAGCGGTGGAGTTTGGCCGTATCGGCGCTCAAACCGCCAAACAAGTGATCCTGCAACGCATCCGCGACGCTGAGCGCGAGCAGCTGCTGAACGAGTTCCTGCAGCGCCGCGAGCACCTTGTGACCGGCACCATCAAGCGCATCGAGCGGGGCAACGCCATCGTAGAATGCGGCAAGCTGGAAGCGGTGCTGCCGCGCGATCAGATGATCCCCAAGGAAAACCTGCGCGTGGGCGACCGCGTCAAGGCCTTCCTGTTGCGCATCGATCGTTTGGGTCGCGGCCCGCAGCTGGTGCTGTCGCGCACCTCTCCGGATTTCTTGACCAAGCTGTTTGAGCTGGAAGTGCCGGAAATCGACGAAGGCCTGCTGGAGATCAAGGCCGCCGTGCGCGATGCCGGCATGCGCGCCAAGATCGCGGTTAAAGCCAACGACGCGCGCATCGACCCGCAGGGCACCTGCATCGGCATGCGCGGTTCGCGCGTTCAGTCGGTCAGCCAGGAGCTGGGCGGCGAGCGCATCGACATCGTGCTGTGGGCGCCGGAACCGGCTCAGTTCGTGATCAACGCGCTGTCGCCGGCCGAGGTCAGCCGCATCATGGTGGATGAAGACAACCACAGCATGGACGTGGTGGTGGAAGAGGAACAGCTGGCGCTGGCCATCGGCCGTAGCGGCCAGAACGTCAAGCTGGCCGCCGAATTGACCGGCTGGTACCTCAACATCATGACCGTTGCCGAGGCTGAAGAGAAGCACCAGGCGGAAGACGCCGCCGTGCGGGATCTGTTCGTGAGCGCCCTGGGCGTGAGCGAGGATGTCGCCACCGTACTGGTGCAAGAAGGCTTTGCCGCTTTGGAAGAAGTGGCTTATGTGCCAATTGCGGAAATGCTGGAGATTGAAGGGTTTGACGAGGAGCTGGTCAACGATCTGCGCAGCCGCGCACGTGACGCTCTTTTAACACAGGCTATTGCGTCCGAAGAAAAGGTGGAAAGCGTTTCCGATGGCCTGCGCGATATCGAGGGCCTGGACGCCGAGCTGGTTCGCAAGCTGGCCGAAGGCGGCGTGATCACCCGCGACGACCTGGCCGATTTGGCCGTGGACGATCTGGTGGACATGACCGGCATGGAAGCCGAGACCGCCCGCGCCGTCATCATGAAGGCGCGCGAGCACTGGTTCGACCAGTAAGGCCTGTCCGGAAAGAATTTACAGAATTTGGGAAGACGCATGGTTTTGACAAACGTAAAACAATTTGCCAGTGAGCTGAATCTCACCCCGGAGCGCCTGCTGGAGCAGCTGGGCGCGGCGGGCGTGAGCAAGCGTTCGCCGGATGACGCGCTATCCGCGCAAGACAAGACCCAGCTTCTAGACTATCTGAAGCGTTCCCACGGCGCGCGCGACGAAGAGTCGCGCATCGCCCTGACGCGCAAGTCTACCAGCGAGATCAAGACCGCCGACGGCAGCACCGTCAAGGTGGAGACTCGCAAGAAGCGTTTCGTGGTGCGCCCGGAAGAGGCGTCCGCGGCTCAGCCCGCCGCCGCGGCGGAATCCCGCCCGGCCGAGCCGGTGAAGGCGCCGGAACCGGCGCCGGTGGTAGAGGCCAAGCCCGAGCCGAAAGCGGAAGCCAAGCCCGAGCCTAAGCCGGAACCCGCTCCGAAAGCGGCGGAAGCCAAGCCCGAGTCCAAGCCGGCGGAAGCGCCGCGCCAGGAAGCCGCCAAGCCGGCCGCTCCCAAGCCGGCCGCGCCGGCGCAGCGTCCCACCGTGGCGTCCATCCTGACCCCGGAAGAGATTGCCGCCCGCGAAGCGGAAGAAAAGCGTCAAGCCGCGTTCCGCGCCCGTCAGGAAGCGCTGATGCGCGAGAAGATCGAGCGCGAAGAACGCCGTCAGGCTGCCCGCCAGGCCGCGCTGCAGCCGCCTCCGCCGCCGCCGGCTCCCGAGCCGGTACGCGCCGCGGAGCCGGCGCGCCGTGACGAACCGCGCCGCGACGATCGTCGTCCGGCAGGCGACAACCGCGGTCCGCGCCCGACGGGCGACAATCGCGGCCCGCGCCCGGCAGGCGACAACCGCGGTCCGCGCCCGGCTGGCGACAATCGTGGCCCGCGCCCGGCAGGCGATAACCGTGGTCCGCGTCCGGCGGGCGACAACCGCGGTCCGCGTCCGGCTGCAGCCGGCGCGCCCGGCGCTCCTGTGGTTCCGGCCACGGTGGCCGGCCGTCCCGACGCCAAGAAGGGCGGCGGCAACAAGAAGGGCGGCGATCGCTGGGATGAAGGCAAGAAGGGCGGCCGCGGTCTGAGGACCAAGGGCGGCGATGCCGGCAACGACTGGAAATCCCGCGGCGGCAAAAACCGTCACAAGCAGAACAATCAGCACGCTTTCCAAGCGCCGACTGAACCTATCGTGCACGAAGTGCTGGTACCGGAAACCATTTCCGTTGCCGACTTGGCGCACAAGATGGCCGTTAAGGCCGTTGAGGTCATCAAAGCGCTGATGAAGATGGGCATGATGGTGACCATCAACCAGGTGCTGGACCAGGAAACCGCGATGATCGTGGTGGAAGAAATGGGTCATGTGCCGAAGGCGGCTCAGGCCGACGATCCGGAAGCCTATCTGGAGCTGGGCGGCGGCGAAACCGTGGAAATGACCGAGTTGCCGCGCTCCCCGGTGGTGACCGTGATGGGTCACGTCGACCACGGCAAGACCTCGCTGCTGGACTACATCCGCCGCGCCAAGGTCGCCGCGGGCGAAGCCGGCGGCATTACCCAGCACATCGGCGCCTACCACGTGGAAACCCCGCGCGGCATGATCACCTTCCTGGATACCCCGGGTCACGAAGCGTTTACCGCGATGCGTGCCCGCGGCGCCAAAGCCACCGACATCGTGGTGCTGGTGGTGGCGGCCGATGACGGCGTGATGCCGCAAACCATCGAAGCCATTCACCATGCCAAAGCGGCCAAGGTGCCGATGGTGGTGGCGGTGAACAAGATCGACAAGCAGGGCGCCAACGTAGAGCGCATCCGCCAGGAACTGGTATCGCACGAAGTGGTGCCGGAAGACTGGGGCGGCGACACCCAGTTCGTTGAAGTGTCGGCCAAGATGGGCCTGAACATCGACGCGCTGCTGGAAGCCATTCTGCTGCAAGCCGAAGTCCTGGAGCTGAAAGCTCCGGTGGACGCCCCGGCCAAGGGCATCATCGTCGAGGCTCGCCTCGACAAGGGCCGCGGCCCGGTGGCCACGCTGCTGGTGCAGTCCGGCACCCTGAAGAAGGGCGACGTGGTACTGGCTGGCACCGCTTTCGGTCGCGTTCGCGCCATGATGGACGAAAACGGCAAGGCCATCGAATCCGCCGGTCCGGCGATTCCGGTGGAAATCCTGGGTCTGTCCGACGTGCCGCAGGCCGGCGAGGACGCGATGGTGCTGACCGACGAGAAGAAGGCGCGTGAAATCGCCTTGTTCCGCGCCGGCAAGTTCCGCGACGTGCGTCTGGCCAAGCAGCAGGCGGCCAAGCTGGAAAATATGTTCGCGCAGATGGCGGAGGGCGAGGTGCAAACCCTGTCCATCATCATCAAGGCCGATATGCAAGGTTCTTACGAAGCGCTGGCCGGCAGCTTGCAAAAGCTGTCCACCGACGAAGTGCGCGTGGGCATCCTGCACTCCGGCGTGGGCGGCATCTCGGAATCCGACGTCAACCTGGCGATCGCCTCCAAGGCCATCGTGATCGGCTTCAACACCCGTGCCGACGCCGCCGCCCGCAAGCTGGCGGAGAGCGAAGGCGTGGACATCCGCTACTACAACATCATCTATGATGCGGTGGACGAAGTGAAAGCGGCCTTGTCAGGCATGTTGGCTCCGGAGAAGAAAGAGCAGATCCTGGGCACGGTGGAAATCCGTCAGGTGATCCCGGTGTCCAAGGTGGGCAATATCGCGGGTTGCATGGTGACCGACGGCATGATCAAGCGCACTGCTTCGATCCGTCTGATCCGCAACCACGTGGTGGTGCATACCGGCGAACTGGACTCCCTGAAGCGCTTCAAGGACGACGTGAAGGAAGTGAAGCAGGGCTACGAATGCGGCCTGATGCTGAAAAACTTCAACGACATCCAAGAAGGCGACCAGCTGGAAGCGTTCGAAATCGTGGAAGTGGCGCGCTCTCTGTAAGCGAGACGCCAGGGGCGGGCGCCGGTCTGACCGTGAGGTCGGCGGGCGCTCGCCTTTTTTAATTTCGCCGCGAAAACCACGAAATGACATGGCGGCCCAGGCCGTGTCATTTCGTGGGTTTCGTGGCCTTGAGCGGCGGCGACGCCGCGCAAAGTTGATTGGAAGTGATATGGCAAAAGCCAAAAAAGGTTTCTCCCGTTCCGACCGCATCGCTGAACAGATTCAGCGCGAATTGGCGGAACTGACCCGCAAGGGTTTGAAAGATCCGCGCGCAGGCTGGATCACCATCACCCTGGTGCAAGTGACCCGGGACTACTCGCACGCCAAGGTGTTCTACACCGTGATGGACGAGAAGACGCGGGAAGCGACGCAGGAGGCGCTGGAAAGCTCCGCCGGTTATCTGCGTTCCGAGCTGGGCCGCAGCATCAAGATCTTCACTACGCCGCAGCTGCATTTCGTCTATGACGAATCGGTGGAGCGCGGCATGCACATGACCAGCCTGATCAATCAGGTGGTGCGCGAGGACGCCGAAAAATTCGGCGGTCAGGAAGCCCCGTCCAGCGGGGACGGCGCCGAGGGCAAGGAATGAGCAAGCCGCGCAGCAATCGCCGACAGATAGACGGCGTGCTGCTGATCGACAAGCCCTACGACATCTCCAGCAACGGCGCCTTGCAAAAGGCGCGCTGGCTGCTGAACGCCGCCAAGGCCGGCCATACCGGTGTGTTGGATCCGCTGGCCACCGGCCTGTTGCCGGTGTGCCTGGGCGAGGCGACCAAGTTTTCCTCCTATTTGCTGGATGCGGACAAGGGGTATCGCGCCACGGTGAAGTTTGGCGTGGTCACCACCACGGGGGACGTAGAGGGCGAGGTAGTGTCCGAGCGCCCGGTGGCTTTCGACCGCGAGGGCTTGCTGGCGGCGATGGCGGCGTTCCGAGGCGAAATCTCCCAGGTGCCGCCGATGTATTCGGCGCTCAAGCATCAGGGCAAGCCCTTGTACGAGTATGCGCGCGCCGGCATTGAGATTGAACGCGAGGCGCGGCGGGTGAATATTCGCCGGCTGGAGCTGATCAGCCTGGACGGCGACACCGCGGTGATCGAGGTGCTGTGCAGCAAGGGCACGTATATCCGCACCCTGGCCTGCGACATCGGCGAAGCCTTGGGCTGCGGCGCGCATTTGACCGGTTTGCGCCGTACCGCCACCGGCGGTTTTTCGCTGGACGAGGCCTTGCAGCTGACCGACATCGAGGCGTTGGACATGCCGCAGCGGGAGGCTTTGCTGCTGCCGGCGGACATCCTAGTGCGCCATCTGCCGGAAGCTGAGTTGGCCGCCGACGAAGCCGGTAAATTCATGCACGGGCAGCCCGTGCGTTTTGCCGAAAAATGTGCGAAAATGCAGCGTTTCCGGATTTACCGCGAGGGAAGCCGGGAATTTCTGGGGCTGGGCGAGGCGCGCGACGATGGTCGCCTGCATCCGATCCGGCTCCTGGCGAGCAAGGCGGCAACGTCTTGAACGCCGGCGGCCTTAGGGCCGCAACCGGAGTGTTGATGGGTTGTCGGGGTTTCGGCCTTGCTTGCTCGCTGCACTTGTCGGGTTGAAAAACCCCTACTGATAATTTGGAGTTACCCCAAAATGGCAATGACCGCCGCTCAAAAAGCAGACATCGTTAAAGACTTCCAGCGCAGCGAAGGCGACACCGGTTCGTCCGAAGTGCAAGTGGCTCTGTTGACCGCTCGCATCAACGACCTGACCCCGCACTTCAAAGCCAACACCAAGGATCACCACAGCCGTCGTGGTCTGTTGAAGCTGGTTAGCCGCCGTCGTCGTCTGCTGGATTACCTGAAGCGCACCGATGCCGATAGCTATCGCGCATTGATCGCCCGTCTGGGTCTGCGCAAGTAAGGTTGGGTTTTGGAAAAGTCGCAGCGTGCTGCGACTTTTTCATGCCGCATCAAGATCGCGAGCATTACTGCTGTAACAACGGGGGGAGCCTCTAAAAATTCGGATCCATATGCCTTGGTCAGAATTTTTAGGGGTTCCCGTTGTTTTTTCGGCTTGCGATTATTTGTCACACACCAAGAAATAGGGAAACCCTGTGTTCAATAAAATCACTAAGTCTTTCCAGTACGGCCGTCATACCGTGACTCTGGAAACCGGCGAAGTCGCACGCCAGGCGTCCGGCTCCGTCATCGTCACCGTTGAAGACACCGTGGTGCTGGTCTCCGTGGTTGGCGGCAAGAACGTCAAGCCGGGCCAGGACTTCTTCCCGCTGACCGTGGACTACCTCGAGCGCACCTACGCCGCAGGCAAGATCCCAGGCGGCTTCTTCAAGCGCGAAGGCAAGCAGTCCGAGAAGGAAGTGCTGACCAGCCGCCTGATCGATCGTCCGATCCGCCCGCTGTTCCCGGAAGGCTTCTTCCACGACGTGCAAATCGTCGCCACCGTGATGTCGCTGAACCCGGAAGTGGATTCCGACATCCCGGCGATGATCGGCGCTTCCGCCGCTCTGGCCATTTCCGGCCTGCCGTTCGCCGGCCCGATCGGCGCTGCGCGCGTTGGCTACGCCAATGGCGAATACATCCTGAACCCGACCCGCACCGAGCTGGCCGCCTCCGAAATGGACTTGGTGGTTGCCGGTACCGAGCGCGCGGTGCTGATGGTGGAATCCGAAGCCAAAGAGCTGCCGGAAGCCGTGATGCTGGGCGCCGTGGTGTTTGGCCACGAGCAAATGCAAGCCGCGATCAAGGCCATCAACGAACTGGCCGACGAAGTGAACCCGGTGATGTTCGACTGGGCCGCTCCGGTTGCCAATGAAGAGCTGATCGCCCAAGTGCGCGCCATCGCCGGCGAGCAACTGGCCAACGCTTTCCGCCTGCGTCAGAAGCAAGCCCGCACCGTGGCGATCAACGAAGCCTGGGACGCGGTTAAGTCCAGCCTGATCAACGAAAACACCGATACCCTGAAGGCCAATGAGATCAAGGGCATCTTTAAGGGTCTGGAAGCTGAGATCGTTCGCGGTCAGATCCTGGCCGGCGAAGCCCGCATCGATGGTCGCGACACCCGCACCGTGCGCCCGATCAGCATCCGCAATAACGTGCTGCCGCGCACCCACGGTTCCGCGCTGTTCACTCGTGGCGAAACCCAAGCCATGGTGGTGACCACCCTGGGCACCAAGCAGGACGAGCAGATCATCGACGCGCTGGCCGGCGAGTACACCGAGCGCTTCATGCTGCACTACAACTTCCCGCCGTACTCCACCGGCGAAGCCGGCCGCATGGGCCCGCCGAAGCGCCGTGAAATCGGCCATGGCCGTCTGGCCAAGCGCGCGCTGGTAGCCGTGCTGCCGCCGGAATCCGAGTTCGGTTACTCGATGCGCGTGGTGTCGGAAATCACCGAATCCAACGGCTCCTCGTCGATGGCTTCCGTGTGCGGTGGCTGCCTGTCGCTGCTGTCCGCCGGCGTGCCGCTGAAGGCGCATGTGGCTGGTATCGCCATGGGTCTGATCCTGGAAGGAAATCGCTTCGCGGTGCTGACCGACATCCTGGGCGATGAAGATCACCTGGGCGACATGGACTTCAAAGTCGCCGGTACCGCCGCAGGCGTGACCGCGCTGCAGATGGACATCAAGATCCAGGGCATCACCAAGGAAATCATGCAGGTGGCGCTGGATCAGGCCAAGGAAGGCCGCATGCACATCCTGGGCCTGATGAAGGAAGCCGTGGACGGCCCGCAAGAGCTGTCCGCTCACGCTCCGCGTCTGTACGTGATGAAGATCAACCCGGACAAGATCCGCGAAGTGATCGGCAAGGGCGGCGAAACCATCCGCTCCATCACCAAGGACACCGGCTGCGAGATCAACATCGAGGAAGACGGCACCATCACCATCGCTTCGATCAGCAACGAAGGCGCGGAAGCCGCCAAGAAGCGCATCGAAGAGATCACTGTTGAAGTGGAAGTGGGCAAGGTGTACGAAGGCACCGTGGTCAAGATCCTCGACAACAATGTAGGCGCCATCGTGTCCATCCTGCCGGGCAAGGATGGTCTGGTTCACATTTCCCAGATCGCCAACGAGCGCATCAAGAATGTGGCCGACTATCTGAAAGAAGGCCAGGTAGTGAAAGTCAAGGCCATCGAAATGGACGACCGCGGCCGCATCCGCCTGTCCATCAAGGCTTTGCTGGAAGAAGAAGCCAAGACCGCGCAGGCAACTGCCGACTCCTTCGGCCTGAAAACCCAGTAAGCCAGCCTAGGCCCCGTTCCGATGCGGAACGGCCGCCGGCTAGCATCACCCCCTGCCAAGGCAGGGGGTTTTTTACGACTGCGAGATGAGCGCGATGGATGAGACGCGTATTGAGTTCAGCGGCGGCAAAGTGTTGCTCTTGATCGTCGCCGGGCTGGCCTTTGTCGTCATCGGCTATTTCATGTGGACCGAGCCCGACCCCGAAGACAGCCTGATCCTGCGTTACGGCTCGGGGGGCGCGGCGATGATTTTCTTTGGCTGTTGCTGCCTGTTTGGACTGCGTCAATGCATGCAGGACAAGCCCGCCCTGATTTTCAACGCGCAGGGTTTGTGGGATCACTCCAGCCTGATCGCAGTAGGCTTGATTCCCTGGTCGGACATTGCCGATTGGGAGGTTTCGGCGGTGCGCGGCCAGCAGTTTTTGATCGTCAAGGTGAGGGCTCCGGGGGCGTATCTGAACAAGCTGGGGCCGGTGGCGCGGCTATTCAGCCGTTTCAATTCAATATGTTACGGCAGCCCGATCGCCATTTCATCCAGCGCCTTGCAAGCGAGCTTTGACGAGGTGCTGGCGCTCTTTGAGCGATACCATCAGCGCTACGGTTCTGCATCCTCCGGTTGGCGCTAGCCGCCGATGTTCACGCCGAGCCTCTGGGCTCGGCGTTTCTCTTGCTGGGCACCCTGATTATTCAGGGCTTGACCGCCATGCCTCGCGCCAGCAGTTTGGCGCTATCGCGGCACCAGTCGTCGATCAGGCTTTCCAGGCTCTCCAATTTGACTGGTTCGCCGCGCTGGCGGCTTTTGTCGCTTTTGCGCAGATTGACGCTGCCGGCCAGCAGTTTGCCGTTATTGGCGTCTTCCAATTGTCCCATGCTGGCCACCTTGGTCAGATAAGGCTCCTTGCCGGCGGCCAGCCGGCCCAGATTGAACACCGCCTTGATCGGCAAGATGTCCAGCGGCTCCACGCCCGGCCGCTCCTGAGCCATGCCGGTGACCGCCACGCGCAGGCGGGCGCTGTCCGGCAACGCTTCGCGGCTGACAGGGATGCCGACCTTATGCAACTCTTTGGTCATCCGTCGCTGAAAATAAGCGGCGATCCGGTTTTCCTCGCCGCTTTGCAGCAGTTGCCAGTCGCCGTCTGGCTGGTGGCGCATGAAATACAGCGGCTCCACCACAATGGATTTGTAAGCGTTCAGCTGAGCGTCCGGCGCACGGTACAGCCGTTGGGAGGCGTCGCGGTCCGAGGCTTTGAACGCGGTCAGCGGCAGGCTGAACAAGGTTTGCGGGTCTGCTGCGTCCTGAGCCATTGCAGGCAGAGCGGCCAGCAATAGCAGGCCGAGCGATAGAGTCTTGCGCATGATGCGTTCCTGTTGGTGTTGAGTGATAGCGCGCCATCCGCCCGCGGCGGCGGATTCGGCGGCAACCGCGGCTAGACCGTCGGCATGACGCCGGCGTTCCCCGGCTTCACAGATATTTGCATTCCGCCATCATCATGCTAGCAGTCCGAGGCGGGAGAGCACGATTTTGATCTTGAGCATTGAATACCACATTAATACCAGTTAGCCTGTGCCCACGGTGGCATGCGGATGACGAATGGGAGGCGCGGCGGTAGGGTTTCCGCCGCGCGGCGCGCCACGCAAATCGCAGAGGTGAGCATGAGGACGAAACAACTATTGGCGGCGGGCCTGTTGTCGGCCAGCGCGCTGGCGTGGGCGCAGCCGGATGTGGCGGCGCTGGCGCGGGACCTGTCTCTGGCTGTAGCGGTGGACAGCAATAAGGGGGCCGCCGCCGGCGCGCCCTGCGTGGAGTTGGGCGCGGACTGGGGCAGCTGTTTTAAAGGGCGGCTGATTCTGCGTAACCACGGCTCGGCCGCGGTGCCGCCCAAGGATTGGACCTTGTATCTGCACAGCATTCGCCGGCTGCTGCGCTTGGACAGCCCGGACTTCGAGCTGAGCCATCTGACCGGCGACCTGTACCGGCTGACCCCCAAGCCCGGCTTCGCCGGCATCGCCGCCGGCGCCAAACTGGAGCTCCCGCTGGTGGCCGAGTACTGGATGTTGCATAACAGCGACGTGCTGCCGCGGCCCTACTTGACGGCGGAAGGCCAGGAGCCGGCGGTGCTGGCGCGCAATGACGATGACGACGCCAGCTATTTGCTGCCGTTGCCGGGTGATGAATGGAAGTCGCCGGCAGGGGAGGCGCGGCCTTTGATGGACGCTGCCGAACGCTACCGCGAGTTTGCGCGCCGCGGTCCGCAACTGGGCGCCGCCGACGTAGCCGCGCGGGTGATTCCCGCCGCGCTGCGCGTCAAGCGGGATGGCGGCAAGGCGGCTGCCGGCGGCCTGAGCTGGCGGCTGCCGGCCTTGCCCGCGGACGCGCGCGCGGCGCTGGCCCAGCGCAGCAGCCAACTGGGCCTGGCCGGTCAGGGCCTGCCGGTCAGCGGCGCGGTGGTCAAGGGTTTGCCGGCAGACATCGCCGTTGCCGGCGGCTACCGCCTGCGAGTGGAGCGCGGCGGCGCGCGCATAGACGCGCATGACGCCGCCGGACTGTTCTACGGCGCGCAGACCTTGCTGGGCCTGATCCCGCAGGGTGGGGGAGAGATCCCGACGCTGACGGTGGAAGACGCGCCGCGTTATGGCCACCGTGGTTTCATGGTGGACGTGGCGCGTAATTTTCGCCAGCCGGCCACGCTTAAGCGCTTGATCGAACAGATGGCCGCCTACAAGCTCAACAAGCTGCATCTGCACCTGTCCGACGACGAAGGCTGGCGCTTGCAGATCAACGGCCTGCCGGAATTGACCGAGGTCGGCGCGCGCCGCTGCCATGATCTGAACGAGGACCACTGCCTGCTGCCGCAACTGGGTTCCGGCCCGGACAACCGTTCCGGCGGCGGCTATTTGAGCCGCGAACAGTATGTGGAATTGCTGTGTTACGCCAAGGCGCGCTTTATCGAGGTGATTCCGGAAATCGACATGCCGGCGCATGCGCGCGCGGCGGTGATGGCGATGGAACGGCGCTACCGACATCTCAGCCAGTTGGGTCAGCCGGAGGCGGCTTCGGCTTACCGGCTGATCGATCCGCAAGACCGCTCCAATACCTTGTCGGTGCAATTCTACGACCGTCACACCTATGTCAACCCCTGCGTGCCCGGCGTGCCGCGCTTTGTCGACAAAGTGGTGTCGGAAGTGGCCGCCATGCACCGCGAAGCCGGCGCGCCGCTCGCCACTTGGCACTTTGGCGGCGACGAGGCCAAGAATATCCTGCTGGGCGGCGGCTTCCAGGACCTGTCCGGCCAGGACCCAGGCAAGGGCAAGATCAAGTTGGCGGAACAGGACAAGCCCTGGGCGCGTTCGCCGGCCTGCCGCGCCTTGCTGGCGGAGCAGCCGGGGAAAACCGTCGCCGATCTGCCCTTGCAGTTTGCCGAAGACGTCAGCCGCATCCTGGCGCGGCATGGGATCGCCACGATGGGGGCCTGGCAGGACGGTTTGAAGGGGGCGAAATCGCCCAAGAACTTCGCCACCTCCAAGGTGATGGTGACCGAGTGGGACACCTTGTTCTGGGGCGCGGCGAAGGAGGCGCACGAGTTCGCCAACAAGGGTTTCCAGACCGTGCTGGCGATGCCGGATTATTTGTACTTCGACTTCCCCTATGAGCTCAACTCCAAGGAGCGCGGCTATTACTGGGCCTCGCGCGCCACGGACAGCTACAAGGTGTTCAGTTTCGCGCCGGATAATCTGCCGCAGAACGCCGAGGTGATGACGGATCGCCAAGGCAAGGCTTTTGAAGTGCCCAGCGAGGCCGCGCCAGCGCGCTTCGCCGGCATTCAGGGCCAAGCCTGGAGCGAGGTGATGCGCAGCGACGCCCAGTTTGAATACATGGCCTATCCGCGGCTGCTGGCATTGGCCGAGCGGGCCTGGCACCGCGCGGGCTGGGAACGGCCTTACCGTCAGGGCGAGCGTTATCAGCTAGGCGTCAGCCATTTGGTGGACCGCACGGCCTTGAACCGGGATTGGCAACAGTTCGCCGCGGTGCTGGGCTGGCGCGAGGCGGCCAAGCTGGAAGGCGCCGGCATCGGCCTGCGCATCGCGCCGCCGGGCCTGGAGAGCGGGTCGGCCGGGGTGTTGACGGAATTCCCCGGCCAGGCGCTGCAGTTCTCGCCAGACGGACGCAACTGGGCG
Source organism: Chromobacterium sp. W521 (assembly GCF_052805975.1). Lineage (NCBI taxonomy): Bacteria > Pseudomonadati > Pseudomonadota > Betaproteobacteria > Neisseriales > Chromobacteriaceae > Chromobacterium > Chromobacterium sp. W521. The sequence continues at coordinate 196,085 of NZ_JBRBAF010000006.1, forward strand.
CCGTACCGGCCGGGCCAGGGCGCGGAAGCGTCCTACTGGCGCGGCGTCAGCGGCGATGGCGCGCGCTTTAGCCGGCAGGAGTCGCGAGGCCGCGACTGAGCGCCGATGCGAGCAAGACAAGGACGCCCGGGCTGTTGGCCCGGGCGTTTTTCATTGCGAATAGACGCTCAGGCGTTGATTAAGGCAATGGTGTTGATCTATCTTGCTCATTCCGCTTCAAGCCGGAGGGCGGCGTTTACAGCAGGATTGGACACAGTTGCCCTCTGTAATGGATGTTGTCGGACAAGATTTATTGCGCTGTATCAAGGAATGTATACGGCGGTGTCGCAAACCGGATATGGATTTGCGACGGGCTTACCTTAGAATCATTGAAACTTCATGAAATCGTCGATAAAGCCGGCATCACGACCGGTCCGGCTCGCCGCTTGGGATTTCATGATACGGATAAGAAACGACGATAGAGCAGGAAGGGAACCATCAAGATGAGCAATACTGTAACGCGCGCCGATTTCGACCAAGTCATGGTCCCAAATTACGGCCCGGCCGGTTTCATCCCGGTCAAGGGCCTGGGTTCCCGCGTATGGGACCAGAGCGGCCGCGAATTCATCGATTTCGCCGGCGGCATCGCCGTCAACTCGCTGGGCCATTGCCACCCGCAGCTGGTGGCGGCCTTGACCGAGCAAGCTTCCAAGTTGTGGCACGTGTCCAATGTGTTCACCAACGAGCCGGCCTTGAAGCTGGGCAAGCTGCTGACCGAGACCACCTTCGCCGAGCGCGTGTTCTTCTGCAACTCCGGCGCGGAAGCCAATGAAGCCGCCTTCAAGCTGGCGCGCAAATACGGGTCCGATCACTTCGGCCCGGAAAAGAACCAGATCCTGGCCTGCAAGAACTCCTTCCACGGCCGCACCCTGTTCACCGTCAGCGTGGGCGGCCAGCCCAAGTACACCGAAGGCTTCGGCCCGGTGCCGGGCGGCATCGCCCACTTCGAATACAACGACATCGAATCGCTCAAGGCGGCCATCTCCGACCAGACCTGTGCGGTGGTGATCGAACCCATCCAGGGCGAGGGCGGCGTGATGCCGGCCGACAAGGCTTTCCTGCAAGCCGCGCGCGAGCTGTGCGACCAGCACAATGCGCTCTTGGTGTTCGACGAAGTGCAAAGCGGCGTGGGCCGCACCGGCTCGCTGTTCGCTTACCAGGAATACGGCGTGACCCCGGACATTCTCAGCTCCGCCAAGGGTATTGGCGGCGGCTTCCCGATCGGCGCGATGCTGACTACGGAGAAAGTAGCCAAGAGCTTCGGCATCGGCACCCACGGCTCCACCTACGGCGGCAATCCGCTGGCTTGCGCGGTGGCGCACAAGGTGCTGGAACTGGTCAACGAACCGGCGGTGCTGGACGGCGTGCGCGCCAAGCATCAGCGCTTCGTCGACGGCCTGAACGCGATCAACGCCAAATACCAGGTGTTCAAGACCGTGCGCGGCATGGGCCTGCTGCTGGGCTGCGTACTGACCGACGCTTACGCCGGCCGTGCCAAGGAGTTTCTGAAAGCCGCTGAAAAGCAGGGGCTGATGTTGCTGGTGGCCGGCCTGAGCGTGGTGCGTCTGGCCCCGTCGCTGGTGATCGAGGATAAGGACATCGACGAAGGCCTGGCGCGTTTCGAGGCCGCCATCGCCGAGCTGACCTCCGCTCAATAAGGGCCTCGCGGCACTGATTCCGGGCGGCCGTCGCGGCCGCCCTTGCTCCAGACACAAATACTGTTATCCCCCACGTTCCTGCCCCCGGCTGGCGCGCGGGCGATGCTGCGCCGCGGTCCCGCCGCGGCCTGGCCGGATTTCAGCGATTAGGGGAGATGTCCCATGCTTACCGTGCGTCCTGTCCGCACCTCCGATCTGCCCGCCATCGAACGCATGGCGGTGGCCAGCGGCATCGGAGTCACCAGCTTGCCCAACAACCGGGAAAAGCTGTTCGAACGCATTCAGCAGTCCGTATCCGCCTTCGAACACGAAGCCACCGGCGATTCCGGCTGCGAATACTATATGTTCGTGCTGGAAGAAGGCGGCCAGGTGCTGGGCACCGCGTCGATCAACGCTTCCGCTGGTTTCGACGAGCCCTTCTACAGCTACCGCAGCGAGATCTTCGTGCACGCCTCGCGCGCGCTGAAGGTCAACAACCGCGTGCACGTGCTGAATATGTGCCATGACCTGACCGGCATGGTGCAGCTGTGCGGTTTCTACGTGGACAGCCATCTGGAGCCGCTGGCCGCCGAGCTGCTGTCGCGCGCCCGGCTGCTGTTCATCGCCAGCAAGCGCGAGCGCTTCGGCCGCCGCGTGATCGCGGAGATGCAGGGCATTCACGACGACGCCGGCCAATCGCCGTTCTGGAACGCCATCGGCCGCCGCTTCTTCAATATGGATTTCCTGCAGGTGGAGCAGGCTTTCGTCAGCCACAGCAAGACCTTCATCGCCGAGCTGATGCCCTGCTACCCTATCTATGTGCCGCTGCTGCCGGACGAGGCGCAGCACGCCATCGGCCAAATCCACGCCAGTTTCGAGCGCTCCTGCCAATTGCTGTGCAACGAGGGCTTCGAGGCCGACAACTACATCGATATCTTCGACGGCGGCGCGGTGCTCACCGCCGAAGTGGACCGGCTGAAAACGCTGGAAACCAGCCGTTGTTATCCGGTGGAAGTGCTGGCCAGCCTGCCGGAGCAGGCGCAGCCGCAGCTGTTGAGCAATCTCGAATCCAGCGAATTCGCCGCCGCGGTGTGCCGCGTGGCGGTGGTGGACGGCGTCGCCTTCATCAATCCCGACGCCGCCCGCGCGCTGGGCCTCGCCAGCGGCGGCCAGGTCCAAGTGGCCGGCCTGCAGCAGAAGGAGTCCGTAGCATGATGTTCATCCGCCCCGTAGCCCACAAAGACCTGGATGGCCTGATGAATCTGGCGCGCAGCGCCGGCGTCGGCCTGACCTCCCTGCCGGTCAACGAAGAGCGGCTGTCGCGCCGCATCGCCCGCTCAGTGCTGTCTTTCGCCGGCGAGCTGGACAAGGCCGACCAAGGCTATGTCTTCGTGATGGAAGACGGCGCAACCGGCGCCATCGCCGGCATCTGCGCGCTGGAGGCCGCGGTGGGCCTGAAGGAGCCGTGGTACAACTACCGCGTGGGGACCATCGTCCACGCCTCCGAGGAGTTGGGCGTGTATTCGCGCCACGACACTCTGTTCCTGTCCAACGACCATACCGGTTATTCCGAGCTGTGCACGCTGTTCCTGCACCCGGATTACCGCGCCAACCGCAACGGCGGCCTGTTGTCCAAGAGCCGCTTCCTGTTCTTGGCCCAGTTCCCGCAGCTGTTCGGCAAGCTGGTGGTGGCCGAGATGCGCGGCGTGTCCGACGAAGCCGGCCGCTCGCCGTTCTGGGAAGGCCTGGGCCGTCATTTCTTCTCCATCGACTTCGCTCACGCCGACTATCTGACCGGCGTCGGCCAGAAAGCCTTCGTCGCCGAGCTGATGCCCAAGCACCCGGTCTACATCGACTTCCTGCCGCCGGAGGCGCAGGCGGTGATTGGCCAGACTCACGAAAACACCCGCCCGGCGGTGGCGATGCTGGAGTCCGAAGGCTTCCGCTACGAAGGCTATGTCGACATCTTCGACGCCGGCCCGACGGTGCAGGCCTATACCAGCGAAATCCGCGCGGTGAAGGAAAGCGCGGTGGCCGCGGCGCGGCTGGCGGACCCGCTGCCGGAAGGCGACAAGAACTTCTACCTGGTGTCCAACGACTCGCTGGCCGGCTTCCGCGCCATCCTGGCCGAGACGCTGGCGCCCACCCATGAAATCCTGCTGACGCCGGAACAGGCGCAGGCGCTGAATGTGGAAGAGGGCGGCCATCTGCGTTGCGTCGCGCTCTATCCCAAGGAGAATGCATAGTGAGCAGCTTATTCATCAACGGACAGTGGCAAGAAGGCGCCGGCGCGGCGCTGAGCAAAACCAATCCGGCGGACAATAGCCCGCTGTGGCAGGGGCGCGCCGCCGACGCCGCCCAGGTGGACGCCGCCGTGGCCGCAGGCCGGGCCGCGTTCAAGCACTGGGCGCGCACGCCGCTGGACGCGCGCGTGGCGGTGGCCAAGCGCTTTGGCGAACTCCTGAGCGCCAACAAGGACGCGCTGGCCCGCGTCATCGCCCAGGAAACCGGCAAGCCGTTGTGGGAGGCGCTGACCGAAGTGACCACCATGGCCAACAAGGTGGACATCTCGCTGAAGTCCTATCACGAGCGCACCGGCGAACGCGCCGCCGCCATGGGCGACGCCCAGGCTGTGCTGCGCCACAAGCCGCACGGCGTGGTGGCGGTGTTCGGCCCCTACAACTTTCCCGGTCACCTGCCCAACGGCCATATCGTGCCGGCGCTCTTGGCCGGCAACGCGGTGATTTTCAAGCCGTCCGAACTGACGCCGTGGACGGCGCAGGAAACGGTGCGGCTGTGGGCCGAAGCCGGCTTGCCGGCGGGCGTGATCGCGCTGCTGCAAGGCGCGCGCGATACCGGCGCGGTCCTGGCCGGCCATGCCGGCATCGACGGCCTGTTCTTTACCGGCAGCTCCGCCACCGGCGCGCTGCTGCACAAGAACTTCGCCGGCCATCCGGACAAGATCCTGGCCTTGGAAATGGGCGGAAACAATCCGCTGATCGTGGAAGGCGTTCAGGACATCGACGCCGCCGTCCACCACATCGTCCAGTCCGCCTTCGTCTCCGCCGGCCAGCGCTGCACTTGCGCGCGCCGGCTGCTGGTGCCGCAAGGCGCATGGGGCGACGCGCTGCTGGCGCGGCTGGTGGAGGTGACAGCCAAGCTGCGCGTCGGCAAATACGACGCCGAGCCGGCGCCCTTCATGGGCGCGGTGATCTCCAGCGCTGCCGCCGAGGCGCTGCTGCAAGCCCAGGCCGCGATGCTGGCCGCCGGCGGCAAGGCGTTGCTGGAAATGCGCCGGCTGACGCCGGACGCGGCGCTGCTGAGCCCGGGCATCATCGACACCACCGCCGCCGCGCGTCCGGATGAGGAATACTTCGGCCCGCTGCTGCAAGTGATACGCTACGCCGATTTCGATGAGGCCATCGCCATCGCCAACGACACCCGCTTCGGCCTGGCCGGCGGCGTGTTGTCCGACGAGCGCGCGCTGTACGAGCGCTACCTGCTGGAAAGCCGCGCCGGCGTGGTGAACTGGAACAAGCCCTTGACCGGCGCGTCCAGCGCCGCGCCCTTTGGCGGCGTGGGCGCCTCCGGCAACCATCGCGCCAGCGCCTATTACGCCGCGGATTACTGCGCCTATCCGGTGGCCTCGCTGGAATGCGACAGCCTGGCCGTGCCGGCCCAACTTTCGCCGGGGATCACGCTGTGAACGCCTATGAAGTGAATTTCGACGGTCTGGTGGGCCCGACGCACAATTACAGCGGCCTGTCCTTCGGCAATGTGGCGTCCACCAGCAATGTCAGCGCCGCGTCCAATCCCAAGCTGGCCGCCAAGCAGGGCCTGGCCAAGATGAAGGCTTTGCACGACCTGGGCTTCAAGCAGGGCGTGTTGGCCCCGCACGAGCGTCCGGACGTGGCCAGCCTGCGCCTGCTGGGCTTTGCGGGCAGCGACGCCGAAGTGGTGGCGCGCGCCGCCAAGGAAGCGCCGGCCATCCTGGCCGCGGCCAGCTCGGCCTCCTGCATGTGGACGGCCAACGCCGCCACGGTGAGCCCGTCCGGCGATACCGCCGACGGCCGCGTGCATTTCACCCCGGCCAATTTGAACAATAAATTCCACCGTTCGATCGAGCACCCAACCACCGGCCGGCTGCTGCGGGCGATGTTCGCCGACGAAGCCCGCTTCGCCGTGCATCCGGCGCTGCCGGCGCAGATGCACTTCGGCGACGAGGGCGCGGCCAACCATACCCGCTTCTGCGCCGAGTACGACGGCCCGGGCGTGGAGTTCTTCGTGTTCGGCGCGGCGGCTTTCGACGCCCGCTATCCCAAGCCGGCCAAATTCCCGGCGCGGCAGACTCTGGAAGCCTGCCAGGCGGTGGCGCGGCTGCATGGCCTGAGCGCGGAGCGCGTGGTCTACGCGCAGCAGGACCCGGACACCATAGACGCCGGCGTGTTCCACAACGACGTGATCTCGGTGGGCAACCGCCAGGTGCTGTTCCACCACGAGAAATCCTTCCTCGATCAGCACAAGGTGCTGGCCGAGCTGAGCGCCAAGCTGGCCGCCGCCGGCGGCAGCTTCGTGTCGGTGGAGGTGCCGGCGGCGGAGGTCAGCGTAGAGGAGGCGGTGAAGAGCTATCTGTTCAACAGCCAACTGCTGTCCAAGCCGGACGGCAAAATGATCATCGTGGTGCCGGAGGAGTGCCGCAATCAGCCGCGCGTCTGGGCTTACCTCGGCAAGCTGGTCGCCAGCGGCGGCCCCATTGACGAGGTGAAGGTGTTCGACCTCAAGCAAAGCATGCAGAACGGCGGCGGCCCCGCCTGCCTGCGGCTGCGCGTGGCGCTGTCCGCTGCGGAGATTGCCGCGGTCAACCCCAAGGTGCTGATGAGCGACGCGCTGTTCGCCACGCTCAACGCTTGGGTGGATCGCCACTACCGCGACCGCCTGAGCAGCGATGACTTGGCCGATCCGCAGCTGTTGATCGAAAGCCGCACCGCCTTGGACGAGTTGAGCGGCATTCTGGGTCTGGGCTCGGTGTATCCCTTCCAGCTGGGCTAAGAGCGGCTAACAAAACCCCTGATGCTGCGTTGTCCCGACCTTGCCGTACTCAATGTACTGTCTGCGTCGGCGCGCCTTGCCTCAGCCGTAAAACGGAGTTTTGTTAGCCACTCTAAGAACCTGTTCACGATCTGCTGCGCGTCGTGAAGCGTTGCACGGTGAGTACAAGCTCAAAATGCTCATGTACCACGTGACCATTCCGCTTTTTCGCTCGTTTTCGCCTTGTCTCGCTCTGGCTCGCGAGATTGTGAACAGGCTTTAAGCGGGGGGAAACGTCAAACCGTCACTCCTGCGTCAAAACCACCACCAGCACGCTCTTGATCGCGCCGCTAGAGAGCGTGCTGGGCGTGGCTTTCAAGCGGGCGCGGAAAAAATGGGTAACGGTTTCGCCGTTGATGGCGAATTGGCCCTGACTTAATTTGTACAGGCGGTTCAAATCTACTTTGGCGCCGTCCTGCTTTAGCACCTCAATCGCCACCCCCGTTGCGCAATCCGCACAGCTCTCATTGCCCAAGCTGCCGTCCGCCAGGATGGTGGCGGAGCTAAAACTGAAGTTGCCGTATTGATTGATCACCTCTGCCGCGGTCTGATCTCCGCAGCCGCCTATGCTCACGGTAAAAGGCTTTTCCTGCTGACTGGATTGGATTTGAGCCAGAGTTAGCGTCTTGAAGTCCACCGTAGTGGTCACGCCGGCTAAACTGCACTGGGAGAGGATCAGCGGAGGTGAGTTGGGGTCGACTTGCGGGTTGAAGGACCACACTGTGCTGCTCGTGAAGCCCGGCCAGTAAGAATCTATCACAAAAGAGGGGGAAAGCTTGATGGGATAACGCCCTGGCTTGAGCGAACTCATGGCTTTGGTGCGGATGAACTCCATTGCCCCTGGGACATCAAGCTGTAAGACTTGGCCTGCTTGCACATCGCTAAAACGCCGGAACTCCCCCCAGCCGCTGCACAAAATGGCTCGGCCATCTGTGTCGATGAAGCGCACGCCCACGCCATCCAACCCCGTTCCGCAAACCGTACCAGCCTCCCCGGTGCCAGGGCGTATTTGCAAGGCGAAATTGGCGACAGGTGGGGGAAGCGGGCCTGAGCAAGTGAGGGAGGGGCCTCTGATTTTGGCGCGGCCCAGCACCCCGTTCACTGGCACCGAGGCAAAAGGCCGGATGGATTCCACCTCAACCCAGGTAATATTAGTGCCCAGTGCGTCTTTTAGGTTATGGCACGCATTATTATACGTCTCCCAAGGCCCCGCGTTCACCGAGGACGCCAGCCATAGGTTCAGGCATCCGCACAGCAACAGCGCGGTAGGGCGCATGGCCCCCGCCAGGCGGGGCAAGGCGCCTGTTCGCCTGCCGCTTCGCTGATAAGCTAGGGTTCCGGCACTCCTGGCCGTGTTTTCTTGTGTATCGTGCTTACTCAAAATCAAACCTCAAGGTGGCGGAGCCCTGGAACGGCGCCGGCGAGGGCCGCGTTGTCATCTTCACCGGCCAGGCCAGCAATTGGAACTGCGCTTGCTGGCTTTGATAGTCTAGCGCGATGGGGATGCGTTGAGAGCCGGCCGGAATGGCGCCCGGCGGCGTGGGCGGCACCAGCTTGCCGCTGCTTTCCATAGCGATGCCCACCGCTGAATGCGAGGTGGCCAGGTAGCGCGGGTCCTGCCCTTGAGGCTGGCCTTCCAGCGATAGCTGGACGGCGGCCCCGGAAGCAATATTATTGCACTGGATTTGGAACGTGCGTTTGACCGCGTTTTTATCGGCGCCGCCGGGCGTGGCCAGCGCCTCGGGCGGCAGCGCGCCAAAGTCGATGCTGGCCACTTGTCCGGCCGCCAGCGTGCAGCTTTGCGGCACGCTGACATTCAGGCTCATGACTAAACTTGCCAGTGGGAAAATGTTGCCCTGGACGGCATCGTCCGTCGAGGCCAGAAGCCGAAATACGGTGAAAGCCGGCACGTTGACGGTCCCGGAAAAAGGCTTGCTGATTCGCAGGTGCACTCGTCCACTGTTAGCGGTATCCAGATTATGGCGCTCCACTATATAGCTGCTCGTTGCGGGATTGTATGTGCAGGATTCTTCTCCTTGAGCCTCATCGTTGGTGTAGGGGCTCCACCAGGGCAGCGACATATAACGTTGAACCGCCCCGCCCAAAAATAGCTCCATCCCTATTTCCACATAGGGATTAATCTTGAAAAAAAAGATGCTTTTGCCATTGGCCGTCTGCCAACCTGCTGCTTCTAGCAAGACGTCGGTGAAAAAATAGGTCCGGCGAGGGGTTCTGCTGGCAGAGCAATAACAAATGGCGCTGTATTTATCAAGCTGCCAACTGTGGACGTTTGGTAGCAGAGTGCCCGCCGCCGGGTTTTCCGCTGCGTTGTGATACGTCTTGTTAAAGTGGAAGGCGGGAATGTTAAGACCTGCATTCGCACAAAAGCTCGCGTGGGTGATTCCGCTTAGCGCCAGCCAGCTTGTGGCAAGCGTGGATGCCAAAATGGTTTTTATCGTCATTTTCATTGGAATATAAGAAAACTCTGAAAAGAAAAAACTGTTACCGGCAGTGAGTTTTCCAAAAAGCGATTCCATACATAGGAATACACCGAGGTGGTAAGTCCGGATGTTCTTACCTTTACCTATATGGGCAATGGAGGATGGGAGGACGTCGTTTTAAAAGCGCAAGGAGATTCTATGGGCGGCATGGTGCTAAATTCTGTAAGAATTTACGTAAAGCTCATTAGGAATCTACTTAAAAATAGCGCCTTAAGAGCCGGCTAAAATTTTTGCGATTCAGGGCGAAACACAGCGAAAACAGCGGAAGGGGCAAAATGGCCATGGAGCGGCTCATTCAGTCAATGGACCGGCGCTCGGGCCCCGGAGCCCGAGGTGTTTAGAGCGGCTAACAAAAGCTCGCAGAGGATCTGAGCCAAGACGAGCCGACGCCGGCCGTTCCCGTCGCGTGACTGATGAATGTGTTTACGATCTCGCGAACTAGGGCGAGACAAGGCGAAAACGAGCGAAAAAGCGCAAGGCTTGAGGGGGGCATAAGCATTTTGAGCTTGTACTCACCCTGCAAGGCTTCACGAAGCGCAGCAGACTTTGAACAGGTTCTGAGAGCTTGGAGTGTGCACGTGGTGTATGAGCATTTCGAAGACGCCCTCACCATGCCGCGTCACACGGCCCCGACAGATCGTAAGCGCTGCTTAGACCCGCTAACAAAACCCCTGATCCTGAGTTGCGCCTCCTTGCCGTACGATTGGTACTGCCTGCGTCGGCGCGCCTTGGCTCAGGTTCTCTGCGAAGTTTTGTTAGCGGCTCTTAGTGGCGGATCTGGGTGCTGCCGGCTTCGGCCAGCGCTTCCAGCAGCAGGGCGGTGCTGGCGCCGGGCAGGTTGAACGGGTCCAGCCTAGCCTGGGCGGAATAGCGCAGCAGCAGCGAGGCGTTGAGTTTTTCCATCATCACCTCCGCCATGCTCCAATTGGCGAAGCGGCGTTGCTCCACTTCCTGATAATCCAGCAGGGTCAGACATTGATGGCGCGGGTCGTGGGCCAGTTTCTGGTACAGCAGGTTGACCTCGGCGCGGCCACCCTCCAGAGATTGAACGAACACGTCCTTGCTGTAGCACAGCACCCCGGTGATGCCCTGAGCCGGATTGTATTTGCGAGCGGCGATCATGATGTCGTCCACCAGATCGCTGTCTATGGATTTGTGCGCGCGGCTGCAATAAGTCAGGCGTACCAGCATGATGTGCCCCTTCGATGGAAAGACGCCGCGCCAGACTGGCGAGGCCCCGCTTTCATCTTAGCTGGTGCGCGGCGTCTTGCCGCTGGCCTTAGAGCCTGTTCACGATCTTGCATGCGCACATGAAATGCAATGTAGATACGCGGTTTCCTATGTATCTATGCAAGGTTGCAAGGCACTAAAAAAGACCTTGAACTGACTCACGGAATCCGTTCAAGGTCTATTGTGCGTCGTAAAACTGGCCGCTGCCGGCGGCGCTTCTGGATGCGGCCGCAAGCTCTTGCCTCGCTGCTGCCCTCGAAGCTTTGAACAGGCGCTTTATTTGTGCATCAAGGACAGGAATTCGCGGCGCAGATTGGCGTCGCTCAGGAAGGAGCCGCGCATCACGCTATTGGTCATCTTGCTGTTGCTGTCTTTCACTCCGCGCCAGTGCATGCAGAAGTGGTCCGCTTCCATCACGATGGCCAGGCCGTCCGGCTGCAGTTTTTTCATCAGCAGGTCGGCAATCTGGGATACCGCTTCTTCCTGGATTTGCGGGCGGGTCATCACCCAATCTATCAGCCGCGCGTATTTGGAGAGGCCGATCAGGTTGGAATGTTCATTGGGCATCACGCCCACCCAGACGCGGCCGATGATGGGGCACAGGTGGTGGGAGCAGGCGCTGCGCACCGTGATGGGGCCCACGATCATCAGCTCGTTCAACTGCTCCACATTGGGAAATTCGGTGCTGGCCGGCATCGCCACATAGCGGCCGCGGAAGACTTCCTTGATGAACATCTTGGCCACGCGCTTGGCGGTGTCCTGGGTGTTGTGGTCGTGTTCAGTGTCGATCACCAGGCTTTCCAGCACCGCTTTCAGTTTTTCCTGAACCTCGGTTTGCAACTGGTCCAGCTCGCCGTCTTCGATATAGGCGGCGATATTGTCGTTGGCGTGAAAACGGACGCCGGCTTGCTGCAGGCGGCTGCGGATGCGCTGTGAGACCGGCAGATGGTCAACGGTATTGGTCTTGTTCATTGTGTTGGCAGTCTCGGATGCTTATTTATCATTTTGGCGCCGCCATGGCCGGCGGCTCTATCCATTGCGCATGATTTGGGACGGGGCAGGCGGTGGGCGCTTCCCCGCAGGGCGGCGTGGTTGGAGCCTGGCCGATGCGACAGGAACGCTCCATGTTAGCACAAGCGCCGGAGCGTATCCGCAGCCGATGAGCCTAGTAGAAACCCTTAGCCCATCAGGGCTTGACGTGGAAAGTCCTTAATTTGGCTGGTATGCAAAGTCAATGATGGAGGCCGGCTGTACATGATCTTGCTGTCCTTTTGGACGGGGATGGACATGGGGCGGCGAGACCTTGCCGCGGCGGCGCAAGCCTTGGCCGCGCAGGAGACGAGGGTGAAGGCCGCGGCTCCCTCCGTGTGCATTGGTGTTTTCGACACAGAGATTATTCGGATTGAATTTCCGCCCGCCTGGATTACCACTCACATAACGACGACAACTTATGAAGAGGGGTGGGGCGGTATGAATAGTCAACAAGGCAACGGCCAGCAACGCTGGGCCCGGGACTATGTGTTCGACGCATTGAGCGAGTTGGGCATCCATCGCATTTTCGGCGTGCCGGGCACCAATGAAATCCCCATCATCGACGGTACGTCCTACCCGGAAAACCAGGTGGAGTACATCGAGTGCCTGCATGAGAACATCGCCATGGGCGCGGCGATGGGGTCGGCGCGGATGACCGGCAAGCCCGGCGTGGTGGTGGTGCACGTTACCCCGGGCATCGCCCACGGCATCGGCAATCTGTTCAACGCCTGGCGTTCGCAGGCGCCGCTGGTGATTCTGTGTTGCCAGCAGCAGAACGAGCTGGTCACCCAAGAGCCGTTGTTGGCCTCCAACCTGGTGGACCTGGCGCGGCAATATACCAAGTGGGCGCATGAGGTGCGCACCGAGCAAGAGCTGCCCATGGTGTTGCAGCGCGCCTTCAAGGAGGCGATGGCGCCGCCCAACGGGCCGGTGTTCGTCGCCATTCCCTGGGAGTTCACCATGAGGCGCATCGGCGACGGCGACCGCCTGCCCGGCATTACCCGCATCTCCCCGCACTTCACCGCCGATGCCGACGCCATCCGCCAAGCGGCCGCCATGCTGCGCGAGGCGGTGAACCCGCTGATCGTGGTGGGCGACGCCGCGGGTTACGCGGAGGCCTGGCCGGAACTGCAGGCGCTGGCGGAGTTGATCGGCGCGCCGGTGTCGCTGCAAACCTTCAGCAGCCTGGCCAACTTCCCCAATGGAGATTACCACTGGCAAGGCGAGCTGCCCGGCGGGCAAAAAGACTTGCAGAAGGTTTTTGCCGGTCATGACGTGGCTTTTTTGTGCGGTTTCAGCAATCAGGCCCAGGTCACCGTGTTCAAGTACAGCGACGGTCCCTTGATTCCACCCTCGGTGCGTCAGGTTTACCTGAGCAACAACAGTTGGGACATCGGCAAGAACTACTACGGCGAGTGCGCCTTGTTCGGCGACATCAAGGCCACTTTGCCGCTGCTGAACCGGGAGATCGGCGATCAGCCGTCGGCGGCAGCGCGGCAACGCAATGAGCTTTTGCGGCAAAAGGCCGAAGCGCGGCGTGAGCAATGGGATAGGTATCTGGGCGAGGCGATGCGGCAGCAAGAAATCTGGGCGGTGGTGATCGCCGACGCCTTGCGCCTGGAAATCCGCGAACGCGGGCTGGAAAAGCAGTTCGTCTACGTGCACGAAGCGGTGTCGGACCCGGCGCCGTTCCAGTACCTGTTGCCGTTCACCGAAGAGGCCGCCGCGCCCATCAGCTACTACTGCGTGGGCGGCGGCTCCTTAGGCTGGTCCATGCCCGCCACCCTGGGCATCAAGCTGGAGGCGCAAGGATGCCAAGGCATCGACACCCGTTTCGTGGTGGCGGCCACCGGCGACGGCTCCTCGCTGTTCTACCCGCAAACCTGGTGGACCGCGCAGCACCGCCAGCTGGGCGTGCTCTACATCATCACCAACAATCACGAATACCACACCCTGCAAATGGGGCTGCAACAAGTGGAGGCGATGTACGGCGACGCGGCAGGCTACGGTTGGCATGCGCGCACCCAGGATCCGGAATACCTGCGCATCCAACGGCCCAAACCGGACTTCGTCGCCCTGGCCAAATCCTTTGGCGGCATGGAGGGCGAAGTGGTGGCGCATCCGGAGGCGGTGCGCGCCGCAGTGCGGCGCGGGCTGGATCACGCACTGGCCGGCCGCGCCTATGTGCTGGACATGCAGACCGTGGGCCTGGACCAGCCGCCGCCCACGCCGCAGCAGGCCAACGCCCGCTACCGCAACCAGCCGCGGCTTGATTGCTTCCACACTCCGGACGGGGATGCCCAGCGCAATACGGACAACGGCCAGCCGGCCAATGTGCCGGTGATTTTCTGATCCCGGCTTCACTCAGCGAGGACGAGCAAACATGGCTAGCGAAAACATAGACATCGCCATTGTCGGCGGCGGCGTGTCCGGCGTGTACAGCGCCTGGCGGCTGCAACAGCATTATCCCCAGAGCAAGATCGCGGTGTTCGAGGCCAGCGATCACATCGGCGGCCGTTTGCTGTCGGTGCGGCCGCCGGACATCCCCGACATGGTGGCGGAACTGGGCGGCATGCGCATCCTGCCGGAGGTACAGCCGCTGATTTACGACTTGATCCAGGAATTGAACGCGCTGCTGCCGGCGCCGGAACAGATCGAGCTTTACCGCTTCCCGGTGGACGAGCCGCAAAACATCGCCTATCTGCGCGGCGTTTACCTGCGCTTGCAAGACTTCACCACCGAGCCGGACAAAGTGCCGTACCGGCTCAACTTCCTGGATCGAGGCCAAACCGGCGGCGGCGTCATCATCGACGCCATCGAACAAATCGTGCCTGGCATCACCAATAAATCGCTGACCGAGGAAGAACGCCGGCTAATGGCGCAGGGCGCCAGCTTCGGCGGCGTGCCGCTGTACCAGCAGGGTTTCTGGAATGTGTTGTTCCGCGTGATCACCGGAGAAGCCTATCAATACGCCGAAGACACCGGCGGTTACGATTCCACGCTGTGCAACTGGAACGCCGCCGACGCCATCCCGTGGTTTCTGTCGGACTTTAGCGTATCGGCTCAATACATGGGGTTTTGCAACGGCTTTCAGCAAGTGCCGCTGGTGTTGACCCAGCTGTTTGAACAAGCCGGCGGCGAGGTGCGCCTGGAAGCGCCGGTCAGCGGCGTGACGCGCAGCGAGCAAGGCTTTCAGTTCCAGGCGCAGGGCCGCACCGTGTCCGCCAAGACCCTTATCCTGGCGATGCCGCGTCGCGCGCTGGAACTGCTGTCCGCCACCAGCCCCTGGTTGCAGGAGTCCGCGCGCTTTCAGCAATTGACCGCCAGCGTCACCCCGCGGCCGCTGTTCAAGCTGTTCACCACCTACAACAGCCCCTGGTGGCTCAATACCGGTTACAGCAAGGCCGACGGCGAATACGTGCCGGTCAAGTCCGGCCGTTCCGTCACCGATTTGCCGGTGCGCCAGACTTATTACTGGCCGCGCAGCAATGGCCAGCCCGCCTTGCACGGTCACGCCATGTTGCTGGCCAGCTATGACGACGGCGACAACACCGGTTTTTGGGACGGCTTGCGCGGCCGTCGTCACAGTGCCTGGAAGAAAGGCCTGGAGGTGGCGGAGCTGGCCGATCCCTTCATCGGCACGGATGACCATGTGCGCGCCAATGAACTGAGCTGGCACCGCTACAAGGCCCCGCGCATGATGACCGAGGAAGTTACCCGCCAACTGACGGTGATGCACAGCCTGTCCTACACGCCCAAAGTGCGCAACGCCGCTTTCCGCGACTGGGGCGACGACCCGTTTGGCGGCGGCTGGAACAGCTGGAACATCGGGGTGAAAAGCTGGGAAGTGAAACAGCAGATCATCCAGCCGCTGGACGGCCAGCCGCTGTATGTGTGCGGCGAGGCTTATTCCGACGCCCAAGGTTGGGTGGAGGGCGCTTTACAGACGGCGGACATGATGTTGGCCAAGCTGGTCTGAGTTCCTGTTTTGGCCTGCCGCGCGTCGGCGGGCTGAGACAGGGGCGTTGATGCGCTGCCGGAAGCGGGACGGGAGCCGCCTGTTCCGCTTAAACCTGTTTGCGCTCTTGCGAGACAAGGCGAAAACGGTTGAGAAAGCGGAGTGTGCACAAGTTACATGAGCATTTTGAAGTCGCACTCATTGAGCCGCGTTTCAAGAGGCGCAGCAGATCGTAAACAGGTTCTTAGGCGCTCTGGCTTTCAGGGCACTGTAGAAGCCGCGCGGCTAGTTGAGTCTCGGCTGGATCGGAGGCGCTCATAACGCGTGCCGCTCAATGATGGCTGTCAGCGCGTCGAATAGCTGTGCCAAGTTCTTGGCGGTTTTTTCTTCCAGCGGTTGATCCCAGTCTGCATGCTGAATCACATAAATGCGAAAACGACCGCGCGGATTGAATTCCGGATACCAGCCAACATCGACAAGAAGTCCAAGTGGCTCGCACTCTATTTGCAGAATGTCTTCCTTCAAGGAGAACAGTAGGGTTTCATCGCCAAGGTTGAACGTTTCGTCGATATCGCTGAGGGCGTCATAGCTGACAATGGAGCGGGAGAGTTTGAGCTTGTTTTTCATGGGCAGGGGTTGATTCTCCGTAAGAGCGGGAGCTTCTTTTCGCTCACGCCTTGCTTTGCTTGCTAGCTTTGAACAGGGCAGAAGCACCCCGTCGCCGCGGGGTGTTTGTCATTATGCCCTCAAGCCGATCTACGCACTCCGCTGGCCGCTTTGTCGGCGCGGGGATTGCGAGGGCTTAGGCTTATCCCTGTTCTGGGTCTTGCTCCACCCGCTCCAGCCGCGCCACCACGGCGTGCGGCGGCAACAGGGTGCCGGGAGAGAGAACGGCATTGGCGCCGATGCGGCTGTGGTCGCCCACCAATGCGCCGAATTTCTGCGTGGGCAGCGTCCAGGCTTGCTGGCGGCAGCGCAGAGTGATGGTCTTGTCGCGGCGTTCGTTCCAGTGATTGGCGATGACGGCGCCGGCTTCCATATTGACGTCCGCGCCCAGCACGGAGTCTCCGACGAAGTTGAAGTGGGCCAGCCGCGAGTAGGGGCCGACGACGCAGGTTTTGAGTTCCGATCCCGGCCCCACCGTCACGTCGTTGGCCAGCGCCACGCCGCCGCGCAAATAGGCGTGGGCGGCTACGCGGCAATTGGGGCCTATCAGCAGAGGGCCTTTGAGCACGGCGCCGGCTTCTATCGTGGCGCTGCGATGGATGGCGATGTCTCCGTCCACTGCCCAGTGCGCGAGGTCCAGCAAGGCGCATTGCCGCGCCAGGCTGTCGGGCAACTGGCCGAGCCATTGCCATGGGGGCTGGGCGCTGTCCAGCCAGGGAAAGTGGGTGAGCAGATCGGCGAACAATTCGGCGGGGAGGGCGGAGGGCATGATTGGGCCTGGTGCGTGCGGGGATTTGTATTGTAGAGCCGGCGGAGCAAGGCGGCCAGAAGGCCGCTGCGGCGTCAGATTTCGTACACCCAGCTGATGGAGTCGCCGGGGCGTTCCACTTGGGGCGACTCCAGACTGAACAGCTCCATTTTGCGCAGCGGCGGCGAGTACAGGTGCAGGGTGACCAAGTCGTCGCCGTAGGGCTGGAGGTTGGAGATCTGATGGATGTCCAGATGGCTGTTGATGGTGAGGCTGCCGCTTTCCAGACGGTGCGACTCCACCGCGTACACCAAGCCATGATCGGTGCGTTCGAACACGGTTTCGGTGGCGGTGCCTTGCAGCACGCGCAAGCCGCACAGGCTGCCGCGGTGATTATGGATGCGGCTGCGTTGGGTGCTGCGCCAACAGAGCAGCAAGAGCTCGCACCAGGGGCTGAGATAGATCTGGTTGCGGCGGTAGCGTTCGTCGCTGAATTGGCGGAAGGGCAGCAGATCATCCGGGCTCAGTTGCAGCGAATCGTGAAACCGCTGGATCTGCTCGATGTTCAGATTGGCCTGGTAGGCGTCCAGTTGCCGCAGCGAGGCGGTCAGGCTGGGGCTCAGGGCGAAGGAAGACTGCGCGGCGGCGCATAGCGTGTCGTTCATCGGTTTCTCCTTTGGCCGGCGCGGCCGCGGACAGTGGGTTCTGTCCGTCGGGCTGGAGCGGGGACGGCGTTTTTCTGACTGGACCCGCGCCGGCAAAGTTCGCGGCGGCGGTCCGCGTCTATGGTTTCGGTATAGCCGATGAGGCCGCGGGCCGGTTGCCTGAATGGGCAGGTTTCAGCCGTTTGGCGCGCTGGAGGCTTCGCCATGGCGTCGCAGCGCGGACCGCGCCCGGCGCAGGCCCAGCGCGATGGCCAGCGCCAGCAAAGGCACCGCTGCGGTGGTGGCCAATTCCACGTTGATGGGCAGGCCGGCGGCCTTGGCGCCTTTGAACAGATAGCTGATCAGGCCGGCGCTGTAATAAGTGATGGCGGCGATGGACAGGCCTTCCACGGTTTGTTGCAGGTGCAGCTGCATGGCGGCGCGGCGTTCCATCGAGGTGAGCAGCGCTTGGTTCTGCCGTTCGCGGCGGATGTCCACGCGGGTGCGCAGCAGCGCGGTGGCGCGGTTGACCCGCGCGGCCAGCTCGCGCTGGCGAAAGGCCACGGCGCGGCAGGTGTCCATGGCGGGGGCCAGACGGCGTTGCACGAATTGCTGGAAGGGTTGCAGGCCGTGGATGCGGCGTTCGCGCAGTTCGGCGACGCGGTTGCGGACGATGTCGTAATAGGCGAGAGAGGCGTTGAAGCGGTGGTCGGTGCGGGACAGCGCGTTTTCCGCTGCGCCGGCCAGCTCGGTCAGCCGGTGCAGCAGCTGCGGTTCGCTGTCGGCGGCCGCGCCGCTTATGGCGCCGGTCAGCTCGGCCAGTTCCTCGTCCACTTTGGCCAGCTCCGGGGCGATGCTTTTGGCCACCGGCAGCGCCAGCAGGGCCAACATGCGGTAGGTTTCCAGCTCCAGCAGCCGCTGCAGCATCCGGCCGGCTTGGCGGCGGCCCATGTAGAGGTCCGCCAGCAGATAGCGGGAGAAACCGTCCGGATGGATGCGGAAATCGGTGTAAGCGCGGCCGGCGCCGTCTCCTATCTCCGCGCCCGCCAGTTCATGGCCGTTGAAGCATTGGGCGGCCAGGTCCTCGATGCGCAGCGGCAGCGCTCCGGGCGACAGCAAGGCGGCATGCGCGGCCACCAGCACGTTGCCGGGCAACAGATGCAGCCAGGCCGCCGGCAGGGCCTGCAAAGCGGGTTGGGCGAAGGGGCTGGATTCCGCGCCGTGGGCAAGAATGGTGAAACTGGAGAATTCGCCGTGCCGTTCCCAGCGCACGAGGCCAAACGGGGCGTCCAGTTGAAATTGACCGGCCTCGGGGTCCGGGACGGGGTGGCCTAACTGTTGGGCCAGCTCCCTGCATAGCCAGTTTTCCTGTTCTCGGCTGATGTGGCGGTGCAGATAGGCCAGGTAGCTGACCCGGTTGTCGGCGGCTATCTGCAGCGCTGGCCTGGCGTGGGCTTCGCGGTTAAGTTGCCGGCGCTGCGGGTGTTCGTTAAGGCGGAGGCGGGGCGGATCGGAGAGTTCGGCTGTCATGACGGGCTCCGGTGGCGGGTGGGCAGTCTTCAGCATAAAACGTTTCATGCTGCAATGCAGCATATTTTGACGCCAGATTGTTTCGCCATGAAGAAAGGGCGGCCGTGGCCGCCCTCTCGCTATGTTCTCGGTTTTTGAATCGGTATTTTGTCCCCCTTGCCTTGGGATGTGATCGCCGCTCTGCTTAGCACCCGTCCACAATCTGCTGCGCGTTGGCGATACAGCATTGAAACCGTCGTCGAAATGCTCGCGCACCACCAGTACATTCCGCTTTCTCAGCCTTTTCCGCCTTGTCTCGCCCTGGCTCGCGAGAACATAAACAGGTTTTGAAAGCCGCGAACAAACCTTGTGGAGAGCCTGATCCCAGAAGGCGCGACGCGGAATCAGGGGGGCGGGTCACAGGCCTGCTATGGCTGGCTGGTGACAGCGTCCGGCGCGACCAGGGCAAGTGTTTTGCCGTGTCGCCTCATCAGCAGGTAGTAAGTTGAAAACCCCAACCCGCAGCCGATGAACCAATTGAAGTTGGCAAGAGTTTCCCATGAGCTGAAGATGATGATCAGACCAATGAGCACGGAGGGGGCCAAGGCGTAAAGGGCTTTGGGGTTGACGCCGTTTTGGTACCAGTAATGGCCTCCAGCCTGATTGCTGTAGAGGTCGTCGACATGGATGACGCGATGACGGATTAGGTAGAAATCGGCAATCAGGATGCCGAACAGGGGGCCGATAAAAGCGGCCAGTACGTCCAGTGTATAGTGGATGACCTGAGGGGAGTTGAACAGATTCCAGGGCGTGATGAAAATCGAGGCAAAAGCCGCGATGAAACCGCCGGTCCGCCAACTGATGTGTTTGGGGGCGACATTGGAAAAGTCGAAAGCCGCGGAAACGAAATTGGCCACGATGTTGATGCCAATCGTGGCGGTGACGAAAGTGAAGCCTCCCAGCACGGCGGCCAGCGTATTGTCGATTCTGCCGACGGTTTCGATGGGGTCGGTAATCATGCGGCCGAATACCGGCAGGGTTCCGGAAGTGATAACCGCGGTGACGATGGAAAAGGCCAGGAAGTTGACTGGTAGGCCCCAGAAATTGCCGCGTTTGACCTCTTCGAATGTTTTGCCATAACGGGAAAAGTCGCCAAAGTTGAGCATGGGGCCGGAAAAATATGAAACCACCAGGGCGATGGCGATCGCCATCTGGCCCAGGGCGAGAAGGCCCTGATGATTTGTTTCGCTTAGTGTGGGGCTGATATTGGAGGGGCCCGCCCGCCAGACTATCCACGCTGCGAGTAGCAGCATGACGGCGTACACCGCGGGGCCGGCCCAATCAATGAATTTTCGGATGGATTCCATGCCATGCCAGAACACGATGGCCTGCAGCGTCCACATAATCATGAATCCCAGCCAGCCAAGGTATGACAAGCCTAGAAGACTGCCGTGGGTAAGGCCTGCGAGTTGAGGAAAGAAGCGCAGCAGTATGATGTTGAGCGCGCTGGAAGCCAGGAAGGTTTGTATGCCGTACCATGCCACGGCGATCAGCCCGCGGATGATGGCGGGGACGTTTGCGCCGTATACGCCGAAAGACATGCGACAGACCACGGGATAAGGGATGCCGGCTTGTTGGCTGGGTTTGGCCACCAGATTGCAGAATAGGTTGACAAGACAGATGCCGATCAGCAGGGAGAGCAGAACCTGCCAGACGTTGAGGCCTAGAGCGAACAGGCTGCCGGCAAACACATAGCCTCCAACACTGTGCACGTCCGACATCCAGAAGGCAAAGATGTTGTACCAGTTCCAGTTCTGCTGCTTGAGAGCGCCGAGGTCTTCATTGTATAGCCGGTCGCTATAGCTGGCGGGGCGTTGCTCTGACATAGGGTGACTCCTGATGGGGGTGAGTCTCTCCTTTTTTGTCTACGATTTATTTGTTTTCGTATACAAAATAAAGGACCATTGCTATGGTTTTGTAAGACTTGATTGCCGTCTATTTTGTTACAAAACATTGCTTTAGCAGGCCATTTGCCAATCCGCTGATTTAAATGCTTTTTTTATTTGGACACTAATGGCGCATTGTATTTTGCGTTTTTTATTGTGTACAATCTTGCTGGTTATTGTGAACAATTTTGTTGTTTTGATGGTCGGCGTTGTTTTGCGTCGCGGATGGAGCTCGGAAGGGGGGAATGGTGTCAGGGCGTAGCAAGGAGGATGACGTGACTTTGGACGAGGCCGTAGCCAGGGACGCGCTGGTGTACGAGCATCTGCTGACGGCCATTTACGAGGCGCAGTTGCCGCCAGGCACTAAATTGCCGGAGGATGCGCTGGCGGAGGCTTTTGGCGTGAGTCGCGCAGGGGTGCGCAAGGCCTTGCAGCGTCTGTCGATTGCTAGGCTGGTTGATTTACGTCCGAATAAAGGGGCCTCGGTGGCGGAGCCGACGGTGCAGGAGTCGCGCGATGTTTTCGCCGCCAGAAGGTTGATCGAGTGCGGCGCTTTGCCGCAGGCCATGGCCAATTTGCGCAAGAAAGATCTGGCCGCGCTGGCGGACGCGCTGCGGCAAGAGTGCAAGGCCCAGCACGAGCAGAACCGATCGGCGGCCATTACGTGGTCCGGAGCCTTCCATCTGCGGCTATTGTCCATCGCCGGGAATCAACTCTTGACCGATATCCTGCATGAATTGATTGTGCGCAGCTCTTTGATCATTGCCCGCTACGGCACGCCGATTGCCGGTTCATGCCGCCATGCCGATCATCAGCAGATTCTCGAACTGATGGAGAACGGACAAGTGGATGACGCGGTGCAGTGGATGCGGCGTCACCTGGACGCTGTGGAGGGCAACTGTCAGTTTGAAGAACAGAGCGCCGCCGGGCCGGATTTGAGGGCTGTGTTGCACGGTATCGCCAAGCGGCGCAGCGGCCGATAAATGGCGTTTGTTCATGGAGCGTGCTCATGAAGATTTGCGTGATTAATCCCAATACGACCGCGGATATGACCGAGCGTATCCGTTTGGCCGCGATGCGGGCCGCCAGACCCGACACCTTGATTGTGGCCAGGAATCCCGAGGATGGGCCGGTGTCGATTGAGTCGCATTTTGACGAAGCGGTCAGTGTGATCGGGGTATGCGAGGAGGTCATGGAGGGCGCGCGGCAAGGCTGCGACGCTTACGTTGTGGCCTGCTTTGGCGACCCCGGTTTGAACGCGGCGCGGGAACTGGTGCGCGCTCCGGTTGTGGGGATCGCGCAGGCCGCTTTCCAAGTGGCGTCCTTGATCGCCACGCGTTTTTCGGTGGTCACCACATTGAGCCGCACTTGCGTGATCGCCGAGCATTTATTGCATAGCTATGGCTATGCCCATCTTTGCCGGCGGGTGCGCGCCGCAGAGGTGCCGGTGCTGGATCTGGAGCGAGACCCCGACCTCGCTTACCGGCTTATCGTCGAGGAGGCGCGCAAGGCCCGGGACGAGGATGGCATCGGCGCCATTGTGCTGGGGTGCGCGGGGATGGCGGATCTGGCTCCCCGTATCGGAGAGGCGATTGGCCTGCCGGTTGTGGAGGGGGTGGGAGCGGCGGTGGTATTGGCGGAGTCGCTGGTCGCTCTGGGCCTGCGGACCAGCAAGACGGGCGACCTGGCTTTCCCTCCGCCAAAACATTTTTCCGGGCGTTTCGCCGCTTTTTCGCAATAGCGGGCAGGCCCCAATGAAAACAGAGCGGCTTTGGCCGCTCTGTTTTTTTGGGCGCGTCGGCTTCAGTCCGGCAGATTCAGCGCCGCCGCGCCTTTGGCGTCGAACCAGGCCACGCCGCTGCCCAGCATCGCCTGGCTGTTGCGCACGAACAGATTGTGCGGCATCGGCTGTTTCAGTTGCTCCAGATAGGCCGGAGTGAAAATATCGCTCCATTCGGCTTGCAACTGGCGGGCGTTGGCGATCTGGCGGCTGCCGCCCTTGTGGTTGATCCTAAGCGGAAAGTGCACGTAGCGGCTGGCCTGCTGAGCCTCGCCGGCAAGCGCTGCGCGCAGGAAGCCTTGCACCCGGGCTTCGAAAGCGGCGTCGCTTTCCTCTGTGACATCCCGATACCAGCGGCCTTCGGAGGCCGGCGCCATGTCGCCCATGGTCAGCGTCACCGGCAGCGTCTTGGTTTTCAGCGTCCAGTCGCCGTCCAGGCCCACGCTGTTGTCGAAGCTAAGCGGCTGGCCGTCGGCGCTGCCGTTGCTTTTGAAGCGCAGTTTGAACACGCCGCCGCTCGGTTCGCTCAGCAGCAGGGTTTCGCCTTGCAGCTTGCCGCGCAGCGGGATGTCCTTCAGATAGCGGCCGTAGAAGTAGTGGCCGCCGTCGAAGCTTTTGCCGTTTTTCACCAGCAGGCTCATGCCGATGCGTTCCTGGCCCAGCGTGCCTTCCAGGTTGACGCGGTCGATGTCGTCTGCGGCGTGGGCCGCGCCGGCCAGGCCGGCGAGCAGGGCGGCGGCCAGCAGGCCGCGGGATGCGAGTTTGAGCGCTGTCATGGGATGTTTCTCCGTTAACGGGCGATGAGGCGTTTGCGGTAGCTGGCGCGGTCTATTTCCTGGATTTCCACGCACAATTGCACTTCCATGCCCGACGGCAACGCGGCGCTGTCTGCCAGCGCTTGCAGGCTCAGTTCGGACAGCTGCTGTTTCTCCTCGGGGCTGCGTCCGCTGAGTATGGCCAGTTTGGCGTGGACGAAGCCGCGGGGCAGATCGTGGATGCCGATGCGGCAGGCGTCCAAGGCCACGGCGCGGCTTTTGATGTCGGCTTCTTCGAAGTGGCCGCTGGCCAGCAGCGCGCGGTTGATGTCCAGTAGCGCGTCCGCGGCGGCGAAGCCGGCCAGATTGCCGCTGTATTCCAGTGTCAGATGGGGCATGTGTGGGCCTGTGGTGTTGAGCCGCCTTCCGCTTGTGCCGGGCGGGCGAGGGAAGGGCTAGGCGGCGGTGGATACGCCATTGTATTGCAATGGCCCGGCGTACCCAAGCCCGGAGCAGGGAACAGCGGAGGCAGAAGAGGCGTCCGGCGCTATCAGAGTTTTTTCGCGACCCGGATCAGGCTTTGGATATCTTCCGGCTTGATGACCTCATGCTCCAGGCTGCGGCTGATCAGCTCCAGCAAATAAGTTTTCTTGAATATCGGGGAGCCTTCCCATTCGCTGCCCGGCTGTCCAATCACGCTGGCTTGGGTAATGATGGCGGGCTCGCCGTCAATGACGTCCAGCGCGAATTCATCTTCTGAAATTCTCATTTAAGCGTTTCCTCTGCATTGCGCGATGGCGGGCTATTGCGTCGTTTTAATTGTTCTTATTGATATTTTTCTTCTTTTAAATTTATGGCTCGCGAGTATCTTGCGCAATGCCTTGAATGATATAGTGTTGCAAAATTATTATATTGTCTTTTTGTTTAAAAGAGTAGTGATGAAATTACAAAAAAATAACCTGACAAGAACAATATGGTTTGATGCTTGCGTCTGGTTTGGCGCTTGCGTTTAAAATGGGCGCGCATGTTGGGATATGAAATTAAAAATCGAATCAAACCGGGTTTGACTTGCATGGAGGGCTGAATGAGCAGGGCGGTGTGGAAAGAGGAAGCCGAGCATGGCGCCTTGTTGAGCAAGGCGTCGAAAAACCTGACGTGTCTGATGGGGCGCGCCGGCGTAGACGCCGCGCAATTAAGCGAGGCGATAGGCCTGGGCGTGGCGACGATCAACAATATCAAGCGCGGCGTGGGCAACCCCACTTTGCTGACCTTGATGGAGCTGGCGCGGTTTTTCGATGTCAAGTTGAGCGATTTCGTGGAGAGCGATCTGGGAGGCGAAGCCGTCGGCAGCCCTGCGGCCATAGCGGTGCCCTTGATCAAATTCACCGAGTTGGCCCTGTTTTTTGACGGAATGATTATCGAGCCGGAACGCTATTTTGTGGATGCCGCCGGCTTTGACGCCGCGGAGGCGTTTGCGGTGTTGTTGAACAATGATTCGCTGTTCCCCAGTTTTTCCCAGGGCAGCGTTTTCATCGTGGCTCGGCAGGAGCGTCCGACGGACGGCGATGTGGTTTTGGTCAGCATGGCCGGCCAGCAGCCTTGTTTCCGCCGGATATTCATCGACGGCGAGCATTTTCTGTTTTCAAGCATTTCCTTGATGCATGATTTGCAGCCTTTCGTATGCCGGGATTTCAAGGTGCTTGGCGTGGCGGTCAAAGCGATTAAGACTTTTAGCGCAGGATGAAGGTGTGGAACAGTTCAGAGTTTATGGTTTTATTGTGGGTTTGTCGGTGACCATCATGGTGGTGTGCGATTCGCTGGTGTACAAGACGCTGGACATTTACGGCTTGAAAATCACCGCCAGCGGCATTGTGTTTTCGCTTTGCTATCTTTTGTCCACAGTGTCCACCGAGGTGTATGGCTATAAGCTGGGCGGGCGCACAGTGTGGATTCTAGTGGTGTGCCAGACATTTTTTGTTTTGATCATCAATGCTTTCGCCTTGTTGCAGCCGGATAATAACGAAATTTCCAAGCAGTACTACCTATTGTTCAACGAGTTTTGGCGAGTGATGGTGGGTACCTGGATTTCGGTGCCGGCTTCTTATTTTTGCAATGGGTTTGTCGTATCCCGGATGAAGGTCTTTTTCGCCGGCCGTTTCTTTTTCATCCGCTATGTCATTGCGTCCATGCTGGCCCAGGCGGTGCTGCTGACGACGGCCTATCCCATCAGTCTGTCGTCGCGCTATAGCGGGCAGGAACTGCTCAACATCATCGCCACCACCTGGTCTTACAAAGTGTTCGTTTCCATCGCCTTGCTGCCGGTGGGCTATTACCTGGTGGGAGTGGTGAAGAGGATAGAAAAGACCGATTACTTTGACTGGAGCGTGTCCTACAACCCCTTAGCGGTGTTCAAGGAGGACGGCGAAGACGTCAAGAGAAACAAATACGCAACGGAGGAGGGACAATGAGAGCCGCGCAGATATCCGACACCCACCTGTTCGCCGAGGCCGGCGGCCAGTTGATGGGCTACGACACTTATCGCGAGTTTGACCGGGTGCTGGAGCAATTGGAACGGCGGCACGCGGCGGAGCTGGACGCGATTCTGGTCACCGGAGACATTTCCCAGGATGAGAGCGCCGCCTCCTACGAGCGCTTTGCGCAGCGGCTGGAGCGGACGGGCCTGCCGGTGTACTGGCTGGCCGGCAACCACGACGCCGCGCCCTTGGCGGCCGAGGTGTTGGGCCGCTACGACTTCATGCGGCCGCTGGAGCGTCTGGAAACGGCGGACTGGCTGCTGCTGGCGCTGGATTCGGTCCGGCCAGGGACGGATGACGGCCATATAGACGAGCGCGCCGCCGCCGCCTTCCGGCAACGGCTGGCCGGAGCCGAGAGCGCCGGGAAGCGCTGCGCCGTGCTGCTGCATCATCATCCTGCGGCGGTGGGCACGCCGCTATTGGACAGCTGCATGTTGCAAGACACGGAGCGGTTTTGGGAGTTGATGCAGGAAACGCCGCGCTTGCAAGTGCTGCTGTGCGGCCATGCGCATGGGGATTACCGGCTGGAAGCGCGCGGCGTGGCGCTGGAAGTCTGTCCGGCCAGCTGTTTTCAGTGGCGCAAGGGCACGGCGGCGTTGGACACCGTGGATGCGCGGGGCTACAAGCTGCTGGAGTTCGACGCCGCAGGCTTCCGCAGCCAGACCGTGATGATTTAGAGGCCGTTTACGATCCCACGAGCAAGAGCGAGACTTTGAACAGGCTCTTAGAGTCTGTTCATAATCTGCTACGCTTCATGAGGCGTGGCACGGTGAGTACCGCTTCGAAATGCTCATGTACCACTTGACCATTCCGCTTTCTCAGCGGTTTTCGTCTTGTCTCGCTCTTGCTCGCTAGATTTTGAACTGGCTCTTAGCGCGGTCTGGCGCGCCGCAAGGCCAGCACCTTGCTTGAGCCGTCCGCCGCCGGCGTGTCCTGGCGGCGGGCCTCGGCCGCCGCGCGGCTGATGTGGCCGGAGACGGCGCGGCCTTTCTGAAACCCTGTGGCGTAGGCGATCTTACAGACTTCCTGCGGATGCAGGTCCGCGAAATAGTCGATATTCCGGCAGATGCTTTCGCCGGAAAAAGTTTCGCTATTGCCGTGCAAATGAATCCGGTATTGATTGCCGCGCAGTTCTTCCTCCACTTTGCAGCGTTTCTCTTCTTCTTTCCGGTTGTTTTCCAATAGCGCTATTTTTATCAGGTCACGCGGGCGGATGGCGGACAGAATCTGATTGCTGGCCAGGATGTCGGCGTGGGAAAGCTTGACGAAGTCGTGGCTACCGTAAAGCTTGAACAGATAGAGATATTCCTTGGAATTCTTCTTGAGCATTCTGTCGCACAGTACCAATTGGTAGGGCGGATTGAATACGCTGATGATCCATTTTTTTATTCGAGTCAGAAAAAGAGCGCGCATTGTGTATTACCCCTGCATTTAACGCGAGCTAGTTTACCCAAAGCCGGCAAAAGGCGCTTGAGGGAATGTTTTTGGAATATCCGGATTGCTATTGTTTTAATGTCGCGGCGGAGCCGATTTTCGGCGTAAGCGTTTGCAGCGGCAGAAACAGATCGCAGACGGCTTCGTTTTCCGCCACGTCCGGGTAGAAGCGGATGCGTTGGAGAAACAGCGGAAAATCGCGCGGAGTTTCGCCGCTGGCGGGCAGCCATTCCGAGTACAAGCGCCGCGCGACGGCGGCCAGAGTGTCGTCGGAGCCGATGTGGTGCAGCCGGGCGCAGCGTCCGGCTGGAATCTGCGCGGCGCGCACCCCTTGTCGGTTGGCGGCGATGGGGCCGTCGAAAGCGGCGCACAGGCCAAAGCGGTAGTCCGCCGGGGCGCAGTTTTCCGGGTCTTCGTACAGCAGGTTGTAGGTGGCTGCGGCGCTGGGCGGCAGGCGGTTTTCCCGCCGCCAGGCGATGAAGTCGCGCAGGCTGTCGCCCAAAAGCGCGGGATCGCCGCGGTGTTCCAGCAGGGCAACCGGGGTGGCGGGGAAGTCTACGATGTCGACGGCGAACGGGATTTGGCGGGATGGCATGGAGAGGCTCCTCAGTTGGAACAGGGCGTGGAAGTGCTGACGCCAAGGCAGCCAGCGCGGCCGCCGTCGAAAGGCCGACGGCGTCTGGCCCGACGCTTGCCGGAAGGCGCGGGCAAAAGCCTCCGGGCTGCGGTAGCCGCTGTCCAGCGCGATATCCAGCACGGAGCAGCGGCGGAAGGCCAGCCGTTCGCCGGCGCGGCGCAGCCGGCATAGCCTCACGTATTGGTGCAGGCTGAGGCCGAAGCGGGCGCGGAACAGGCGGTGAAAATGGAAGCGCGAGCAGGCGGCTACCCGGCTGAGCCGTTCCAGACTCAGGTCGGCGTCCAGATGGGCGTCGATATAGGCTAGCGCTTTGTCCAGGCGCGGGCTGGCGGTGTCGTGCCGCATGGTTTCCTCCTTGGCGCCGCCAGTCTAGCGCCGCCGCGCCGCCGCCCGCCTGACCAATCTTGCGGTGTTGTCGGGCGGATTCAACGCAGCGGCTTGTGCATCGCCACGCGTCGCTTGAGGCCGTGTTCGGCCTCGGCGCGCAATAGGGCCAACAGGAAGGGCGGGCAGCCGGCGTCGTCGAGGGCCTGGAAACCGCGCTTTTGGTAGTAGGGCGCGTTCCAGGCCAGATGCTCGAACGTGGTCAGCGTAAGGCGGCTCAGTCCCTGCCCGCGCGCGATGGTTTCCGCGTGCGCGATCAGCGCCGAACCCAGGCCTTGCCCCTGGCGTCCGGGGCAGACATCCATTTCCTGCAGGTGAAGGCTGTCGTCGCAGCGGCGCGCCAGCAGGAAACCGTGCGCGCCGTCGGCGTCGGCGGCCACCCACAGCAGGCCGGCGGCGTGGGCGGCGGCTAGTTCTTCGCGGGGCAACGCGTCGCCGGCCAGCGCCGGCGGCAGGTCTTGCGGATCGAAGCGGGCGGCTGCGGCGCGTTCGATTTCGGCCAGGCGGTCAAAGTCTTCCGGCGCGGCCGGGCGGATGCAAGTCGCGGCCATGTCAGCGCGCCTCCCGCCACAGGCCCTGATACTCGCGCGGCAGCCCGTCAGGGCTGACGCTGAGCTCCGCCTGGAACGCGCCTTGCCGCGATTCGTAGCGGTAGCCGAACTCGGACAGACGGGTGTAGCGCTGAGGCAGCGGGGCCAGGGTCAGCGCCGGGAACCGCAGCCAGGCGGCGCTCAGCTCCAGTGCCGAGCCGATGTCCAGCCGGCCGCGGCGGATGGGCAGCAGATTGGTGGCCGGGGTGAAGGCCAGGTCGATGTCGACGCAGCCGCGCACCTGCGGCTGTTCCGCGCCGTTGAGCCGCCAGTTGCGGTCAGAGTCGCTTTCCAGCAGCAAAGCTATGGTTTCGCCGCCGCGGTAGCCGCTCACCTCGACGCGGCGGGTGCTCCAGTCCGGCGCGCAGTCCACCTGATAGCGCAGCAGGCAGTTGACGCCGTCTTCGACGAAGACGGCGCAGCCGCTAAGGCGCGGGCCAAGTTCACTGTGTTCTAAGGCGGCGTAATCGTGGCCGGAAGCGTCCAGCCGTTGCCAGACGATGGAGGAAACAAAGGTGTGGGACATGGCGGTTGCTTGCTGTTTTTATGATGTCGTATTTCACCGCATTGCCCGTGTTCTTGTCCATGGCCGGAGCGGCGTTCGTTTTCGCCTTGTCTCGTCCTCGCCCGGGGGATTTTGAACAGGTTGCTAGGCGGTTTGACTGGCAAGCCGCCGCTCCCGGCAATGCCACAGCAAGGTGGCCGCCAAGGCCGCGGCGGCCAGTGCGCCGCCGGCAATGAAGGTGCTGGCGCTGCCGTGGCGGTCCCACATCCAGCCGGCCAGCACGCTGGCCAGCAGCAGGCACAGGCCGCTGACCAGATTGAACAGGCCAAAGGCGGTGCCCTTCATATCGGCCGGCGTTTCCTCCGCCACCAGCGTGGCCAGCAAGCCTTGGGTGAAACCGAGGTGCAGCCCCCACAGGGCGATGCCGGTCAGGGTGATGGCGATGGAGCCGGACAGCGCCAGCGCGGCATCGGCCAGGATCAGGATCAGCAGGCCGATGGCCAGCAGCATGCTCTTGCTGCAGCGGTCGGCCAGCACGCCCACCGGGTAGGCGGTGAGCGCGTAGACCAGGCTCATCACCACCATGACCAGCGGCAACCAGCTCAGCGGCAGGCCGTGGCGCTGCGCCAGCAGCACCAGAAAGGCCTCGCTGAAACGGGCCAGGGTGAACAGCGCGCCGATGGCGACGATCCACCAGTAGCGGCTGGAGAATCGACGCAGCAACCCCAGGCGCAGCGGCGAGCGGAAGGGCTTGCGCTCGCCGCCGGCCGGTTCGCGCACGCCGGCGACGATCAGCAGCACCGCCAGCAGGGCCGGCAGGCAAGCCCACCACAGTACTTGCTGGATGTCGTCCGCCAGCCAGAACATCAGCGCGATGCCCAGCAGCGGGCCGGCGAAAGCGCCTATGGTGTCCATGGACTGGCGCAGGCCGAAACAGGCTCCGCGGATTTCCGGCGGCGCGACATCGGCCACCAGCGCGTCGCGCGGCGCGCCGCGTATGCCTTTGCCCACGCGGTCCATCAGCCGCGCGGCCAGCACGGTTTCGGCGCTGTGCGCCAGCGGGAACAGCGGCTTGCTCAGCGCCGCCAGGCCGTAGCCCAGCAGCAGCAAGCCTTTGCGCCGGCCCCAGTAGTCGCTGATGGCGCCGGAGAACACGCGCAGGATCAGCGCGGTGGATTCCGCCAGGCCCTCGATAATGCCCAGGGTCAGCGCGCTGACGCCCAGGGTGGAGACCAGGAACACCGGCAACAGCGCGTGGATGATCTCGGAGGACATGTCCATGCACAGGCTGACCAGGCCCAGGGCCCAGATGGTGGCGGGGATGCGTGGCGGCATTCGCGCGGCCCTTTCTTGAAGTGGGAATTCGTTCACGGCAGACGCCACAGGCTGAGCAGCAGGCCGGCCAGCGCCGCGCCGGCTATCACCGGCATCACTTTGACCTGTCGTTTCAGCAGCGCCCAGGCCGCCAAGGCGGCGATGGCGGAGGCGGCCCAGTCCACGCCTCCGCGCCAGCCCTGAGGCCACAGCACATGCCAGCCGAAGAACAGGGCGAGGTTGGCGATCACGCCGACCACGGCGGCGGTGATGGCGGTCAGCGGCGCGGTCAGGCGGATTTGGCCATGGCTGTGTTCGATCAGCGGGCCGCCGGCCAAGATAAATATGAAGGAGGGCAGGAAGGTGAACCAAGTGACCAGCGCCGCGGCCAGCGCGCCGGCCAGGAACAGGTGGTCCGGGCCCAGCAGCGCCTTGGCGTAGCCGCCGACGAAGCCTACGAAGGCCACCACCATGATCAGCGGCCCCGGCGTGGTTTCGCCCAGCGCCAGGCCGTCCAGCATTTGGCCGGCGCTCAGCCAGCCGTAATGCGCCACCGCGCCCTGATAGACATAGGGCAGCACCGCGTAAGCGCCGCCGAAAGTCAGCAGGGCGGCCTTGGTGAAGAACCAACCCATTTGGGTAAAGCCGCCGTGCCAGCCGTAGACGGCGGCGAGCAGCGCCATCGGCAAGGACCATAGCAGCAGGCCGGCCAGCGCGGCGCGGCAGAGCCGGAGCCAGGAGAAGCGGGCGTGAACCGGCGGCGGGGTGTGATCGTCGATCAGCGCCGGGCCGAAATGCGCGTCCGCGCCGCCGTGGCCGCCGGCCTGGAACCAGTGAGGCCGCAGCCGGCCGGCCAGCGCGCCGATCAAGGCCGCGGTGAGTACGATCAGCGGGAACGGCGTTTGCCACAGTGCGATGGCGCACAGCGAGGCCAGCGCCACACCCCACAGCCAGGGCCGTTTCAGCGTGCGCGTGCCGATACGCCAGGCCGCTTGGGCCACGATGGCGACCACCGCGGGCTTGATGCCGTAGAACAGACCGGCGATCCAAGCCAGGTGGCCGTAAGCGACATAGATCCAGGACAGCAGCACTAGCAGGAAAAAGGACGGCAGCACAAACAGCGCGCCGGCGGCGACGCCGCCCCAGCCGCGGTGAAGCAGCCAGCCGATATAGGTGGCCAGTTGTTGAGCCTCTGGTCCGGGCAGCAACATGCAGTAATTCAGGGCGTGCAGGAAGCGGCGTTCGGAAATCCAGCGCCGGCGCTCCACCAGCTCCTGATGCATGATGGCGATCTGGCCGGCCGGGCCGCCGAAGCTGATCAGGCCGAGCTTGAGCCAAAATTGGACGGCTTGCCAGAAACCGACGGGGGCGGGAGGGGGTAGGGGACGGTCGGGCGGCATGTTCAGGCTTCCTTGGCGAATTGCTGGTACAGCCCGTCCCAGATGTTGGAGGCGGCTGCCAGCAGTTGATCGTCGTCGTTCAGCGCGGCGCGCAGGCCGGCCAAGACGGTTTCCACGCCGCTGGCTTCCGGCGGCGGCGCGCCGCCCACGTCCAGATAATGGACCAGCGCGGCCAGCCGCCGCAGCGGCGGCGAGTCCAGCTCGAAACTGACCAGCAGCACTTCGAAACTGACTTTGTCGCCGACATGAGTGAAAGCGGCCCCGTCGAAGTCGAAGCCCAAGGCGTCCGGCGGACAGTCTCCGGGCGCGGCCAGCCACAGAATGCGCGCCTGCGGATCGATGAAGCGGCGAATCAGCCAGGCCGAGGCCAGCCGGTCCACCCAAGGGCGGCGGCGAGTGGCCCAGGTCCGGCCCTGGTGCTCGGCCAGGGCGCGTCGCGGGATGCGCATCTCCAGGCTATGCGGCTCGCCCGGCGACAATTGCTGCTGGATGGCGGCTTCCAGTTGTTGCAAGGCCGCCTGCGCCTGTTCTTGGCTGGCGCTGGGGAAGAAGTCGATGGCGGCGATGCCGGCCAGAGCCTTGCCCAGCCGCCGCCATTGTTTCAGCCGCTCGGCGGCGTTGTCCGGGTCCAGGCCGCGCATCTGTTCCTGAATGTCCTGTCGCAGCTGCTGATAGTCGGCGTCGCGCTGAAACAGCGGCGGAAAATCGCTGCCGTCCAACGGCCGGCAGGTCAGCAAGCGCGCGACGCCGCCGTGTTGCTGGATATCGGCGGCGATGGCCTCAAGCTGTTGCAGGCGGGCGTCGCCGCCGGGCAGCAGGTAGGCGCCGTCGCGCAGCGCGGCGGAGCCGCTGGCTTTCAAGGCGCGCCAGGCGCGCATGCGCGCGGTGGCGTTTTCGGTGGGCAAGGAAGTGATCAACAGCAGCCAGTCCATGAATGCGCTCCATTTTTATGTAGCGTATTCTACATTTTATGTAGTGATCAATATATTTTTTAGATGGGCTGGCTGGGAGGGGAAAATTTCTATCCTTGGCTGGTCGATAATGCAAAGCGGACTTTGCGCGACGGGAGACGAAGATGAAGCGATGGAAATCATGGGCGGCGCTGTTGTTGGCGGCGGCGTTGGCCGCGCCGACGCTGGCCAATCCGCCTGAAGGCAAGGGCCAAGGGCAGGGCAAGCACAAGAATAAAGATCAGGATAGGGCGTCGCCGGCGCGGACGGACAAGGATTTGGCGGCGGCGGGCATCAGCGTCGCCGCGGCGCGGCGCTTGGCGCTGGACTCCGGGGTGACCGGCTATAAGTCGCTGCCGCCCGGCATGCGCAAGCGCCTTGCGCGCGGAAAGCCTTTGCCGCCCGGCATTGCCAAGAAGGCATTGCCGGCGCCCTTGCTGAGCCAACTGCCGCGCCACCCCGGCTACGAGTGGCGGGCGGTGGGCGCGGATCTGGTGCTGGTGGCGGCCAGCGGATTGATAGCGGATATCTTGCTGGATGTGCTGCGCTGATCCGGTTGGATCACAAAACTTGGCGGTAGATCACGGTGTCCGCCAGCTCCGCAACTTGATCGTACAAGCGGCGCGCGGCGTGATTGTCGCCGGAGGTGCGCCAGTACAGCGCCACGGCGCCGTCGGCGCGCGCCCGGTCCGCGGCCGCCCGCAGCAGCGCGCGGGCGACGCCGCTTCCCCTGGCCGCCGGTGCCACGTAGAGGTCCTGCAGATAGGCGGCATCCTGAATCTGGATAGTGCTGCGGTGGTAGAGCAGATGGGCGATGCCCAGCAGCGCGTCGCCGGCGACCGCGGCCAGCCCATGTACCGGTTCCGCCGGCGAGAGCAGGCGGCGCCAGGTTTCCCTCTCCACCTCCTCGGGCAGCGCGGTCGCGCCTTCGCGGCCGTAGAAGGCGTTGTAGCCGCGCCATAACGGCAGCCAATCGGCGTAGTCGCCGGCTTGCAACGGACGGATGGCGAACGTGGTTTCAGTCATGGCGAGGTTCCGCGGCGCCTGCGCCGGCCATGTGTTCCAGCCCGGCCAACACTTGGAGGCTGGCGGCTTCCATCGCCGCCACCTGTGCCACCGCGGCCCGGCTGTCGCCTTCGGCATGGGCGCGCAAGGCGTCCAGCGCCGCAGTGTGCACCTTGGCGTGAGGCGCTTCGATTTCACGGAAGCCGGGCAGGTGGGAGAAGTTGGCGCGGCCTTCGCCCTCGTAATACCACTTGCCGAAGCGGCAGTGCTGGTGGGAGCCGAAGTGGCCGATGTCTTCGTCGGATAAGCCGAACATCACTTGGTAGACGCGGAATTTGTAGATCAGGTGATCCATCTTGGCCAGTTCGCAGAAGCCGCGCAGCGCGGAGGCGGCGATGCTGCCTTCCATGCTGGTGGACATGTCCAGCAATTGCTTCATGGTGCCGGCGGCGGTCTCGCCGTCCAGGCTGAAGCGGGCGGCCTGCTCGGCTAGTTGGCCCATCTGGCTGCGGCTGCCGGCGCTGTCGCCGCGAATCTGCTCCACCAGTTTGGCGATGTCGGCGGTGGCGGTGGCCGTGCGTTCGGCCAGCTTGCGCACTTCGTCGGCCACCACGGCGAAGCCGCGTCCCTGCTCGCCGGCGCGAGCGGCTTCGATGGCGGCGTTCAGCGCCAGCAGATTGGTTTGGTCGGCGATGTCGCGGATCAATTGCACTATGCCGCCCACCTCTTGGGCGCGCGCGTCCAGCTCCCCCACTTTTTCCGCCGCGCCTTGCGAGGCGCCGGCCAGCTTGGATAGATCGGCGGCGATCTGGTCTATGGATTGGCGGCTGTGCAGCGAAATGCCCTGAGCGGCGACGGCGCGGTCTTTCTCCTGGCTCATCACGCTGGAGAGAGTGGCCAGCGATTGCTGGGTATCGGTCATCGATTGGGCGAAGGCGGATAAATTGGCGATCAGCCCGTGGAGTTCCTGATTCTTGGCCTGGCTGGCCGCCAGCTGGCTTTCCGCCTCGTCGGCGCGGGCGCGGGTGTGCCGCAGCTCCGTGCGCAGTTGCTCGGCTTCCTGCCTGCATTGCAACAGCTCCGCTTGCTGTCGCGTGGTGTCGGCCTTGTTCCAGAAACCCATTCCTATCTCCTTGTGACGCCGGCCGGGACGGACGAGCGCTAAGAGCCTGTTTACGATCTGCTGGGCGTTGTGAGACGTGAGGCGGTGAGTACCGCTTCAAAATGCTTATGTACGGTGCGTACAGTCTGCTTTTTCAGCTGTTTTCGCCTTGTCTAGACTTAGCTCGCGAGATCGCAAACACGTTCTTAAGAGCGCTTGCATGTCGCCGGATGATTTTAAATAAACGTTTAGCATTATCCGAATGCCGTCATGAATCTGCAATCATTTGTCTTATTTAAATAAGAATCAATATGACGAAAATCAATGTCGGCATATCAGCGGCGGCGCGGAAAACGCACATCCTCGCTGGGCGAGAGGCAGTGTCCAGAGGCATGCCTCGGCAGGGCGGGGGTTATGTGGTGAGAAGCGAAAAGCGCGGAAGGAGTAAACCAGGCGTTCCGGCTCAGGGTTGCCGGTACCACGGCTGGCGCAGCAGCGCGGGCAGCATGGTTTCGCGCAGCTTGCCGACCTGCTGCCACAGGCAGCGCGCCAGCGCCGGGTTGTCCTTGTGCCAGCGTTTGCCGAGCACCAGGTAGTAGTCTTTGCGCGACAGCGGCGGCTGCAGGCGGATTAAGCCGGCTTGAGGGTGTTCCTCCACATAGCGGTCGCCGATGTGGTTCTGCGTGGCGTAGGCGGCAATGTGACGCGCCTG
The DNA here is from genome assembly GCF_052805975.1 of Chromobacterium sp. W521. Taxonomy (NCBI): domain Bacteria; kingdom Pseudomonadati; phylum Pseudomonadota; class Betaproteobacteria; order Neisseriales; family Chromobacteriaceae; genus Chromobacterium; species Chromobacterium sp. W521. The sequence goes on from NZ_JBRBAF010000006.1 coordinate 232,185, forward strand.
CAACTTGCGGAAGTTCATCTCAGTGTCTTTTGCCGTCTCCACTCTGGCGCCTTTGGCGCGCAGATCGTCGGCGATGGACCAGCCTGCGTTGACGCCGATGGCGCCCAGTGCCGGCAGGTTTTGACCGTTCCAGGCCGGCGGCGCGCTTTTCAGCGCGTACAAGGAGTAGGCCAGCGTGGTCAGCCGGTAGCGGGGGTCCGGCTCGTCGCCCTGCATCGGGTAGTTGAAATAAGCTTCGCGTTCTTTATTGTGTGAAAACATGAAGGCGGCATCGTGCTGGCCGTGCTGCATCTCGGTGAGCAGGCGCTTGCCCGGCAGCCGCGATAGTTTAAGCGCGATCCGGCAGCCCTTGGCCGCCGCCTGCGCCATTTCCACTACCGCGCCGGGGTGGAGCGGCACCTGATCGCCTTCGCCGCTCATGTACGGGTCCGAGGCCACCGCGCCGTAGACCATGTCCAGCGTCGCCGCGGTCGCCGGCTGCGCGGCCAGCGCCGCGAGCAGCAATCCTATCTGTTTCAAGCCCAATCCACATATCCATTATTATCGTCTGCGCAGAGGGTAACAGCGCCGGGTCTCGGCGGCATAGTGCTGGTTGGCGGAGTTTCAATATTCCCGCTCCGTCTGTCGCGTCGGCCCCCGTTTCAGCTCCGGCGGCAGGGGCGCAAACGCCGCCGCCCAGCCGCGTTCATGAGGCCGGCACCATCCGGGTCGGGCTCGCTCCAACGGCTAAAGCAGGCGCATCGTTGGCTGCTTGGGTCAGTCGCTGGGTAACATTCGCCATTGGCGGCCAATTTTGAGCAAATAGAGCGCCGCACACCAGATCGTAAACAGCTTCTAAGGTTCTTGATGCGATTTTTAGCGCGGCAGCGGCCGGATTGACGCGGCGTTTAGTCGCGATGGCTTATCGTGAACACGAGACGGAACCTGTGGGCAGGGAGGTGATGCACGGGTGAACAAGAGTCGTTGGCGAGGCCGGCCCCGTGTGAGCGGGGCCGGCCGATTTCATTTGAGCTTGATGTTCCAGTTGTCCTCTACGCAACGCTGGTAGTTGCCGGCTTGCAGCGCGCTGTAGGGCGTCTGGTAACTCACCAACTGGCATTTGTAGTCATTGCCCCATTTCCAGTCTTTTTCCCAATAGATGTTGTAGGCGGCGGAGCTGGCGGCGCTAAAGCGCTGCATATTGGCGCATGACAGCTGTTCGTTGCCGTAGTCCCAGCCCAGATCTTTGGCGAACTGACGGTAGTAGTCGATGCGGTTCTGCGCCGCTTGACGTTCGGTGCCGCCGCCGCACTCGGCGTTGATGATCTGGATGGTGGTGGCGAAGTTGTTGCCGGCTCCAGCCGCCTTGTCCGCTGCGTTGGGCACCCAAGTGCCGTCCAGCACGTGCAGCATCGATGGCTTGGGCGGCTGCGGGAAGACAAAGAAGAACGTGGCCGAGGTCAGGTTGAGCCAGGTGGAGGCCACCAGGTCCGGATTCTTCAGCAGCACCGATTGGTCGCCGTCGTACATGGCTTGGGAGAAAGGACCGTAGTTGTAGTTGTAAGACAGCTGTTTGGCGCCGCGGCCGAAGTATTTTTTCCAGCTGCCGTCGGTGTTTTTGCCGCAGGTCCACACCTTGTTGAATACCGGGTCGGCACATTCGGTGTTATAGCCACAACCGGGGCCGGTTTCGTCGCAGCCCATTTCGCGCAGGTATTTCAGGCCTTGTCGCCATTCCGGCACCGTGTCGCTGCGGTTGTGGTCGCCGGTTTCTTGGGCGAAGTGGGCGAACATGGTGGCCAGGCTGTGGCGGCAAATGGCGTCGCCGTCGCGGCCATCGCTGTAGTCGTCGCAGATGGCGGGAAACTTGGCGATGGCCTGCAGGAAGCGCTGGTAGCTATAGCTGGCGTCGCGGCGCGAGAAGTAATACTCCCACTTGGCTGCCGGCAGCAGACGCTCCACCCGGCGCACGTTCAGCGGATTGGCGGCGCGGCCCGGCGCAACTTGCTCCACCTGAGCGTTGGGCAAGGTGCGGATCGAGGCTTTGACGTTGCGGAAGAAAGCGGTGTCGGTCAGGCCTGCCTCGTATTGCAGCGCTTGCTGCAGCGTGGGCGGTTGAGGCTGGCCGGGTTCGGCCTGCGCCGCGGCCTTGGCCGCCGCCGCCGGCGTCCAACTGCCTCTGGGATTGGCGGCCGGCGTTTCGGCGCGGGTGCGCCATTTCGCCTGCCAGTCCTGGCCTTGCCATTGGACTTGTTGTCCGGCTTGGTAGACGGCGCCGGCGTTCCAGGGCGCGGCGAAGACGGCCTGGCAGGCCAGGCCGAGCAGCAGGGCGGAGAAGGGTTTGCGCATGTTGGCTCCTGTTGTCGAGCTGCCGCCGCGGTTGACGCCGCGTGAATCGGGCAGCCGTTTATAAGGGCCCGGACAAACCGAATGCGCGGTCCGGCAGCGCCGTCGCGCTGGACTCCACACACCGCTTGCGATGGTGTTTCTAGGCCCCTTGAGTGGTTTCTGCCGTGCGCGATGCGCGGCATAGATACCACTATGGAACCAATTCTAGATATGTCAAATGACTTTTTGAGGAAGAATCAGATTGACGCGGCAATGCGGCCGACCCGCGGCTAAGCCGGGCTCGGACAAACAAGGCGGAAGCGGCCGCGGCTGGCGCCGGGGTGAGATCCCGGGCGGGTGCGGCTTTGGGCGTCAATCGTAACTGCGCGGCCGTCTCAGGGGCGAGAGGCGTTGATCCAGGCGTCGTGCGGGTAGCTGGCGGAATCCAGGCCCAATTCTGACGAAAAGGTGATGTGACAGTGACGTCCTGCTGCATGGACCGCAATCACGGTAAAAGTGATCGCGGCGCTATCGTGTTGTTCGGCGATGTAATCGCCTGGTTTGAGTTCATTGACTCGCAAATGTTGCTCCAGGGCATGACCGCGATAGCGGATCATGCCGGCAGATCAACGGCGTCGGTTGTGATGCGGACGAGGAGTGCCGCCGCCGGCCGGCGCCGTCGGATGACGGAAATTGATGCGGCCCTTGGTCAAGTCGTAGGGCGACATCTCTACAGTGACGCGGTCGCCTACCAGAACGCGAATACGGTGCATCTTCATCTTGCCCGAGCCATAGGCCAGGATTTCGACGTTGTTGTCCAGGCGCACGCGGAAGCGGGACTCAGGCAACATTTCAATGACAACACCTTCCAGTTCGATCATGTCTTCTTTGGACATTACGATTCCTTTCTAATACGGTAGGCCAACAGCCACAGCGGCAGTCACGTGGACTGCCGCGAGCGGGTGCTATTGGCGCGTCTATTCGGTAACCAAGCTAGGGAGGGGCTGGCTTCACAGGCAGCCCTCAGGCAAGGCGGAGCGTCCAGCAGGCAGCTGCCGGAACGATCAGAAAATCTGAGGCGAACGGTATTATATATCTAACGCACTGATTTGTCAGAAAAATACAAGGATTTTTCCGGCAATGGCCGAATCAGGCGCGGCGAAGAGGCGGTTTTCACAAAAAAATCAGGGAGATGGATTTATCCGCCGCCGCCGCCGCAGTGTTGAAAATCTGATCGGCAAGCCGGTTTCTTCGCCTTGGCGGCATGGCGTCTGTTCAGCGTCTCGCCCTGGCTCGCGAGACTTTGAACAGGCTCTCAGGGGTGGGGCGGGGCTAAGCCGCCGTTTTTGACCAGTTCTGCGAATTCGTCTTCCGGCAGCGGCCGCGCGTAGAGAAAGCCTTGGCCGTGTTCGCAGCCGGCGTCCAGCAGGAAACGCCGCTGAGCCTCGTTCTCCACGCCTTCGGCCACCAAGCCGAGACGCAGGGTTTTGGCCAGCGAGATGATGGCCAGGCTGATGCTGGCCTCGTGCTCGTGGTCCGGCAGGCCGCGCACCAGGGATTGGTCGATTTTCAGCGTTTGCACCGGCAGTTGGCGCAAGTAGCTGAGCGAGGAGTAGCCGGTGCCGAAATCGTCGATGGACAGACCAACCCCCAGCTGGCGCAGTTCGCGCAGTACTTTCAGATGCGCGTCCGGATTGCTCATCACGAAGCGTTCCGTGATTTCCAGTTCGATCTGCCTCGGCGGAATCCGGCAGTCGCGCAGCGCCTGTTTCAGCGTTTGCAGGATGGGGGCGCGCTGGATTTGCGCCCCGGCGATATTGAGGCTGAGCACGCCCGGAGAGATGCCGGCATCCTGCCAGCGGCGCAAGATGCCGCAGGCGTGGCGGATCAGCCAGCTGCCGATCGGAATGATCAGGCCGGTTTCCTCCGCCAGCGGAATGAAAGTGTCCGGCCCAATCAGACCCAGGCTTGGGTGTTGCCAGCGCAGCAAGGCCTCGGCGCCGACGAGGGCGCCGCTTTGCAGGTGGTATTTGGGCTGGAACACCAGAAACAGCTCTCGCCTCTCCAACGCCAGGCGGAGTTCGCGCTCCTGTTCCACCCGTAGCCGCGCGCGCTGGGTCAACTCCTCGGTGTAAAAGCGGAAGGCGCCCTTGCCGTCGTTTTTGGCCTGGTACATGGCGGCGTCGGCGTTGCGCATCAGGGTTTCCGCGTCCTGGCCGTCGCGCGGATAGATGCTGATGCCGACGCTGCAGCCCACTTCCACCTCTTGTTCCTCCAGTTGGAAAGGGCGGGAGCAGGCTTTGACGATTTTGTTGGCGATGTCGATGACCGGGTTGTCGGCTTTCTGGTTCTCCAGCAGGATCAGAAACTCGTCGCCGCCGATGCGGGCCACGGTGTCATTGGCGCGCAAGCAGTCCTTGAGGCGGGCCGCCACTTCCACCAGCAGCCGGTCGCCGGCGCCGTGGCCGCGGGTGTCGTTGATCTGCTTGAAGTTGTCCAGGTCGATGAACAGCACCGCCACGCGGCGGCGTTCGCGCTTGGCGGTCTGGATGGCATGTTCCAGCCGTGACAGAAACAGCAGCCGGTTGGGCAGGGTGGTCAAGGGGTCGTAATGGGCCAACTGCGCCATTTCGGCGGCGGATTTCTTGATCTGGGCGATATCGGAGAACACGCCGACATAGTTGCGCACCGCGCCGTAGCCGTCGCGCACCGCGGTGACGGTGAGCCAGGCCGGCTCCACGCTGCCGTCCTTGTGCCGATTCCAGATCTCGCCTTGCCAGCGGCCGTGCTCCGTCACGGCCTGCCACAGCCTGCGATAGAAGCCGACGTCGTGGCGGCCGGAATACAATAAGCGTGTGCTTTGCCCCAGAAGATCGGCGCGGGCGTAGCCGGTGAGCGCGCTGAAAGCGGAGTTGACGTCGAGGATGCGCAGGTCGGCGTCGGCGATCATCACGCCCTCCAGCGTGTGCTCGTAGACCGCCGCGGCTTGTTGCAGGGTCTGCTCGCGGAGCTTGAATTCGCTGATGTCCTGCAAGGTGCCGCTCAGGCGGAGGACGCGGCCGCGGTCATCCTGTTCCAGCGCGATGTGATGGCGCACGTAGCGGTTGCCGCCGTCCGGCAGCAGGATGCGATGGTCCAGTTGAGCGGTTTCGCGCCGGCGCAATACGTGGCGCAGGCAGCGGCGCAGCGGAGGCCAGTCGCCGGGCGGCAGCAGCGCGGGCAATTGAGTCAGCGGCGGGGGAGGCCGCGCAGGGTCCAGCCGCCACAGTTGATACAGCTCGTCGGACCAATGCGGCGCGGAGTCGCCGCGCCGCCATTCCCAATGGCCGACGCGCGCCTGGGCCAACGCCTCGCTCTGGCGGCGTTGGGCGTCGCTGTGGTGCTGGCTGCGATCCAGGAAGTTGGAAAGCATGTCCGCCACCGATTGCAGCATGTGTTGTTCTATCCACAGCCAGCTGTGGGGGGCCGGCGCGCTGACCGCCAGCACGCCGCGCCAGCATTGGCGAGGCCGCAGCGTGGCTAGCAACGCGCTCTGGCCGTTGTCGCCCAGCAGCTGTCGCAGCACGTCGGCGGCTTCCGGCGCGTCGGCACTGTCGTTCAGTTGCAACGTGCGCTGCTGGCCCAGTTGTTGTTCCAGCCAGTAGAGCTTGGAACGAGGAATGACCGGCGTTTCGACCGGAGGGCCGGCTCCTCGCGCTTCGCGCCGCCACTCGCGGGCGATGCGCACTTGCTTGCCGTCGACATCGAGCAGGGCCAACAGGCAATGGTCCGCGCCGAGGAAGCGGCCCACGCGCTCCAGCAGGCCGCTCATGCGCGCCCACAGCGGTTCGGCCGGCTGGCTGGCCAGTTCCGCGGACAGGCCGGCCAGTTGCGCGAGGATGTCCAGATGGCGTGTCAGCAATTGTTCGGAGGTGAGCCGGTCGGTGGCGTCGTGAAAGGTCAGCAACAGGCAGTCATGATCATCCGCCCGCAACGGCCGCGCGCGGATGTCGGCATGGCCGACTTCGCCTCCCGGCCGACGCAGCGGGGTCGCGGCGATTTGGCTGGGCTTGTCTTTGGGCAAGGCCAGCAACGGACGCAACGCTTCGGTCAGCCCGCTGCCGGGCGCCAGCGCGGAGAGTGCGACAGGATAGGCGGGGGCGTCGGCGAGGCCCAGCCACTCCATCAGCGCGGCGTTGGCGTACAGCACTTGCTGGCCTACAGGCTCTAGCAGCAGCACGCCGTCTTCCAATTGTTCCAGCATGGCCTGAGCCGGCGACAGCGGCTTGGCGGAGGAGGGCTGCGCCGGCTGCAGCAGTTGCCGTCCCAGATTGTGAGTCATGTCCGTCAGCATCTGCCGCGCCTGCCGTCCGGCGGCGCTGTCCTGAGGCAGGAAGGGTTGGGCGGCCAGCGCGGACAAGATCTGCGCTTCGCCGATGGCGTGGCGCAGCGCGTAATCGCGCAGTTGTTCCAGTTGGCGTAACAAGCTGTCCAGCGACGCGCCAGCGGAGAAGGCGGCGTCGTAGCGATTCAGCAGATCGCGCAGACGGCGCTGGTGTTTGCCGGCGGCGGACCTGCTGTCGGCGGCTGGTTTCTTGGTCGTCGGCATGAAGTCTCTTTTTGCGCTCGAGCCCGCTGCGGGCGCGCTCAGGTCTTGTTTAATTGTTAGGCATGGATTGCAAAAAGGCCAACTACTTAATAGCAATATGAGTCATTCATAAAAACCCTCGGGCGCCTTTAGGCATGTCGTCGCGCGTGACGGAGCGCGGGCATGCCCGAGCCCGACGCGCAGAGGCGTTGCCGACGGGGGTTATGAACGTCGGAGCTGGCCTGCCAGAACGCCGACGCGCGCCAGCGCCGCCAGATAGCGTTCGTCCAGCGGATAGCAGCAGGACAGCCGCAGGGCGTTGGGATAGCGGCCGCTGGGGGAGTACAGCGGGCCGGGCATGATGCTGATTTTCTCCGCGATGGCGGCATGGAACAGCGCCACCGCGTCGATGTCCTCGGGCAGCTCCACCCAGATCAGAAAGCCGCCGGAAGGCGCCGTGGCGTGAGTGCTGGCCGGGAAGTGGCGCGCGATCATGCCGCGCACCTTCTCCACGTGGGCGGCGTAGCGCCGCTTCAGCGCGCGCAGATGATGGTCGTAGCCGCCGGACTCCAGGAAGGCGCCCAGGGTTTCCGCCAGCACCGCCGGCTCCGCCACGGAGGAGGCGAACTTGAGCTGGCGCAGCGTGTGACCGAAACGGCCCCCTTCCATCCAGCCGATGCGGAAGTCCGGCGCCAGCGTCTTGGTGTAGCTGGAGCAGACGATGACCCAGCCTTCGTCGTCGAAGGCCTTGACCGCCGGCGCCAGGGTGTCGCCGAACTGCAGCTCGGCGTACAAGGCGTCCTCGATCAGCGGCACCTGGTGGCGAGTGATCAGCCGCGCCAGCCGCTTCTTGGCTTCCAGCGGCATGGTCGCGCCCAGCGGATTGTGCACATTGGGCATTGCCACCAGCGCGTTGATGCGTTTTTCCGCCAGCAAGAGCTCCACCGCGTCGATGGACAGGCCGGTTTGCGGATCGGTGGGAATTTCCACCGTTTTCAGACCCAGGCTGGCGATGAGCGGCAGCAGGTTGAAATAGGTGGGCGATTCCAGCCCCACGGTGTCGCCGGGCCGGGTGACCGCGCGCAGCGCCAATTGCAGCGCTTCCATGCAGCCGTGGGTGAGCACGATGTCCTGAGCCTGTAGGGTCATGCCCAGTTCCAGGCCGCGGCGCGCGATCTGGGTGCGTAGCCGCAAGGAGCCCGGTGGCAGCGCGTAACGGCTGACCATGCCGGGCTGGCGGCGCAGTATCTGCCCCATCAGCCGGCCCAGTTTGCTGCCGGGATAGAAGTCTCCTCCGTGCGGACAGGCCAGCGCCAGGTCGATGTAGTCCTCGTTCTGCTGCGCCTCCAGCACGGTGTCGATCAGGCCCAGGACCTGTGGGCGGGTGGGCGCGGCGGGGCTGCTGAGGGTGGCCGCCGGCCGAGCCGGCGACGGCAGCCGCGCCCGCACGTAGTAGCCGGATTGCGGCCGGGCCTCGATCAAGCCGCGATCTTCCAGCACCCGGTAGGCGGCCACCACGGTGTTCAGGCTGAGCTGGCGGCTTTGCGAGGTGCGCCGCACCGACGGCAATTTGGCGCCGGGCGGCAGCGTGCCGCGCTTGATGGCCAGCGACAGATCGTCGGCCAGTTGCTGATACAGCGTGGGGGCTTGGGGGGCGACAATGGGTTCCATGAGGACAGCTTGCCGCGCTTGGGCGACGGTAGACAGACACAGTACCCATGATAGGCGATGGTGACAGTTTGAGGAAATGCCGCGCTGTCACCACTGCGAAAGGTGACAGCTGCGGCTGTTGGCGTTGCGAGCCGCTGCGTAGCATGGATTGGGAAAACGGGGCCGCGTCGGCCCCTTGTATCGCCATGCCGCGTCGATGGACGGCGCGGAGCAAGTGAAAGAGAAGCCCGCCATGCCTGAATTCGCCCTATTGTCCTACGTAGCGGTGATGTCCATCACCCCCGGCCCCAATAATCTGATGTTGACCGCGTCCGGGGTCAATTTCGGTTTTCGTCGCACCATTCCTCACATGCTGGGCATCAGCCTGGGTTGCGCCTTCCAAGTGTTCCTGGTGGGCAGCCTGTTGTCGCTGTTGCTGGACGGCATCCAGGCCGCGCGCTTGCCGCTGGCCTTGATGGGGTGCGCCTATCTATTGTGGCTGTCCTGGAAGATCGCCCGCGCCGGCCAACCTGAGGCGGGCGCGGCGGCGCGGCCGCTGGGTTTTGTCGGCGCGGCGCTGTTTCAATGGTTGAACCCCAAGGCCTGGGTGATGGTGATCAACGCCGCCATCCTGTTCATGCCGGCTGCGGACGGTCAGCGCTGGCTGGGCGCGGCCATGCTGGCGGCGGTGTTCGCCGTGGTCAACCTGCCGTGCATCGGCGTCTGGGCCTGGGCCGGCGAACGTTTGCGCGCTTGGCTCGCCAGCCCGCGCGCCTTGTTGGGTTTTAATCTGAGCATGGGGGTATTGATGGCCGCCACCGCGCTGTGGTTGCTGTACGACGAGTTCCAGCCGCACGGTCCGGCCAGGGCCGCCGAGATCGCGGCCGCGCCGGCGGCTCCGCAAGCGGTGGGCACGATGTCCGTATTTGACAGTGGCTTGTCCGTAATCAGCGTTAAATAAAGGCGCGCGAGTCCGTAGCATTCGGGCTGTGTTCAACAGCGTCCAGCTTGGACGCGAGGGAGAAACCGCCATGAAGAAAACCGCCTTGTTGGTGATTGACGCACAAGAGTCATTCCGCCACCGCCCGTATTGGAACGAGGACGAGGTCTCGGCTTTTCAGGACAAACTGCAGCAATTGATCGCCGGCGCGGAGGCGCTTGGCGCGCCGGTGATCAACATCCTGCACGAAGACGGCGACGAGGCCTTTTCCGCCGCGTCCGGCCTGGTGCGGCCGCTGGAGTGGCTGCGTCACCGTCCGGCCGCCACCTTCGTCAAACACGTGCACAATGCTTTGACGGATTCCGGCTTGCAGCCCTGGCTTGTTCGACACGGCATCCAGCGTTTGATCGTGTCCGGCATCCGCACCGAGCAATGCTGCGAAACCACCACCCGGGTGGCGTCCGACCTGGGCTACGAAGTGGACTTCGTCACCGAGGCCACGTTGACGTTTGCGATGACTCATCCGCATAGCGGCCAGGTTTTCAGCCCGGCGGAGATTCGCGCCAAGACCGAACTGGTGCTGGCCGGCCGTTTCGCCGACATTGTCCGCGTGGAACAGGCGCTGGCCAAGCTGGCGCGCTGAATCGAGGGTATTTGACCATCGCCATTGCAACTATCTGATGTTAGAACCTGTTTACGATCTGCTGCGCGTTGGCATACGGCGTTAAAAACAGCTTCGAAATGCTCATGTACCGTGTGTACACTCCGCTTTCTCAGCCGTTTTCGCCTTGTCTCGCTCTTGCTCGCGAGATTTTGAACAGGCTCTCAGTGTGAGGCGAGCTACAAAATGAATGCGGCGGGCGGGGCCCGCCGCGCAGCCATGGGAGAATTGCATGCGGTCCATCCTTCCGCCCGACGACATGCCGGCCTATCGTTTGCTGACCGGCCCGGACGACGCCGGCTTCTGCCGTCGCGTCAGCGAGGCGCTGGCTTTGGGGTACCGGCTGCACGGTTCGCCGGCGGCAACCTTCAACGGCGAGCGCGTCATCGTCGCTCAGGCGGTGGTGTGGCCGGGCGCGTTGGCGCAAGGAGACGACGATGCCGTGGAGTGATTTGCTGCAGGCGCTGGCCATCGTGCTGGTGTGGGGCGTCAACTTCGTGGTGATCAAATGGGGCGTGTCCGATGTGCCGCCCTTGTTGCTGGGCGGCCTGCGCTTCTGCCTGGCCGCGGTGCCGGCTGTGTTCTTCGTCCGCAGGCCGTCGCTGCCGTGGCGCTATCTGTTGCTTTACGGTCTGTGCGTGGGCGTCGGCCAGTTCGCCTGCCTGTTCACCGCCATCAAGCTGGGCATGCCGGCCGGCCTGGCCTCGGTGGTGCTGCAATCACAGGCTTTCTTCACCTTGATCCTGGCCGGCTTGTGGTTGCGCGAGCGTTGGCAGGCCAGCCAGATGGCCGGCTTGCTGCTGGCCCTGTGTGGTTTGGCGCTGATCGGCCTGAGCAAGGGCGGCAGCATGACGGCGGTGGGTCTGGGGCTGACCATCGCCGCCGCCTTCAGCTGGGCGCTGTCCAATGTGGTGGTGCGGCAGATGGGCCGCGCCGGCTACCGCGTGCAGCCGTTGGGACTGGTGGTGTGGTCCAGCCTGGTGCCGCCGATTCCGTTCTTCCTGCTGTCCTGGTGGCTGGAGGGGGGCGAGCGCATCGCCGCCGCTCTGGGGCATTTCACGCCGCAAGCCTGGTTCGCGGTGGCCTATCTGGCCTTTGTCGCCACTTTGTTCGGTTACGGCTTGTGGAGCCGATTGCTGTCGCGCCACCCGGCCGGCAAGGTGGCGCCGTTTTCGCTGCTGGTGCCGGTGGTGGGCGTGTTGGCGTCCGGTGTGTTGCTGGACGAGCGCTTGAGCGCGCTGCAAGCCGCCGGCAGCTTGTTGCTGCTGGCCGGCTTGGCGGTCAACGTGTTCGGCGCGCGCTGGCTGGCGCGCTTGCGCGGGGGGGAGGCGACGCGTGGCGCTTGATATCTTTTTCGTGTTGCCGCCCAATCTGCTGCTGGTGGATCTGGCCGGCCCGGCCGACGCTTTCCGCATCGCCGCGCAACTGGGGGCGTCGTTTCGATCACACTTCATCGCGCCGGTATCCGGCGTGCCCACCTCGCTGGGCCTGAGCCTTGAGGGCGCCTCGCCATTGCCTGAGGTTCTGCCGGACGAGGCGCTGGTGGTGATCAGCGGCGCCGCCCATTCGATCGAGGCTTACGCGCGGCCAGAGGCGCGTGAGATCGTGCGTTGGCTGCGTCGCAAGGTGGACCCCAGCCGCCAGCGCGTGGCCAGCATTTGCTCCGGCAGCCTGCTGACGGCGGAAGCCGGTTTGCTGGACGGCCGTCAGTGCACCACTCACCACACTCTGCTGCAGCGTTTGCAGCAACTCGCGCCGCAGGCCAGGGTGCAGCAGAACCGCGTATTCGTGCAAGACGGGCCGATCAGCAGCAGCGCCGGCATCACCGCCGGCGTGGACTTGGCTCTGCAACTGATCGCGCAGCTCGCCGGGCCGTCGTTGGCGCGCGATGTGGCGCGCCACATGGTGGTGTATTTCCGCCGTTCCGCCGGCGACCCGGAGTTGTCGCCGTGGCTGACGCACCGCAACCATTTGCACCCGGCGGTGCACAAGGCGCAGGACTTGATCGCCGCTGATCCGGCCCGCGCCTGGAGGGTGGAGGACTTGGCCGGCCAGGTGCACGTCAGCGCCAGGCATTTGTCGCGCTTGTTCCGCGAGCACGCCGGCGTATCGGTGCACGACTATCACACCGGGCTGAGGCTGGCGCTGGCCAGTCAATGGCGCGGCGCCGGGCTGTCCAAGGAGAAGGCCGCGCTGGCTGCCGGGTTTTCCTCGGCGCGGCAGTTGAACCGGGCCGGCGTAGGCGCTTGCTGACGCGATCGGGATTTTGTTTTTATTCAAGTTTTGCATAGGAATGCCGATGTTGCGGTTGACGTTCGCTTAGATCGCTTCATAATTCCAGCAACATCCAACGGTATTTGCCATGAAAATGATTCCCAGTATTGCCTGCTTTCTGTCCGTCTTGCTGGGCTTGTCCGCCTGCGCCACCGCCGAGCGTTCGCCGCAGGCCGCCGAAGCGCCGCGAGCCGCCGCGGGAATGACGCCGAGCGGCGTCGGTTTCGTCGGCCCGGGCATTGAAACCGAGGCCCCCAAGGTGGTGGTCAAGGAGGTGAACCCCTATCAGCCCATCGTGGTGCGGGTGGTGGGCAGCGGCGCGGCGCCGTACACCTCCAGCCTGACGCCGTCGCAGCGCAAACTGCTGGCCCTGCGCGCCGCCCGGCTGGATGCCTTCCGAGCCATCGCCGAACAGGTACAGGGCATGAAGCTGGTGGGCAATAGCTCGGTATCGAACATGATCGCCAACAGCGACAGCTTCCGTACTTACGTGGATGCCTACCTGCGCGGGGTGAACATCGTTTCCAACAGCATGAAGCCGGACGGCACCAGCGAGGCCGTGGCCGAAATCACGCTGGATCAGGATTTCTACAAGCAGTTCCGCCAAGCGCTGGACAAGACCGGCAGCGTGATGAAGGCTTCGCAGGAAAACGCCACGTCCGGCCTGCAGTGCGCCGAGGGCAATTGCGGCGCGGCGCGCTACAACAGCAACTACTACATGGCTCAATGATGCGGTTTCGTTTCCGTACCCTGTTGGCCGCCGCGTTTGCGGCGGCTTTTGTTTGTCCGGCCGGCGCCGAGATCATGCGCGCCGAAGGGGTGGCTTCGCTGGACAACGGCGTCGCCGCCGCGCGCGAGCAGGCGTTGCAGGACGCGCTCAAGATGGTGGCGCTGCGCCAGGGCGCGCGAGTAGAGGCTTCGCAGGGGCTGGATTACGGTAAAAGCAGCGAGTCCGGCTCGCTGACGCCGTTGGCGCCGGCGCAGGGCGCGGTCAAAGTGACGCAGGAATTCCAGCAGGGCAAGCTCTACCATGTATTGGTGGAGGTGGACACCGGCAAGCCCTCCGGCGCCGCGCGCGGCAAGGAGCCCGCCTGCGCGATGCCGCCGGGCCGCAGCCTGCGTCGCAAGATCGTCACCACTTATTTCCAGGTGGACCGGCCGGCGGAGGCGTCCGACATGCCGGAGCTGGCCACCGGGCTGCCCACCGAGCTGTCGCGGCGTCTGGGCGCCAACCGCATGTACAGCCTGCTGGACGCCAACACAGTGTCGGTGCTGCCGGATTCGCGCGTGGCCGAACCGGCCGCCGGCGCGGAGATCGCCCGACGCATCGGCCAATCCGAAGACGCACAGTTTGTGGTGGCCGGGCGGGTGCTCGCCACCGGCGCCACCGCCAAGGGGCTGCGCAAATCCCTCTACGAGTCCAATAACACCAGTCAGCAGGGAACCTTCTACAACGGGCCGTTCTCCGGCCTGTTTGGCGGCGGGGTCAAGTACGTGCCCACTGAGCGTCAGTTCGACGCCGAAGTCTGGGTTTACGACGCGCTGACCGGCGCGCTGCTGGCCAGAGACCGGGTGTCGGAACTGGCCAAGGGCGACGTGACGCCCAATCCGCCGCGGCCGTTTGCCTCGGCGGCGTTCTGGCAGAGCGATTACGGCCAGGCGGTGAACCGGGCGCTGGATCAGGCGGTGAGCCGGATTGGAGACGTGATCTCGTGCATTCCGTTCTCCGCCCGCATCGTCAAACTGGTCGACGCGCGTCAGGTGTATATCAACGCCGGCTCGCTGGACGGCGTTGCGGTCGGCGACAAATTCCTGGTCTACCAGCGCAAGAGCGCGCAACCGGTGCGGGATCTGATCTCCGGGCGCGAGCTGGGCGTACCGGAGACCTTGGCCGGCGATGTCATCATCAGTCAGGTGCAGCCTAATTTCGCCGTCGGCGCGGTGCAGTCGCAGGGCAAGGTGAGCGAAGGGGACTACGTGCGCTTCATGCCGCGGCGTTGACGCGGACCCGGCGCGTGTCGCGCCGGCTTGTCATGACATCGGGCTGGCCGTAGACTGCCGCGCATGCCGAGATCTCCCTTTACTCCCCGTCCCGTTCCTGCCTCCACTGTCGATCCGCTGCGCCGCGCCCTGCTCAAAGCCGGGCTGTTGAGTGCGGCGGCGCCGCTATGCCAGCCGCTGCTCTCCTGGGGGGCGACAGCCACCGGTGAAGTGGTCAACGATATCACCGGCATGAATCCGGTGGCTGTGACGCAAGTGGCGACGCCGCGCAGCAATGCAGACATTCAGCAAGCGCTGCGGCAGTGGCCCGGCCCGGTGTCGATAGGCGGTGGCCGCTTCAGCATGGGCGGGCAGATAGCCAGTCCGGGTAGTTTGCATCTGGACATGCGACGCTTCAATCGCCTACTCAGCCTGGAGCCGCGCTTGCGCTTGGCGCGGGTTCAGGCCGGCATGAGCTGGCGTGAGCTGCAGCAATGGATAGACCCGCATGGGTTGGCTGTGAAAATCATGCAGAGCTATGCCAACTTCAGCATTGGCGGTTCATTGTCGGTGAACGCCCACGGCCGTTACGTCGGCCTGGGGCCGCTGGTGAACGCGGTGCGCTCCATCGTGATCGCGTTGGCCGACGGCAGTTTGCTGTCGGCCAGCCGCCAACAGCGGCCGGAGGTGTTTTTTGCGGCGATAGGCGCTTATGGCGCGCTAGGCGTGATCTGCGAAGTCGAGCTGGAACTGACGGACAACCAGCGGTTGGAGCGGCAGGTCAATCGCATGAGTCTGGATGACTACCGCGATTTCTTCTTCAAGCATGTTCGCGCTGACAGCCGTGCGGTGATGCACAACGCCGATCTGGCGCCGCCTTATTTCCAGATGGCGACCGCAGTGACTTGGCGCGTGAGTGATAAATCGCTGACGGATAGCCGCCGGCTAACGCCTCAAGGACAGCGCTATTGGCTGCAAGAGGGCGCGATCCGTGCCTGGGCAGAATTGCCTGGCGGGCCAGTCTTGCGCAAGAAGGTCGCGGATCCGTTGCGCTTCGCCCGCGCCGCCGTGCTCTGGCGCAACAGGGAGGCCAGCCTGGATGTAGCCTCGCTGGGCCGCATCGCGGATGCTGAGCACAGTTTCGTGTTGCAGGAGTACTTTGTCCCGGTGGCTAAGCTGGAGCATTTTGTCGCCGCGATGGCGACGATTCTGGAAACGCACAAGGTGGCCGCACTCAATGTGTCGGTTCGGCATTCACCGGCGGACGCTGGCACCGTATTGGCCTGGGCGCGGCAGGAGGTGTTCTCGCTGGTGCTGTATTACCGACAAGGCAAGGACGAAGCCGCGCGGCGCCAAGTGGGGCAATGGACCCGCCAATTGATAGACGCCGCGCTGGCTCAGGGCGGCAGCTATTACCTGCCTTATCAGCTGCATGCCAGCCGCGAGCAATTCCACCAGGCCTATCCCGACGCCGGAAAGCTGTTGGCACTGAAGCGGGTATTGGATCCTGCCAGCCGTTTCCGCAATCAGCTGTGGAATCAATATCTGATGGTCTAATCGCCGGTTTAAAGCCTGCTGCGCTTGAACAAGTTCATGGCGGGTTGGCTCCGCCTCAAGCGGGCAGGAAGGCGGTGGCCTCGATTTCGAACAGCATGCCGTCCAAGGCCAGCCGCGGCACCGGGATCAGGGTGCAGGTCGGCGTTGGCAGCGCGCCCCAGGCGGCGCTTAACAGCGCGCCGAAGGCGTGCAGCCGCGCCTCGCTGTGATCGACGATCAATACCGTCAGCTTGGCGACGTGGGCGAGATCGGCGCCGCCGGCGGCCAACGCGGTGCGCAGATTGGCCAAGGCTTGGCGCACTTGCGCCTCGAAGCCGTCTGCCAGCTCGCCGGCGGCGTTTTCGCCGCCCTGGCCGGCCACCAGCAACATGCGGCTGCCGGGGTTGACGATGGCCAGATGGGAATAGCCGTTGGGCGCTGGGTCGTAGAGGCCGGCGGGATTGCTCAGGCTAAAGGGGATTGCGTTGCTCATCGGTTTTCTCCTGCTGGTTTGCCGGGCGGCGCAGCGCCGCCCTGGGGTTAGCGGGTTTGCGCGGCGACGGCGGCGGGGGTTTGCATCGCCTCGGCGTAGCCCTGCGGCGCAAAGCGGCGGGTCAGCACCAGCAGGCCGGCGATCAACAGCGCTAGGCACAGCCAGGCCAGGTTGAAGCTGGAGGTGGCATCGCGGATCCAACCTGCGGCGAACGGCGCCACCGCGGCGATCAGATAGCCGATCCCCTGCACGAAAGCCGACAGCTGGCCGGCGTTGCGCGCGTCTTCATAGTGGTGCAGCGTCAGGATCATGGTCAGCGGGAACAGGCCGCCCACGCCCAGGCCCAGCAGCGCCACCCACAGCAACAGCAGGCCGCCGTGCGGCGCTAGCACCATGCCCAGCAGGCCGGCCAGCACCGCCAGCAGCACCAGAGTCAGCCAGCCGCGCATGTCATGGCTGCGCGCCGACAGCAGCGGAATGGTCAAGCCTGACACCACTTCCATGCCGGTCATGAAGCTGAGCATCAGGCCGCCTTGCTGCGGGCTCCATCCCAATTGCACGAATAAGGCGGGCAACCACGCCAGCGAGCTGGCGTACACGGCGGTGCCGATGCCGAAATAGAAGGCCAGCAGCCAGGCGCGCGGAATCTGGCTGAATTGCGGCGCTCGGGCGGCGGAGCCGCCGCCGGGAACGCCGCGCGGCGCGCTCAGCAGCCAGCAGGGCAGCGCCAGCACAGCCAGCGCGGCCCAGGCGGCCAGCCCGTTCCGCCAGTGCGCGCTATGCGTGGCCAGCCACGGTGCGCCAGCGGCGGCCAGCGAGGCGCCGCCCATGATGGCGGTGATGTAGAAGCCCATCAACGCGGAGACCTTATGCGGGAAATGCTGCTTGATGAAACCGGGAATCAAAGCCTGGGCCAGCGCGATGCCGATGCCGGCCATCAAGGCGGTGGCCAACAACGCGCCGAAGCTGGCGGGCAGCCAGCGCAGCGCGCTGGACAAGAGGATGAGCAGCAGGGCGATGACCACCCCCTGGCGCGCGCCGGCGCGGCGTTCCAGCCAACTCCCCAAAAAGGCGCCGGCGCCCATGGTGGCCACCGGCAACGTGGTGAGCAGGGAGGCATCGCTGAAGCTCATGCCGGTGGCGTGGCGCAACTGATCCAGCAGCGGACCGATGGCGGCGAGGGCGGGGCGCAGGTTGAGGCCCACCAGGATGATGGACAGCGCCAGCCATAGCGGGCGCTGAACGGGAGTGTCTTGCTTCATGAGGTTTTTCTTTCGGTGGGGGCGAGGCTAGGCATGAGCTTGGGCTCGGCTTGTGCTTCTCCTGGAAAACTTTGCAGCCATTGGCTCAGCAGCGCGGCCAGTTGCTCGCGTTGCGGCTCGGCCAGCGCGGACAGCGCGGCTTCCTGGGTGGCGATGTGGGCGCTCATCGCCTGCTCTATCAGTTCCAGCCCGGCCGGGCTCAATCGGATCAGCATGCCGCGTCGGTCGTTGGGTTCGGGAAGGCGCTCCACCCAGCCGGCGTTTTCCAGCCGGTCCAGCCGCTTGCTGATCGCGCCTGAGGTCAGCAACAGCGTGGTGTACAGCATGGTGGGGGAGAGCTGATAGGGCGCGCCGGCGCGGCGCAGCGTGGCCAGCACGTCGAATTCGCCGTCCTTGAGCCCGAAGCGGGCGAAGTTGTCGGCCAGCGCCCGTTCGACATGAGTGACCAGCCGCGCCAGCCGGCCAATGATGCCTATGCTGGCGCTATCGAGGTCGGGACGCTCGCGTCGCCACTGGGAAATAATGGTGTCGATTTTGTCCATGGCGGTGATTATGCCATGGATATGTATTCCTGGGAAGATATTTCACATCAAGTATCTTTATATGAAATTATACGGATGCATGAAGCGTCGTTGTCATCCTCCGTTTCAGCTGTCCGGGTGCAGCCAGGCGGATTTGAAATCGAACCATCCCAGGCTGTTGAGGCGCACGCCCTGCATCTGGGCCGGGCCCTGCAGGCGCAGCCAGTTGTGAAACAGCGGCAGCATCCAGCGTTGTTGGACCACGGCGGCGGACAGGTCCTGAGCGTGAAACAGGCCCTGGCGCCAGCCTTGGCGCCATTGCGTCAGCGGCAGCGCCGGCTCCAGACAACGGCGCAGCAGCGGAGTGCCCAGCACCCAGGCGGCCACAGAGTATTCCGGCCGGGTGGCGAAGTTGACCGAACCCAGCCATAAGTCGGCCTCGGCCTGCCCCTGTTCCCAGTCGGCGTAAGGCAGCGCGCGGCACTCCAGCGCCACGCCGTGGCTCAGAAGACAGCGAGCCATCGCGGCAGCGATCAATTGGTACTCCGGATGCTGTTCGTAATAGGCCAGCCGCAGCATGCTCAGCCCCGCCGGCGGCTGCAGGTTCAGGGGGGGCTGGGCGTGGTGCCAGTTGGGAAGCAAGCCCGCGGCCGGGGCCCAGTACTGGCGCACCGCCGGCGCGGTTTCGTGCATGACGGCCAACGGGGTCAGCGTTTGGGCCAGCCAGTCGCGCAGCGCCGTATCGTGCATGAGGGACGAGCGGCTGTCGGCAAGCAAGAAATACACGCCGGACTCCAGCGCCATCTCGGTTTGCACACTGGGCTCGCGCGGGTTGATACGCACTTCCAGGCCGCAGACTTGGCCGTCGCCGTGCTCCAACTGCTCGCCCAGCTCCGGCATCATCCAGATATCCACTTGGTCCAGCAGCGCGCGGTAGCCGAAGTAGTCGTCGAAGGCTTGCAGGCACAGCTGGTGGCGGGTATTGGCGGCCACGCGATAGGGGCCGGTGCCCACCGGGCGGGAGGCGAAGTCGGCGCGCGAGGCGTGGTCGGCGGGCAAGATCAAAGCGGCGCTGTCGGCCAGCAGCCAGGGCAGCCACTGGTCGGGCTCGCTCAATTCCAGCGCCAGGCTGCGCGGCGACAGCGGCCGCACCGCAGCCAGGTGGGAAAACAGCGGCTGCGCGCGCAGCCGCAGCAGCGAGGCCTGGACATCGGCGACGCTGAGTTCGACGCCGTCATGCCAGCGTACCGCCGGGCGCAGGTGAAAATGCCATTCCAGCGGACTGTGTTGGTTCCAGTGATGGGCGAGATCGCCTTCCACTTCCCCTTTTTCCTCGTTTATCCGGGTTAGGCCGTTGAAAATCTGCCCAACCAGATGGCGTTCCGAGCGGCGCAGCGGCGTGCCGGGGTAGAGATTGGGCAACGGCCGGTAGTAGGGCACGCCCAGTACCTGGCGGTCCTGGCTCCAGCGTTTACCCAGCCGCGCCAGCAGCAAGGGCGCCAGTTCGCCGCGGTCGTCGCCCAGCAGGTCCACCGCCTGTTCCACCTTGCCTTGTTCCAGCAGTTGCGCGGCGCGTTCCCGTTGCAGCTGCTCCGGAGCTTGCAGAAAGCTCAGCCGCGAGCGCATGCCTCGGCCGGCCCGCGCTTGCCATGCTATCCAGCCTTGAGCCTGCATCTGTTGCAGCAGGCTGCGCATGTGTCGGCGGGTGCAGAACAGCAGGTCCGCCAACTGCTGCAGCGAGACGGCCTCGGTCTGGCCGGCGAAATGGCGGTGGAGTTTTTGGTATTGCTGGGTTAGCCGCGCGGACATAAGAGGAAGTTTCCTGATTCAAAGTCAGCAATTTTTATTGCCTCATATTGCGCCGACAATACTCGCATCCACAGCGGGAGTCCACAGCGATGAAAACCGAACAGATCATATTGTTTTACCGACGCTTTCTCGATGGCAAAAAGCCGGTGCTCGGCCTGACGCCGCAAGCGGCGCTGGCCAGCTTGAACGAGCTGATGCAATGGCAACTGCCGACGGAAGACGGCGCAGAAAAAAAGCCGGGCGAACCCGGCTTGGAAGGTACTGAGGAGAACGAGGGAGTTCAGCGTAAGTAAGGCAGGTAGGGCGCCTCATCGCGGATGGCGTAGGTCTTGCCGGCCAGGGTCACGCTGAAGTTGCGCGGACCGGAGATCGGCAGATAGTAGACCACGGCCAGGCTGACGCTCTGACCCGGGGCCAGCGTTTGCCACGACGGCAGCTTGACCGAGACTCGATGAGCGTCGCCCTTCAGGCCGCCGATATTGTTGCCGCTGTGTCCGACGCTGATCACCTTGAGCCCAAAGCCGGACTGGTCAGCGAAATTGGACGGCGCCGAGGTGGGCACGTCGAACTGGAACTCAGTGCCGCCAGGCAGGCTGCTGCCGGAGCGGTTGGTGATGGTCAGCTTGGGGTTGATCGGATAATTGCTGTCGCCCAGCGCGAAACCGTCAAGCGAGAAGCCCACGTCGATCGCCGCGGTGGCTGCCGGCGCGGCGGAGGCGGGCTTGACGCTGACGGCGGCCGGTTTGCTGAAGGCGTTGTACAGCAGGCTGGTCAGCGTGGTGCCGATGAAGTACTCGCCCTTGCCGCCGTTGCGGTCCTGTTTCCAGTCGTAGTCGCCGGCCAGTTCCCAGAACATCACGCCGCCGACGTTGTTGGCGTCGACCCAGGCGGCTTTCTTGGCGATGGATTGTTCATCCTCGGTGGACAGGAATACCTTCTTGCCGGCGTTCCATAGCCACGGCGCGCTCAGAGTGTCGTTGTAAAAGCGCTGGTAGCTGCCGTTGAGCTGGTTTTCCGGCTTGCTCGGGTCCAGATAGGCGGACAGATAGCTGCCGGCCTGGTTTTTCTCCAGGTTTTTGGCGTGCCACATCGGGTTGGAGCCAGCGCCCACTTCACGGCCTTGTTCGTCCAGGTCGTGCCACAGATTGTCTATGCCCACTGCGCCGTCGCCGCAGGTTTTCAGCCCGGTCGGGCAGTTGCCGCCCACTGAAGTGCCCCACAGTCCATTGCTGCCGCCGTTGACGTTTTTCCAGCCGCGGGTGTAGTAGGGCACGCCGATATTGACGCGCGCCGCTGGCAGGCCGCCGCGGTAGTAGTGGTAGGACCAGTCGGTGTTCAGGTAGCCGATGCCGCCGTATTGCGCGGTGGTGTACACGCTCCAGCGTGCCAGTTCGGCATCCTTGCCATCATCGTAGAGCGCGGCGTTGGGGCCGACGAACTCGTTCCAGGCGCCGTGCAGGTCATAGGACATCACGTTGACGAAGTCGAAGTTGCGCAGGCTTTGGAAGGCTTCCATGCCGCGCAGCAGATAGCCGGATGCCGGTACCGCGGCCGTGAGCTGGTAGTAGCGGCCATCCTGGGCGGCGGCGCGGTCCAGCCGTTCGCGCAGCGTTCGCGTCAGCGCGTTGAAGCCCTTGTTCAGCGAGCCGCGGCGGGCGTTGGCCACGCTCCAGTCCAGCGGGTTGCCGGCGTCGTTCATCGAGGTTGGGTATTCGAAGTCGATGTCCACGCCGTCGAAGCCGTATTTGCGCAGGAAGGCAACGGCGGAGTCGGCGAAGGCGTCGATGCCGGATTGGTTGACGCTGCCGTCGGCGTTGATGGTCATGCTGTAGAAGCCGCCGCTGTTGACCCGTTTGCCGTCCGCGCCGAAGTAGCCGCCGGTTTCGGCCCAGCCGCCCACCGAAACCAGGGTTTTGACGCCCGGATATTTGCGCTTGTACTGGGTCAGCAGGTTGAAGTGGCCCTTATAGGGCAGGCTGGCGTCCATCTCAGCGCCGGGCACGCCCGGCCAACTCATGTCGGTGGCCGGGTTGCCGGGATTGTTCTCGCCGACCGACAGGCGGTTGTTGCCGTCCACGTGGGCGAAGGCGTAGTTGATGTGGGTGAGCTTGCCCCAGGGGATGTCGCTGGCGAGATAGGCGGGCTGGCCGTTCTTGCCGGTGCGCCAGCTGGTGAAGTAGCCGATCAGACGCTTGCGGCTGCCGTTGGCCAGTTGTTCGGCGCCCCCTTTTTGGTAGACCGCGCAATACGGCACGTCCACGCCGTCGGTGCGCGCCAGGCCTTCCGGCCGGCACAGCGCGTTGCCGGTGGGCGGCGGCACTTGCACCAGCGGCGGTTCGGTCGGGTTTCCGCCTCCGCCGTCGCACTGGCCTATCAGCTTCCACGGGCTGGCGTCGCCGGCTGCGGGCGTGTTGCCCTGAGTCCACCATTTGGCCTCCCAGGTCTGGCCCTGGTAGCTGACGCGCTGGCCGCCGGTGTAGATCGATCCGGAGCTCCAGGCCGGGTCCGCGCAGCTGGCGGCCGCGGTTCTGATCAGGCTGTCGCGCGCGGTGGAGGCCGGCGCTTTGGCGGCGGTGGGGGCGTGCTGGGCGGCCAGCAGCGCGGCGCCGGCCACGGCGGTGCCGGCCAGGCCGGTTTTCAGCAGCAGTAAGGCTTTGCTCACAGTCCATCTCCTTCTTGGAAAAAGGCGGGGGCGAAAGGCCGGCGGGAAGCGCCGACTTGTATTTAAGTTGTATTAAAGTTGTATGTAAGTGGTATTGGGTCTAAGCATGTGCATGGAGGGACTAAGCACACACCTGTTCTTTTTTTCAGGTGTATTTACGCGGCTGTTTGCTAGTGCCAGAGCGGGAGCGAATTTCCCAACCGGCCAAAGCCCGGCTGGGCGGCGCTTACGCTGTTTGGGGGCTTGGGAGAGAGGAGGCGCGGCGGGCGGAATGCTGCAATGCGGCACCTTGGCCGTGAATAGTAGCGAGACGAGCGAACTGTCGTTTTTTCGCGGCAGGAATTGTCGAAACAGGTTTAGTCGAAATTCAGTTGACTGCCGGCGGCGATGGGATGCTGGAGCGTCAGCGCGTGACGGGCGTAGCCGGTGCAGTGGCAGGCGAACAAGCGGTCCGGCGCCAATTGCTGAAAGTAGCGGCGGGTCTGCCAGACGCGCCATGGGTTGGCACTGCGCAGGTGGAAGCCGCCTATCACCGCTTGGACGCGGGGTTCGGCGCACACTTCGCGCGCGTAGTCGACGATGTGGCGGATGCCGGAATGAGCGCAGCCGCTGAAGATGATCAGACCTTGCTTTCCGCGATAGGCCAGTGCCGAATCATCGGCCACCGGGTCCGGCCGGTGGCCGCGCGCGTCGATTAGCCGGCCCAGGGTGCCGCGCCCTTCGGCGTGGCGCAGCCGTGGAATCTGGCCGAGGAAGACATAGCGGTCGGCGAAGGCGTGAGGCTGGGCGTGCAGTTGCAGCTCGAAGCTGGTTTCCAGTTCGGCGGCGGTAAGCGGCGCGCCCAGTTTGCGCAGCGTGATCGGCCCCAGCCGCGCTTCGCGCGCTTGGAAGGCCTCGGGGTGGGCCAGCAGCGGGAGCGGCGGCGCCGCGCGTTCGCGCAGCAGCCGGCTTAGCGCCGGCAGGCCGCCGCTGTGGTCGTAATGGCCGTGGGAGAGCACTACCCGGCTCAGCGTGGCGAGATCGACGCCCAGCTGGCTGGCGTTATATAGCAGCGCGTCGCTGCGGCCGGTATCGAACAGGATGCGCTCTTCGCCGTCCTCGATCAGCAGCGCCAGGCCGGGTTCGGCGATCAGGTCCGGCCGCAGGCTGTGGTTTTCCGCCAGAACGGTGACGCGCATCGTTTATTGGCCGCGCATGAACAGCTTGTCCAGCTCGCGCATGGACAGCCGGGTCCAGGTGGGGCGGCCGTGGTTGCACTGGCCGGAGCGTTCAGTGGCTTCCATGTCGCGCAGCAGCGCGTTCATCTCCGGCAGTGTCAGCTGTCGGTTGGCGCGCACCGCGCCGTGGCAGGCCATGGTGGCCAAGAGTTCGTTGCGGCGCTCGGTCAGCACCTGGCTGAGGCCGAATTCGCGCACGTCCTTCAGCACCGCGCGCGCCAGATCCACCGGGTTGCCGTCCTTCAGCCACACCGGCACGCCGCGCACGGCGATCTGGGTGGGAGACAGCGGCGCCAGCTCGATGCCCAGCCGCTTCATTTCCTCGCCGTGTTCGTGGGCGGTCGCCACTTCCATGCGATCGGCGGCGAAGGATACCGGCAGCAGCAAGGGCTGCATTGGAATGGTGTCGGCTTCCAGCGCGGTTTTTAGTTGTTCGTAGACGATGCGCTCGTGGGCGGCGTGCATATCCACCAGAATCAGCCCGTCTTCGCACTGGCTGAGGATGTAGACGCCGTGTAGCTGCGCCAGCGCGAAGCCCAACGGCGGAATGCCGTCCGCGCTTTGCGGCAGCGCGGCCACGCGCTGCGGCGGCAGGCTGTATTCCACGGGCGCCGGCGCGGCGGTCTGGGCGCGCTCTTCCTCGCGAAGACCGCCGAACAGCTTGTCGTAGATGCCGGTGGCCTCCCTGGCCACGTGCAGCGGCATCGCTTGCTGCTGGTAGCGGAAGCCGGTTTGCGGCGAGGAGCCGCCGGAAGGCGGTGCGGCGGGGCGGCTGAATGATTTGTCGAACAGCGGCGCGGACTCGCCCTGGGTCAGCGCGGGAGCGGCCGCCGCTTCGTTATCCGCGTTGGCGATCTGAACGGTAGGCGCGGCGCCGGCGGTGGTGCTGGCCAAGGCCTTGTGCACGCTGTGGAACAGGAATTGGTGGATGGCCTGCGATTCGCGGAAGCGCACCTCGATTTTGGTCGGGTGCACGTTGACGTCGACGCCGGACGGCTCCATGGTCAGGAATAGCGCGTAAGCGGGGTGGCGCTCGTGGTGCAGCACGTCGCGATAGGCCTGACGCAGCGCGTGCAGCGCGGTCTTGTCGCGGACGAAACGGCCGTTGACGTAGAAGTACTGGGCGTCGCGGCTGGCCTTGGAATAAGTGGGAGAGGCGACGAAGCCGCTGAGCGTCAACGGACCGGCGGCGGTGTCGATCTCGATGGCGGCGGCGACGAAGTCCTTGCCCAGCATCGCGGCCACGCGTTCGGCCAGGCTTTGCGCCGGCAGGCGCCAGATGACCTTGCCGTTGTGACGCAACATGAATTCAACGTGCGGATGCGCCAGTGCGATGCGTTCGAAAACGGCTTCGCAATGCGCGTATTCGGTATTCTCGCTTTTCAGGAATTTGCGCCGGGCCGGAGTGTTGAAATAGATATCCACCACTTCCACGCTGGTGCCGGGCGAGTGGGCCGCAGGCTCCACCGGGTGCAGCGCGCCGTCGATGGCGATGACTTGATGAGCGTGTTCCGCGTCCGGCGGCCGGCTGACCAGGGTCAGCCGCGACACCGAGGCGATGCTGGCGAGACCCTCTCCGCGGAAGCCCAGCGTGGAGACGTTTTCCAGATCGTCCAGCGAGGCGATCTTGCTGGTGGCGTGGCGGTCCAGAGCCAGCGCCAAGTCTTCCGCCGCGATGCCGCTGCCGTTGTCTGTGACGCGCAGCAGCTTGATGCCGCCCTGGGCTAGGTCCACTGTGATCTTGGAGGCGCCCGCGTCCAGGCTGTTTTCCAGTATCTCCTTGAGCGCGGAAGCGGGGCGTTCCACCACTTCGCCGGCGGCGATTTGGTTGACGAGGTGGTCGGGCAGGCGTTGGATGCGTTTCATGAGCGGCATGTGGGCGTGATGTCAAAGCAAAAGGCCGCGCGAAGAGCCTGTTCAGTGTCTGCTGCGCGTTGGCGATACGGCGTCGAAATCGTCTTCAGAATACTCGTGTACCGTCTGTACACTCCGCTTCTTCAGCCGTTTTCGCCTTGTCTCGCGAGGCTTTGAACAGGTCTTGGGCGGCCTTGTCGATTCTACTACGGATCAGCCGCGGGCGGCCGCGCGCTTGTGGCGCCAGATTTCAATCAGCCCCGGCAGGAAGGAAACCAGGATGATGCCGAAGATCAGCAATTCCAGGTTTTTGCGAACAAAGGGCAGGTTGCCGAAGAAATAGCCGGCGTAAGTGAAGCCAACCACCCAGGCGACGGCGCCCACCACGTTGTAGCGCAGGAACTGCGGGTAGTGCATCTTGCCGATCCCGGCGACGAAGGGCGCGAAGGTGCGCACGATGGGCACGAAGCGGGCGAAGATGATGGTCTTGCCGCCGTGGCGTTCGTAGAAGGCGTGGGTTCGGTCCAGATATTGCGGCTTCAGGATGCGCGGGAATTTATCGAACAGCTTCATGCCGACATTGCGGCCGATGGCGTAATTGGTCGCGTCGCCAAGGATGGCGGCGACAATCAGGAGCAGCACCAGCAAGTGCGGGTTCATCTGGCCCATGGCGGCCAGCGCGCCGGCGACGAACAGCAGGGAGTCGCCGGGCAGGAAGGGGGTGACCACCAGCCCGGTTTCGCAGAACACGATCAGGAACAGAATGGCGTAGATCCAGAGGCCGTAGGCGGCCACCAGCTGGGTCAGATGAGTGTCGATGTGCAGGATGAAGTCGATCAGAAAAGTGATGGCTTCCATGATGTCGTTGCGCTCGGTAAGGGTGCTGCTCGGGTTAAATGTAAAACTGGCCGGACAAGCCGGCCAGCGTTTGGAGAAGTGATCAGACGACCGCTTCTTCTTTTGGTTTCACCGGCTTGATCATGTGCTCGCGTTTCACGCCCAGCCACAGGGCGATCGGGCTGGCCACCAGCACCGACGAGTAAATGCCGAACACGATGCCGATGGTCAGCGCCATGGCGAAGCCGTGCAGCGCCGGGCCGCCGAACAGCAGCATGGACACCACCATCATCTCGGTGGAGAAGTGGGTGATGATGGTGCGGCTCATCGTGGCGGTGATGGCGTTGTCGATGACCTCGGCCACGCTATGGCCCTTCATGCCCGGTTTGCGGAAGTTCTCGCGAATCCGGTCGAACACCACCACCGATTCGTTGACCGAGTAACCCAGCACCGCCAGGATGCCGGCCAGCACGGTCAGCGAAAACTCCCAGCGGAAGAAGGCGAAGCAACCCAGGATGATCACCACGTCGTGCATGTTGGCGATGATGGCCGCGATGGCGAAGCGCCACTCAAAGCGAATGGCCAGGTAGATCATGATGCCCACGCACACCAGGATGGTGGCGGTCAGGCCATGAGTCACCAGTTCCTCGCCCACGCTGGGGCCCACGAAGTCCACTTTGCGCAGCTGCACGGCGCTGTCGCTGGCCTTGAGCATGCCCATCACTTTTTCAGACAGCTGGGCGGAAGTGACGCCCGGCTTGTTGGGCAGGCGTATCATCACATCCCGGCTGCTGCCCAGGCTCTGCACTGTGGATTCGCCCAGCTTCAGCTCGTCCACTTTGTCGCGGATGGCGCCCAGGTCGGCGGACTGCTGGTACTGCACTTCCAGCACGGTGCCGCCGGTGAACTCCACGCTGTAGTTCAGGCCGCGGGTGGCCAGAAAGAACACGGCCAGGATGAAGGTCACCAGCGAAATGGTCGTGGTGAGCCGGCCGTAGCTCATGAACGGGATGTCCCGTTTGATGCGGAAAAGCTCCATGTCCGGTCCTTATCCTTTGTTTTCCGGTTTCCACACCTGGCCGATGGCCAGCGTGGTGAGTTTGCGGCGGCGGCCGTACCACAGGTTGACCAGGCCGCGGGAAACGACTACCGCGGAGAACATCGAGGTCAGGATGCCCAGGCTGTGCACCACGGCAAAACCACGCACCGCGCCGGAGCCGAAGATCAGCAGCGCAAGGCCGGCGATCAAGGTGGTGACGTTGGAGTCCAGAATGGTGTGCCAAGCGTGGGTGTAGCCGGCCTGGATCGCCGAGTGCGGCGGCACGCCGTTGCGCAGTTCCTCGCGGATGCGCTCGTTGATCAACACGTTGGCGTCGATGGCCATGCCCAGCGCCAGCGCGATGGCGGCGATGCCGGGCAGGGTCAGCGTGGCCTGAATCATCGACAACAGCGCCAGCAGCAGGAAGACGTTGATCGCCAGGGACAGCGCGGAGAACACGCCGAACATGCCGTAGTACAGGATCATGAAGGTGGCGATGGCGGCAAAGCCCCACAGCGTGGCGTGGAAGCCCTTCTCGATGTTTTCCTGACCCAGGCTCGGGCCGACGGTACGCTCTTCGACGATATTCATCGGCGCGGCCAGCGAACCGGCGCGCAAGAGCAGCGCGGTGTCGTTGGCTTCGGCCGGGTTCATGCTGCCGGAGATCTGTACGCGGCCGCCGCCGATTTCGGAGCGGATCACCGGCGCGGTGACCACTTCGGCGCGGCCTTTTTCCACCAGCACCATCGCCATGCGCTTGCCGATGTTCTCAGCGGTTACCTGACGGAAGATGGAGGCGCCGGCGGAGTCCAGATTGATGTGGACGGCGGGCGCGCCGTTTTCGTCGAAGCCGGCCTGGGCGTCGTTGATATTGTCGCCGGTCAGCTCAACGTCCTTGCGCACCAGGATTTTCTGCACGCCGCGCGAGGAGGCTTCGTCCAGCAGCTCGTAGCCCGCGGGCACGTTGCCGGCCATGGCGTCGGCCATCTTGCTCGGGTCATCCTCCACCATGCGCACTTCCAGGGTGGCGGTGCGGCCGATGATGTCCTTGGCGCGAGCGGTGTCCTGAATACCAGGCAACTGCACGACGATGCGGTTCGGGCCGTTTTGCTGAATGATGGGCTCGGAAGTGCCCAGTTCGTTGACGCGGTTATGCAGCGTGGTGATGTTCTGTTTGACCGCGTCGCCTTGGATCTTGGTGATCTCCTCCGGCTTCAGGGTCAGCGTCAGCCGGTAGTTGCTGTCGTCGCTCTTGACGGTGAGCGAGGGCAGGCTGCGGTAGACCACGTCCTGCGTGGACTTCAGCGTGTCGGCGTCGCGCAGTTGCACTTCCAGCGTGTTGCCGTTGCGTTTGATCGCGCCGTAGCGGACTTTCTTGTTCTTCAGCTCGCGGCGCAGGTCGCCGGCGTAGCGTTCCATCGTCTTGTCGATGGCGGCCTTCATGTCCACTTCCAGCAGGAAGTGCACGCCGCCGCGCAGGTCGAGGCCGAGGAACATCGGATGCGCCTTCAGGCTGGTCAGCCAGGCGGGGGAGGCGGACAGGAGGTTCAGCGCGATGATGTAATTGTCGCCCAGCGCGTGCTGGATGGCGTCGCGCGCCTTCAACTGGGTGTCGGCGTCCTTGAAGCGGACTCGCAGGCTGGCGCCGTCAAGGAACAGGCCGTCGGGAGAGATGTTCTGCGCCTTCAGCGCCTCTTCCACGCGCGTCATCACGGCGGTGTCCACCGGAATGGATTGGCGCGAGCTGGAGACCTGGACCGCGGGAGTCTCGCCGTAGAAATTGGGCAGCGTGTAGATCGCGGAAAGGATCAGGGCCACCGCAATGACGAGGTATTTCCAAAGAGGGTAGCGGTTCATGTTTTAGTTCGGGAAAAGAAAATGAACCGGCCACCGGCAGCGCGCTGCGGTGGCCGTCGGCTGAATCCTTAAAGCGACTTCAGCGTGCCTTTTTCCAGCTTGGCGGAAACCGAGCCGCGCTGAACGGTAATTTCCACGCCGTTGGCGATTTCCAGGGTCAGGAATTGTTCACCGATCTTGGCTACGCGGCCAACGATGCCGCCTTGGGTGGCGACTTCATCGCCCTTCTGAATTTCCGACAGCATCTTCTGATGCTCTTTCATGCGCTTCTGCTGAGGGCGAACCATCAGGAACCAGAACAGCACGAAGATGGCGATCATCGGCAGGAAACCCATCAGATCGAAACCTCCTACTGCGGCGCCGGTGTTGGCGAAGGCGGGGCTGATAAAGGACATCAAACTACTCCCTTAGATATATTTGTTATGGCTGGTCAAAATAAACGGACCATTGTAGCCATGCTGGTCCGCTTTTTCCAATGCTTGCAACGGTCAGGCCTGTGACAGACCGAGACAGCGAGTGGTTCCTTAGTTGACGCCGCGGGCGCGCTTGGCGGCGAACTCCAGGCGGAAGTCCTCGAAACGGTCTTCCTCGATAGCGCGGCGCATCTGGCGCATCAATTCCTGGTAATAGTGCAGGTTGTGGATGGTGTTGAGGCGGGCGCCCAGAATTTCGCCTACGCGGTGCAGGTGGTGCAGGTAGGCGCGGCTGAAGTTGCGGCAGGCGTAGCACTCGCACTCTTCATCCAGCGGGCGCTTGTCGTCCTTGTAGCGCGCGTTCTTGATTTTGACATCGCCCCACTGGGTAAAGATCCAGCCGTTTCGCGCGTTGCGGGTTGGCATTACGCAATCGAACATGTCCACGCCGTTGGCCACGCCGTGCACCAGGTCCTCCGGCGTGCCCACGCCCATCAGGTAATGGGGCTTTTCCGCCGGCAGCATGTCCTTCAGCTCGGTCAGCATCCGGTACATTTCCGGTTTGGGCTCGCCCACCGACAGGCCGCCGATGGCGATGCCGTCGAAGCCCACCTGCATCAGGCCTTCCAGCGACTCCTGGCGCAAATCGGTATATAGGTTCCCCTGAACGATGCCGAACAGCGCGTTGGGGTTTTTCAGATCGTCGAAGGCGCGGCGGGAGCGCTCGGCCCAGCGCAAGCTCATCTGCAGAGACTTCTGCGCGGTGGCGTGGTCCACCTGGCCCGGCGTGCATTCGTCCAGCTGCATTACGATGTCTGAGTTGAGCACGGTTTGAATCTTCATCGAGATTTCCGGGCTCAGAAACAGCTTGTCGCCATTGATCGGGCTTTGGAAAGTGCAGCCTTCCTCGGTCAGCTTGCGCATATCGGACAGGCTGAATACCTGAAAGCCGCCGGAGTCGGTGAGGATGGGCTTGTCCCAGCCGATGAATTCGTGCAGGCCGCCGAACTGTTCGACGATCTCCAGACCCGGGCGCAGCCACAAGTGGAAGGTGTTGCCCAGGATGATCTGGGCGCCGATGTCGTTCAACTCGACCGGGCTCATCGCCTTGACCGAGCCGTAAGTGCCCACCGGCTGGAACACCGGCGTCTCCACGGTGCCGTGGTTCAGCTCCAGCGTGCCGCGCCGCGCGCCGCCGGAGGTTTTATGTACGGTAAACTTCAGCATGATTCGGGGATTGCTCTGGTATGTTTGTTTAGCAAAATCAGCCGGCTAGTATACCGTAAGCCGCGTCCGCTGGGGCTTTGTTCCCATTTTCCCCTTGAGGTCGATGAAAAAAACGCTTGCCAAGACGGGTGGGCTTGTTTAGTATTCGCAGCTCGACGACAGGCACGTAGCTCAGCTGGTTAGAGCACCACCTTGACATGGTGGGGGTCGTTGGTTCGAGTCCAATCGTGCCTACCAAATTCAAACGCATGGAGCGTTACAAGTGTACAACTTGCGAACTACCACAACCCGACATACTCACGCTAGCTGAGCCTTGCGGGTTGTTCCATGCAAAAAAAGTGCGGCTCAGGCCGCACTTTTTTTTTATCCTTCGCTTTCTAAAAATTTCTCTCTCGCCTTGTTGGAGTTGACATGCCAGACATTCGCTTGCCGGACGGCTCGATCCGTTCGTTCGATAAACCGGTGACGGTTCATGAAGTGGCTGCGTCCATCGGCGCCGGGTTGGCGCGCGCGGCGCTGGCCGGCCGCGTCGATGGCGTGCTGGTGGATACTTCCCACACCATCGCTCGCAACGCCGATCTGGCCATCATCACCGATAAGGATGCGGACGGTCTGTCCATTATTCGTCACTCCACCGCTCACTTGCTGGCCTATGCCGTCAAGGAACTGTTCCCGGAGGCTCAGGTCACCATCGGGCCGGAGATTGAGAACGGTTTCTACTACGACTTCGCCTACAAGCGCCCGTTTACGCCGGAAGACTTGGCCGCCATCGAAAAGAAAATGGCCGAGCTGGCGAAAAAGGACATTCCGGTGGAGCGCTACGAGCTGCCGCGCGATGAGGCCATTGCCTACTTCAAGAGCATAGGCGAGGCCTATAAGGCCGAGATCATTGAGTCCATCCCGCAAGGCGAGGTGTTGAGCCTGTATCGCGAGGGCGAATTCACCGATCTGTGTCGCGGCCCGCACGTGCCGTCCACCGGCAAGCTCAAAGTGTTCAAGCTGATGAAGGTGGCCGGCGCTTACTGGCGCGGCGACAGCAAGAATGAAATGCTGCAGCGGGTTTACGGCACCGCCTGGGCCAAGAAGGAAGACCTGGACGCCTATCTCTACATGCTGGAAGAGGCGGAAAAGCGCGATCATCGCAAACTGGGCGTGCAGTTGGACCTGTTCCACCTGCAGGACGAGGCGCCGGGCATGGTGTTCTGGCACCCCAAGGGCTGGCAGTTGTGGCAGAGCGTCGAGCAATACATGCGCGACAAGTTGAACCGCGAAGGTTATAAGGAAATCCGCACCCCGATGATGATGGACGCTCATCTGTGGGAGCGTTCCGGTCATGCCGCCAACTACCGCGAAAACATGTTCATCACGGAGTCGGAAAAGCGCGACTACGCGGTCAAGCCGATGAATTGCCCCGGCCATGTGCAAGTATTCAACAGTGGCCTGCGTTCCTATCGCGACCTGCCGCTGCGTTATGCGGAGTTCGGCTCCTGCCACCGCAACGAGCCCTCCGGCGCGCTGCACGGCATCATGCGCGTGCGCGGCTTTGTGCAGGACGACGGTCACATCTTCTGTACCGAAGATCAGATCAACCAAGAGGCCAAGGATTTCCATCGCCTGGTGATGGAAGTGTACGAGCGCTTCGGCTTTGACAAGGTGGCGATCAAGCTGGCGCTGCGTCCGGAAAAACGCATCGGCGCCGAAGAAACCTGGGACAAGGCTGAAGAAGGCATGCGCGAAGCGCTGCGCGCCTGCGGTGTGGAGTGGGAGGAGTTGCCGGGCGAGGGGGCGTTCTACGGTCCCAAGATCGAATATCATATCAAGGACGCGCTGGGCCGCTCCTGGCAGTGCGGCACCCTGCAGTTGGACTTCATGCTGCCGGAGCGTCTGGACGCCGAATACGTGGCCGACGACAACAGCCGCAAGCGCCCGGTGATGCTGCATCGCGCTGCGCTGGGTTCGCTGGAGCGTTTCCTCGGCATCCTGATCGAAAACCATGCCGGCGCCTTCCCGTTGTGGCTGGCTCCGGTGCAAATGGTGGTGATGAATATCACCGAAGCACAGGCCGAATACGTGGCCGATGTGGCCGCGAAACTGCGCGAACAAGGCTTCCGCGTTGATCTTGACTTGAGAAACGAGAAGATCGGCTATAAAATTCGCGAGCACAGCCTGCAAAAGTTGCCGTACCAGATTATCGTCGGCGACAAGGAGAAGGCTGGCGAGTTGGTTGCCGTACGCTCCCGCGGGGAAGACCTGGGGCAGCTTACGCTGGATGCGCTCATTGCGCGCCTCAAGGCTGAGATGCCTGAGGCCTGATTCCGGCGGCGGCAGGCATTGAGTTTAGATTAATAGGAGATTTGGCTATAGCTCAGGAACGCGAAGCACGGATCAACGGCGAGATTACCGCCCGTGAAATTCGTCTGGTAGGTAAAGAAGGTGAGCAGATTGGTGTTGTCAGTCTGCGTGAGGCAATGGCGCTGGCGGAGGAAGGTGACGTGGATTTGGTGGAAATCTCCCCAACCGCGCAGCCTCCGGTATGCAAGCTGATGGACTACGGCAAGTACAAGTACGAGCAGTCCAAGAAGCGTCACGAAGCCAAGCAGAAGCAGAAACAGGTTCAGATCAAGGAAATCAAGTTCCGTCCGGGTACCGACGACGGCGACTACAACGTCAAGTTGCGCAACTTGACCCGATTCCTGGCTGACGGCGACAAGGCCAAGGTCACCCTGCGCTTCCGCGGTCGTGAGATGGCCCACCAGAACATCGGTTTGGAATTGCTTAAGCGAGTCGAAGCCGACTTGTCCGAAATTGCGGTTGTTGAGCAGTTTCCCAAGCTCGAAGGCCGCCAGATGGTCATGATGATTGCGCCGAAGAAGAAATAATCGGTATAATCATCAAATCGACACGGCAGGGTTCGCTCTGCCGTGTTGATTTTGTAGGTCGGCAACGATCTGCCCAAAAGCGTGACACGATGGTTTTTCAAGCGTTTCCAGATCCGTCTGGCAACCACCTCGCGTCTAATCTAATCAAAATTCAGCAGGAGCAGTCCATGCCGAAAATGAAAACCAAGTCGAGCGCGAAAAAGCGTCTCAAAGTACTGGGCAATGGTGGTGTAAAGCGCTCTTACGCGTTCAAGCGTCACATCCTGACCAAAAAAACCACCAAGAACAAGCGCCAACTGCGTGGCACTACCATGGTAGATAGCACCAACATGGCCTCTGTTCGCGCAATGATGCCCTACGCTTAAGGAGACTAAGATATGCCACGCGTAAAACGCGGTGTAACCGCTCGTGCTCGTCACAAGAAAATCCTCGCACTGGCGAAAGGCTATCGCGGCCGCCGGAAGAACGTCTATCGCATCGCCAAACAGGCGGTGATGAAAGCTGGTCAGTACGCTTACCGCGACCGTCGTCAGAAAAAGCGTCAGTTCCGTCAACTGTGGATTGCTCGTATCAACGCAGCTGCTCGTGAAAACGGCCTGCCGTACAGCAAATTCATGAACGGCCTGAAAAAAGCCTCTATCGAAATCGACCGCAAGGTCCTGGCCGACCTGGCCGTGTTCGACAAGCCGGCTTTTGCACAGATCGTCGAAAAGGCGAAAGCAAGCCTCGCTGCTTAATCGCCCGGACGGATCAAAAGGGAGGCACATGCCTCCCTTTTTTTAATGCGGCCAAGCCGCGAGCATGATTCAAGATCAAGACGGTTGGCCAGACTCGCTCGGATTCTGGGGCGCGTGTGGCCAGCTTTCTTTCGCATACGGTGTGGAACACGATGAACAACGTTGACGCGATTCTCCAATCCGGCCTGACCGCGGTAGCCGCGGCGGCCGATCTCGTTGAACTGGAGCAGGTCAAGGCCCGCTATCTGGGCAAGAGCGGCGAGTTGACCGAACTCCTGAAGCAGCTGGGCAAGCTGCCCGCTGAAGAGCGCAAGGCCGCCGGCGCCACCATTAACGTGGCCAAGCAGGCTTTTGAGGCCGCGCACAAACAGCGCCTTGATCAAATGAACGCCGCCAAGCTGGAGGCGCAACTGGCCGCCGAGGCGCTGGACGTGACCCTCCCAGGGCGCGGCAGCAACGGCGGCGGCTTGCATCCGGTGGCGCTGACTTTGGAGCGCATCGCCGGCCTGTTCCGCACCATGGGTTTCGAAGTGGCGGACGGTCCGGAGATCGAAACCGATTTCTATAATTTCCAAGCGCTGAACATCCCGGAAAACCATCCCGCGCGCGCGATGGCCGACACCTTCTACGTGGAAGGCGGCGACGTGCTGCGCACGCATACCAGCCCGATCCAGGCGCGCTTCATGATGAGCAATCAGCCGCCCATCAAGATCGTGGCTCCGGGCCGCGTATATCGCGTCGACTCCGACGCCACCCATTCGCCGATGTTCCACCAGATGGAAGGCTTGTGGGTGGAAGAGGGCGTGTCCTTCGCCGATCTCAAGGCGGTGGTGACCGATTTTCTACGTCGTTTCTTTGAACGCGACGACCTGCAAGTGCGCTTCCGTCCGTCCTTCTTCCCCTTCACTGAACCGTCGGCGGAAATCGATGTGCTGGGCGAGCGTGGTTGGCTGGAAGTGGGCGGTTGCGGCATGGTGCACCCCAATGTGTTGCGCAATGTCAACATCGACCCGGAGAAGTACACCGGCTTCGCCTTCGGCATCGGTCTCGACCGCTTCGCCATGTTGCGCTACGGCGTCAACGACCTGCGGCTGTTCTTCGAGAACGACCTCAACTTCCTGAGACAGTTCAACTGATCGCGTACGGAGCCGAATACTATGCAATTTTCCGAACAATGGCTGAGAAGCTGGGTTAATCCGTCGCTGAGCACCGACGAACTGTCCTACCTGCTGACCATGGCGGGTTTGGAGGTGGAGGAAGTCAACGCCGCCGCGCCGGCCTTCAGCGGGGTGGTGGTGGCTGAAGTCAAGGAAGTGGCCAAGCATGAAAACGCCGACCGCCTGCGCGTGACCAAGGTGGACGTGGGGACGGGCGAACTGGTGCAGATCGTCTGCGGCGCGCCCAATGTCGCCGTGGGCCTGAAGGTGCCTTGCGCCTTGCCCGGCGCCGCTCTGCCCGGTGATTTCAAGATCAAGCCGACCAAAATGCGCGGCGTCGAATCCAACGGCATGCTGTGTTCCGGCAAGGAGCTTGGCGTGCCGGACGAGGCCGACGGCCTGCTGGTGCTGCCGGCCGATGCGCCGACGGGACAGAGCATTCGCGACTACCTGGGCCTGGACGACCAGCTGTTCACGCTGAAAATCACCCCCAACCGAGCCGATTGTCTGTCCATTCGCGGCATCGCCCGCGAAGTGGCGGCGCTGACCGGCGCAGAACTCGCGGCGGTGGTCATTCCCGCCGTGGCGCCGGTCATCGACGATGCGCTGTCGGTGAGCATCGACGCTAAATCGGGTTGCGGTCGTTACCTGGGGCGCGTGGTCAAGGGCGTCAACGCCGCCGCCGCCACGCCGGAATGGATGCGTCGCCGTCTGGAACGCGCGGGCTTGCGTTCGATTTCCGCCGTGGTCGACATCACCAACTATGTATTGCTGGAACAAGGTCAGCCCATGCACGCCTTCGACCTGGCCAAGCTGGACGGCGGCATCGTCGTGCGCATGGCCAAGGACGGCGAAGAACTGCTGTGCTTGAACGAAAAAACCGTCAAGCTCAATCCCGATTACATGGTGATCTCGGACCAGAGCAAAGCACTGGCCATCGCCGGCATCATGGGCGGCGAGCACAGCGGCGTGACCACCGGCAGCACAGACATCTTCCTGGAAAGCGCTTTCTTTGCTCCGGAAGCGATTGCCGGCAAAGCGCGCGAGCTGGGTTTCGGTTCGGATTCCTCTTTCCGTTACGAGCGCGGCGTGGACTTCCAGCTACAGCGCGATGCGATGGAGCGCGCCACCCGCCTGGTGTTGGACATCTGCGGGGGGCAACCGGGTCCGGTGGTGGAAGCCGTGGCCGAGTTGCCGCGCCGCGGCGAGGTCAAGCTGCGCGTGTCGCGTTGCGCCAAGCTGTTGGGCGTGACGCTGAGCAGCGAACAGATCGGTGAAATTCTGGGCCGGCTGGGTTTGACTCACCGCCTGGATGGCGAGGTTTTCACCGTGGAGGCGCCGTCTTTCCGCTTCGACATCGCGATTGAGGAAGATTTGATCGAGGAGGTGGCGCGGGTTTACGGCTACGACGCGATTCCTGCAGACGCGCCGCGTTCCGGCATGCGCATGCTGGCGCAGCGGGAAGAGCTGCGGCCGCGCGATCAAATCCGCCATCTGCTGGCGGCCCGCGACTATCAGGAAATCGTCAGCTACGCCTTCGTCGACGAAGCCTGGGAGCGTGATTTCGCCGCCAACGAGCAGCCAGTGCGCCTGATCAATCCGATCGCCTCGCAGATGAGCGTGATGCGCTCTACCTTGATCGGCGGCTTGGTGGACGTGTTGGTCGGCAACATCAACCGCAAGCAGCCGCGCGTGCGCGTGTTCGAAGTGGCGCGCGTATTCAAGAAATCCGCCGACTGGTTCGACCAGCCGGAAAAAGTGGCCGGCCTCGCCTGGGGGCCGCGCTTGCCCGAGCAGTGGGGGGTCAAGGCGGAGCGAGTCGACTTCTTCGATGTCAAAGCCGATGTCGAAGCCCTGCTGCATCCGCAGCAAGCCAGCTTCCGCAAGGCAGAGCACCCGGCCTTCCATCCGGGCCGCTGCGCCGAGGTGCTGGTGAATGGCCTGGCGGTGGGCGTGATTGGCGAACTGCATCCCAAGTGGGCGCAGCAATATGATTTGTCCAGCGCTCCGGTGTTGTTTGAATTGGATCTGGCCGCTGTGGAAGCTCGGCAGCCTATCAAGGCGCAACCGGTGAGCAAGTTCCAGGCGGTGCGCCGCGATCTGGCGCTGGTGGTGGACGAGGCGGTGGAAACGGAGCAATTGCTGGCCTGCTTCGCCAAGCACGGCGCCGCCATTGTCAGCGAAGTGGCTTTGTTTGACGTTTATCGCGGCAAAGGCGTGGAAGAAGGCAAGAAGAGTCTGGCCTTCCGCGTGATGTTGCAGGACAATAGCCGCACGCTGACCGACGAAGATGTGGAGCCGGCGCTTAAAGCCCTGCTGGACGGCGTTGCCGCCGAGCTGGGCGCTCAGCTGCGCTGAGCCCAAGGCGTGGAGCCCGCCGGCTTGTCGGCGGGCTTTTGAATGATTAGAAATATTGATGTGTGAGAGGGTGACATGACTTTGACCAAGGCTGAGCTGGCCGACATGCTGTTTGATCAAGTGGGTCTGAACAAGCGTGAAGCCAAGGACATGGTTGAATCGTTTTTTGAAGAAATTCGCCAGGCCTTGGAGTCCGGAGATTCCGTCAAATTATCCGGTTTCGGTAATTTCCAGTTGCGCGACAAGCCGCAGCGTCCGGGTCGCAACCCCAAGACCGGGGAAGAGATTCCCATCACCGCGCGACGTGTGGTAACGTTCCATGCTAGTCAGAAACTCAAGGGAATGGTCGAGCAATTCCATGCCAACAAGCAAGGCTGATCTGCCGTCGATACCGTCCAAGCGTTACTTCACCATCAGCGAAGTGAGCGAGCTCACCGGCGTCAAGCCGCATGTGCTGCGCTATTGGGAGCAGGAGTTTTCCCAGCTGCGTCAGGTGAAGCGCCGTGGCAACCGCCGCTACTACCAACATCACGAAGTGTTATTGGTCAGACGCATTCGCGGTTTGTTATATGACGATGGTTTTACCATTCACGGAGCCCGCCAGCGATTGGGCGCGGACGGCCAGGAAGTGCGCCCGGCAACGGCCCAGGAGGTGAGAACCGAGTTGGAGGCGATTTTAGAATGGCTCGATTCAGGGCTTGGCAAAAATTAAAAAGCAGTTTAGAATACGTTTCTCTCGAGTCGGGGCGTAGCGCAGCCTGGTAGCGCACCTGCATGGGGTGCAGGGGGTCGGAAGTTCGAATCTTCTCGCCCCGACCAAAGAATTCCAAAAGTATCAAATATTTAAAGCTCTGCATTTGCAGAGCTTTTTTTATTTTCCCCTCCGAAATTTAGAAATTCCTCCAGTAACATCAAACTCGGCAGGTTAGGCGCAACGAATCGGCCTAACTCAGCCGGTCATTCCGTCTATATGTTTTTATCGCTTGAGGCGGAGCCGAACCATTTGTCTTGGCGCTTGCCCTATTTCAGTGGCCGCCGCGAATGCGCGCGGCGGCGTGTCGTCGACTTTATGTAAGGATTGCCATGTTGCATGTAGTTGCCGTGATTACCGCCAAACCGGGGCAGCGCGCCGTAATCTTGCAAGAGCTGAATGCGATCGTGCCCCTGGTGCGCGAGGAAGAGGGTTGCATTGAATACGGCCCGGCTCTGGACCATGCGGATTCTCCGCAGCCGTTTGGGGCGGACAGTTTGGTGGTAATGGAAAAATGGGCAAGCAAGGCCGCGCTGGATCGGCATCTGGACGCGCCGGCGCTGCGGGGCTTCATCGCCGCGACCGAGGGCGCGGTGGCCGGACTGTCCGTGCATGTGTTGAACCCGGTCTAGACCGGCCTAACCGTGTTCAGCCGGCTTTGCCGGCTATTTTTTTGGGCAGGGCTCGGCTAGCGGCGCTTCTATGGGCAGCCGTTGCAACTCTCCGTTAAAAAAGCTGCGCTCGCTGCGGCGCAAGGAGGGAAGCAAGGCTTGGAGGCGGGAGAGCGCGTCGGCGGCTTCCCGTCCGGCCCCCTGCTCATGCAGCAGAAACCATGCGGCCTCCAGCAATAGATTGGCTTGTTGCAAGGGCGGGAAGGCGGCGTTGCCGGCTATCTGCTCGTCCAGAGCAAGGACCGCCGCAGAGGACCAGCGGCTAAAGCCCTTGGCCGGGGACAAGGAGGCGTGCAAGGGATGCAGGGCGGCGATGGCGGTTTCCAGCGCCAGCGGCTGTTGTGCGCGGAAAGCGGCCAAGCTGCGCGAGCGCGGCGGCGGACAGTTGCCGCGTGCGATGCGCAGGATGAAGATCAGGTTCCAGGCGGAGCCGCTGCCGTAGCCGAAACGGTCGCAAATCCATTCGGATAGGCCAAGCCAGCGCATTGCTTGCAGTTGCACCGCGCTCACCTGCTGTTCTCGTTCCGGGTCGATCAAACCTTGCTGCCAGAACAGCCACAAGCACCAACCGATATTGGCGGCCACATGTTGGGCGGCGTCGATCGAATCCGCCTCGTAAGCCGCCTCCAGCGCGCCGCTCAGCGCTTGCAGAGCCGCGCCGGCCTGGCCTTGCTGGCGCGCTATGCCCGCGCCGCTGGTGGCGGCGTGCTTGTGCAACAGCGCCATCAGATTCAGACATTCGAAGCGTACCCGCGGGTTGTAGCGGAATACCGGTTGCAGCTCCGGCGAGGTTTGCAGATGCTCCAGCATGGTCTGAGCCGCTTCGGCATCGCCATGCGTGTAGCGTTCCCAGGCTCTGACGATGCAAGCCATGGCGGCGAAAGTAGGGTGGGCGTGATGCATGCTGCCGGCGTCCAGCACTCGGTCTAGCCGTTTCAGCGCGCTGCGGCTGCCGTCCAACTGGGCGCTGCGGCGCCAGGCCAGGCTTTCCTTCATCAAAGCCAGCGCCTGTTGAAAATCGTCGTCGGCGAACTGGCGCGCAACGTGGAAGGATTCCGCTACCTGACGGCTGGGGCGGCGTCCGAAACCGTCGTATTCATCGCGGATCGCCTGCGCCATCTGCTGCCAGAAGCGCATGTCGCGCATCAGGTAGGACAGATCGCCGGCCGGGTTTTCCGGCCGCTCCCTGCGCAGGCCCAGAAAGTGTTCCAGCCAATCCCGCTCCACCTCTACACCGCCGGCGCTGAAACGCAGTCGCGAGGCCATGTCGGCCGTCAGCCAGAATGGACCGCGGCTGCGCCCGTTCAACGGCAGGGTGGAGATGGGCTGGCCGTGAGCGGCTCCCCAGCCCGCTTGCACGCCCCAGCGCGCGAAATCGGCGAAAGCGCGCGAGATCAGCATGCGGATATTGTTTTGGCCAGGGAAGCCGAGCCGCAAGGCGGCGGCGGACACCGAGCCGTCGCCAAAATGGTAGGCATGCCAGAGACGGGCCAACAGCCAAACGGACTGACCGCGGGCGGCTTCGCCCTGGACTCGGTAGGGCGCGGATAACTCGATTTCGATGATGTCGGGCGTTTCGATCATGGTGGCTGGGTCGCTTGCGGATTGGCGGAACAGAGCGCCGGTAGGGGCTGAGGCTGGCGTTTGTCGCGGAAGGAGTGATTCTACCGCTCCGCATTGGTGTTTTGATCGCGCCGGATACTCGTTGGCTTCGGCCCGACGGCGTCACGCGGTTCACCAAAGCTTGTCGATATCCCCCGGGTAGAGCGCAATCTCGCAATGCTCGAAGCGCGCGGCCATTTGCTTGGCCTTGTCGCTGAAAAAGCCGGCCATCGTCGCTTTGTCGAATTGGCTGCTGGGAAACGGCGAGGCCGGCGTGCCGCCGATCAAGACGGCGCCAGGCAGTTCGCTCCAGCCGCAACCTTGGTAAAAGCGCCGCAGGGGACGGTCGCAAGTGAAGATGCCGAGATCTGCGCCGTTGGCTTGCATGGTTTCGCGAGCGGAGGCGGCGAGCAATCGCCCCAAGCCGCGGCTGCGATCCTCGGGCTGAGTGACCATGCAGCTGATGCCGCTGGCCTGGAAGTCCTCGTCCGCATGGCTTAGCTGCTTGCTGAGGATGTCCAGCGCCGACAGCACCCGAAGGTTCTCCACCAGCAACAGCGACAGCGGCCGTAGCGCGGGATCGTGGATGGGGTCGGGGCGGGTTGGCGGTTCGCCAGGCCAGGCCAGGTTTTGCAGCTCGAGAACTTGCATGCGTAGTTCGGCGGGCACTTCCGCTTCGGGAAAAATCAGAATTTCCATAAGCTGGTTCTTCTCGCAATGGACGGGTATGGTCGACCTTCATGATAACAGCGTTGGCGACACGGCCGAGCCTAAGAACCTGTTTACGATCTCGCCCTTGCTCGCGATATCGTAAACAGGTTCTTAGCCGGTTGGCCGCAACAAGGAGAGCGCATGTCCTCACTGACTCAAGCCTGTCTATGGCTGGATCAAAGCCCCGCCGAGCCGCATTGGCCGCCGTTGACGCAATCGGCGCACTGCGATGTGGCGGTAATCGGCGGCGGCTATACCGGCCTTTGGACGGCTTACTACCTCAAGCGCATGGCGCCGAAGCTGGATGTGGCGGTGCTGGAAGCCGAAACTTGCGGCTATGGCGCGTCTGGGCGCAACGGAGGCTGGCTGATCGGAGGGCTGGCCAATCAGGATGCCCATTTGCTCAGGCTGGACGGCGAGCGGCGTGAACAAGCGCGGCGGCGGTTGTTCGGCATTGTCGACGAGGTGGCCGAGATCTTGGCGCGGGAGCGCATCGATTGCGACTTTGCCCATGGCGGGGTGTTGTAC
This sequence comes from Chromobacterium sp. W521, assembly GCF_052805975.1. Taxonomy (NCBI): domain Bacteria; kingdom Pseudomonadati; phylum Pseudomonadota; class Betaproteobacteria; order Neisseriales; family Chromobacteriaceae; genus Chromobacterium; species Chromobacterium sp. W521. The sequence continues at coordinate 274,685 of NZ_JBRBAF010000006.1, forward strand.
GCGGCGGCGCGCTATCCGGAGCAGGAGGCAATGGGACGGAACTGGCTGCGGGAGTTGCGACGGGCGGGGCACGGCGAAGCCGACTTTCGATGGCTGGACCGCAAAGAGGCACAAGAGCAGTTGGGTGCGCGCGATGTGCGCGGCGGGGTGTTCTCGCCGCATTGCGCGGTGATTCAGCCGGCCAGGCTGGCGCAAGGCCTTGCGCGGGCCGCGGCGCGGCTGGGGGTGCGGATTCATGAGCGCAGCCCGGTGCGCCGGCTCGCTCCGGGCGTGGCGGGGTTGGACGGCTGCGAGTTGCGCGCCGACGTCATCGTGCCGGCGCTGGAAGGCGCGGCCGGGCAGTTTTCCCGCTTGGCGCGTTGTCTGCTGCCGGTGCAGAGCCTGCTGTTGGCCACTGAGCCGTTGTCGTCTGCTCAATGGGATGAGATTGGCCTGGCTGATCGTCAGGCTTTCGGCGATTTGAGCCGGATGGTGACTTACGGGCAACGCAGCGCGGACGGCCGCCTGGTGTTTGGCGCGCGCGGGGGCTACCGGCTGGGCGGCCGTGAACGATGGAACTTTGATCCGGGCAGCGATGAGTTCGCTTGGCGCGAGCGTCTGCTGCGTCAATTGTTGCCGGCGCTGGGCGCTACGGAGATTGAGTACCGCTGGGGCGGCACCTTGGGCGTGGCGCGCGCTTTCACGCCCTATGCGCTGTATGACCGGCGGGCCGGCATCGCCATGGCCGGCGGTTACGGCGGCGAGGGCGTGGGGGCGTCTAACTTGATGGGGCGCACGCTGGCGGAATTGATCCTGGAGCGAGACGGCGATTTGACCTCCATGCCCTGGGTCATGTCTGAAGGGCGTTTGGAGCAGGTGCGCCGTTGGGCTCCGGAACCGGTTCCATGGCTTGGCTATCATCTGGTGCGCAGCGCCTACGCGCTGGAGGAGAAGCTGTGCGCCGGAGGCTCCGCGCCCGCATGGGCTCGGCGGAGCGCGGGCAAGTTGGCCGCGGCGCTGGAGTCGCTGCTGGCTTGAAGGCGGGCATGCGATATGGCCGCCGCTCATGTCGCGACGCACTTCTTGTGGTCTCGCCTTTGCTCGCGAGATCGTGGAACAGGCTCTCAGGGTGGGTTGTTGATCGAGGCGTTGGCTGGGCTGTTCAGTGGGTTCAAGAGCCTGAGTTTTCGCTGAAGGCGTCCGCGGACCAGCCCAATAACTGGGTTGGCGTGTGGCCGAAGGCCTGGCGGAAGGCGGCGATGAAGGCGCTGGGGCTGTCGTAGCCGCAGCGCCAGGCCGCGACGCCGACGGCTTGGCCGGCCGATAAATATTCCAGGGACTTCAATAGCCGCAACCGGCGGCGCCAGGCCTGGAAGCTGAGCCCGGTTTGTTCTGGAAACAGGCGGCTCAGGCTGCGCCCGCTGAGGCCAGCCCATTGCGCCCAGTCGTCGCGCGAGCGGGGGTCATCGGGCGCTTCCGTCAAGGCGTCGGCGACGCGGCGCGCGCGCCGGTCTTGCGGCAGCGGCAGGCTCAGGTTCAAGGATGGACATTGCTCCAATTCGTCCAGCAAGACCTCCAGCAGCCGCTGTTCTCTGGGAAGAGGCGGAACGGCGAAGTCCAGCGCGCGCCGCATGATGGCAGGGAGCAGCGCATCGCAGGCGATGGCTTGCGCGTAGGCGGGAAGCCGGTCGCAGGCCGCTGCGGCAAGGCGGAGGCTGATGCCGTCTATCAGGCCGTGACGATGCGAGGCATGGCGCACGCCGGGAGGAATCCAGACCAAGTGGCCGGGCGGCAGCCAGAGCCGGCCGTCGTCGGTGGCGATGCTTAGCACGCCGTGGCGCAGCAAGCTCAGCTGGCCGCTGTCATGGCTGTGCCAGGCGTCGGGGTCGGCGGCGTGGTGATGGATGCGGTTGGCGGCGATCAGCATGGTCTTGGCCTGTTTGAGCTATCCGTAGGCATTATAACGATAACGCGCCGCCGCCGCGGGGCGTGATACTGGCCACGGTGGCGGCGAGGCATGGGCCGCGTCGCCCTTTATCGACATCTGTCCCTACTAACTAAGAGCGGCTAACAAAACCCCTGATGCTGCGTTGTCCGGACTTGCCGTACTCAATGTACTGTCTGCGTCGGCGCGCCTTGCCTCAGCCGTGAAACTGAGTTTTGTTAGCCACTCTAAGAATGTGTTTACGACCCAGCGAGACAAGGCGAAAACGGCTGAGAAAGCGGAATGTACAGGTGGTGCATGAGCATTTTGAATGCTGGTTTCAACGCCGCATCGTCTACGCGAGGCAGATCGTAAACCGGTACTAAGGAGCAAAACTATGCAAGACACCGCGATCACTGTGGTGAGGGAACTATTCGAATGCGCATTGCTGAGCCCGGAGTTAGACGAAAGCCGCTTGGCCCGACTGGTGCATCCGGACTACCGGCAGCAGGCGGACGGCCGCAATCTGGATTACCCCGCTTTCGTCAGGCATTTGCGCCATTTGAAGCGGGAGTGCAGCCGGGTCGGCCTTGAAATCCTGAGCTGGGCGGAGCAGGGAGAGCGGCTGTTCACCCGTCATTTGGTTACCGCGGACAAGCGGGCCGGCGGTCAGGTACGGATGCTGGTCATCGCCGAGTTCCGTGTACGCGACGGCATGGTGCGCGCCTGCGATGAACTAACCCATATGCTGGGCGGGGCGGCAGAGGATAGAGATCTGGGTTCTCGTTGCTGACGACAGATTGGGCCGGGTTTATGACGGCTTGGCCCATTGCGAAGCGTATCATCGATATTCAATGTGACTTGGCCGCATGACTTTATAATCAGGCGTTGGCGTCCCTTGAATATCAGCCACATTGTTTTGAATGCAATATCGCTCCGCTCATCTATTTTCAATGAGATTAATCTTGGAGCAAATGACGGTGTGGCGGTTTATCGGCGAGGATAAAAAAATGGACCCGACGGGTCCATTTCGATATGGCGGCGATTGAATCAGGCTTCCGGAACGTTCAGCGAGTTGATGCTGAAGCCGGCGTCGACATAAGTGATTTCGCCGGTAATGCCGGAGGACAGATTGGACAACAGGAAAGCGGCGGTATTGCCCACTTCCTCGGTGGTGACGTTACGGCGCAGACAGGACTGTCCGGCAGCCATGGCCAGCAGTTTGGAGAAGCCGGAAATGCCGGCGGCGGCCAGGGTCTTGATCGGGCCCGCGGAAATGCCGTTGACGCGGATGCCGTCCTTGCCCAGGCTGGCGGCCATGAAGCGCACCGAAGCTTCCAGGCTGGCTTTGGCCAGGCCCATCACGTTGTAATTCGGGATGGCTCGCACCGCGCCCAAGTAGGACAGGGTCAGCAGAGCGGCGTTGCGGCCTTGCATCATCGGGCGCGCGGCCTTGGCCAGCGCCGGGAAACTATAGGCGGACACGTCGTGCGCGGTCTGGAAGGCTTCGCGGCTCAGCGCATCCAAAAAGTCGCCTTCCAGCGATTCGCGCGGGGCAAAGGCGATGGCGTGCACCAAACCGTCCAGACCGTCCCATTCCTTGCCGAGATCAGCGAACAATTTATTGATTTCTTCGTCATTCTGCACGTCGCAGCGGAAAACCAGCTTGGAACCGAAATCCGCGGCCATTTCGCGCACGCGGTCTTCCAGCTTGTCCACCACATAGGTGAACGCCAGTTCCGCGCCTTCGCGATGACAGGCCTGGGCAATGCCGTAAGCGATGGAGCGGTTGGAGATCATGCCGGTAATCAGAATCTTTTTGCCTTGCAGAAAGCCCATTTGGAGTCCTTCTCGGAATAAACAGCTGCGCATTATACCGAAGCCTGGAGGTTTCAGCAGCGGCATTGTCGGCCAGGCCAAGTGGTTCCAGGTGGTATATAAGGGAAGAGTGAAGCGCGAACCCGGCGGCGCGCTCCGGATTTCCGGTTGCTCCGGCACTCCGCGCTTGCTACCATCACACATCAATTGCAGTAGATGCACCACCAAAATATTTAGCGAGGAAACCATGAGCGATCTCATCCACCACGTAAGCGATGACAGTTTCGATACCGATGTTCTGAAAGCCGACCTGCCGGTGCTGGTCGATTACTGGGCCGAGTGGTGTGGTCCGTGCAAGATGATCGCTCCCATCCTGGACGAAGTGGCCAAGGAATACGAAGGCCGCCTGAAAGTAGTCAAGCTGAACATCGACCAAAACGAACTGACGCCGCCGAAATTCGGCATTCGCGGCATCCCGACGCTGATGATTTTCAAAGACGGCCAGGTTGCCGCCACCAAGGTGGGCGCGCTGGCCAAGAGCCAGTTGACCGCCTTCATTGACAGCCAACTGTAAAGCGTCTATTCTCCAGCAAAATCTCAAAACGGGTAGCGATTGACGCGTTGCCCGTTCCATTTTTACGCCACCCTCCGAATTCAGCGTTCCGCTAAATCGTTACCGAGTCGACCTACGGCTGCTATGCACTTATCTGATCTAAAACATCTTCATGTTTCCGAGCTCGTTGAAATGGCCATTTCCAACGAGATCGACGGGGCCAATCGACTGCGCAAGCAGGACTTGATTTTCGCCTTGCTGAAAAACCAGGCCAAAAAAGGCGAGAGCATTTTCGGCGAAGGTACCCTGGAAGTGCTGCCGGACGGTTTTGGTTTCCTGCGCAGCCCAGACACCTCCTATCTGGCCGGCCCGGACGACATCTATGTCAGCCCGTCGCAGATTCGTCGCTTCAACCTGCATACCGGCGATTCGATCGAAGGCGAGATCCGCACTCCGAAGGACGGCGAGCGCTATTTCGCGCTGGTCAAGGTGGACAAGGTCAACGGCGAAGCGCCGGAAAACTCCAAGCATAAGATTCTGTTCGAGAATCTGACGCCGCTGTTTCCCACCGAGCAATTCAAGCTGGAGCGCGACATCCGCGCCGAAGAGAACATCACTGGCCGCATCATTGATCTGATCTCGCCGATCGGCAAGGGTCAGCGCGGCCTGCTGGTGGCCCCGCCGAAGTCCGGCAAGACCGTGATGCTGCAGCACATCGCTCACGCCATCACCGCCAACCATCCGGAAGCGGTGCTGATCGTGCTGTTGATCGACGAGCGTCCGGAAGAAGTGACCGAGATGCAGCGTTCGGTCAAGGGCGAGGTGGTGTCTTCCACCTTCGACGAGCCCGCCACCCGCCACGTGCAAGTGGCCGAGATGGTGATCGAGAAGGCCAAGCGCCTGGTGGAGCACAAGAAGGACGTGGTGATTCTGCTGGATTCCATTACCCGCCTGGCTCGCGCCTACAACACCGTGGTGCCGGCTTCCGGCAAGGTGCTGACCGGCGGCGTGGACGCCAACGCGCTGCAGCGCCCCAAGCGTTTCTTCGGCGCTGCGCGTAATGTGGAAGAGGGCGGCAGCCTGACCATCATCGCCACCGCGCTGATTGATACCGGCAGCCGCATGGACGATGTGATCTACGAAGAATTCAAGGGCACCGGCAACAGCGAAATCCATCTGGAGCGCCGCATGGCGGAGAAGCGCATTTTCCCGGCGCTGAACATCAACCGCTCAGGCACTCGCCGCGAAGAACTGCTGATTCCGCAGGATCAGTTGCAGCGGATCTGGGTGCTGCGCAAGTTGCTCTACCCGATGGACGATCTGGAAGCGATGGAATTCCTGCAGGACAAGATCAAGGCCACCAAGTCGAACCAGCAGTTCTTCGACTCGATGCGCCGCTAAGAGCCAGTTCAAAATCTAGCGAGCAAGAGCGAGACAAGGCGAAAACCGCTGAGAAAGCGGAATGGTCATGTGGTACATGAGCATTTCGAAGCGGTACTCACCGTGGGGCGTATCACGAAGCGCAGCAGATGAAGAACAGACTCTAAGAGTGTTTCAAGCAGAAATGCTCAGCCATGTGCCAGGCTCGCCGCCTGGCATTTTTTTTGCCCGCGTCCGCCGGCGCCGTTCAGGTGCTTGGCGCGCGGGTTTTTTGTTAATAGCCATGGCGGCGCCGACAGAGAGGTCGTGATTTGGCCTAAGATGGAGCAAGGATGCCGCTGGCGTGTTGGCCCGGCGAGTGGATGACGGCAGGGGACAATAATATGTGGTCGATGGAGGCGGGAGAAGCGGCCGACTGGATCGCCGGTCGGCTTTCGGCTTATGACTTTACCGGCAGGGTGGGCGATTTCAGTTTCCGGCAGGCCGATGGCGGGCTGCGGCCGGCGGCGGTGCTGGTGCCGCTGGTGTGGCATAGCGAGGGGCCGACGGTGTTGTTGACCCGGCGCGCTGAAAATCTGCCGGCGCATGCCGGCCAGGTCAGCTTTCCGGGCGGCAAGCTGGAGAGGGACGACGGTTCCGCCGAGCGCGCCGCGCTGCGCGAAACGCGAGAGGAGACCGGGCTGGCGGAGAGCCATGTCCGGCTGCTGGGACGTTTGCCGGACTATGTGACGATTACCGGCTTTGTGGTGACGCCGGTGGTGGGATTGGTGCTGCCGCCGTTCGAGCTCAGCCCGGAACCGGGAGAGGTGGCGGAGGTGTTCGAGGCGCCGCTGCCGCTTTTGATGGATACCGGGGCCTATCAGCGCCACAGCCATCAGGGGGACGACGGCCATCTGCGAGCTTATCTGTCGCTGGACTGGCAGAGCCACCGCATCTGGGGCGCCACCGCGGCGATGCTGTGGCTGCTGTCCGACGCCTTGGGCGTCGCGGGGCAGGATGGGGCGCCGTTCAGGTCATGTCCAGATCATTGAACAGAATGTTGCGGCCGGCGACCTTGGCTTCGTAAAGCAGGCGGTCGGCGCGCGCCAGCATCAGTTCCGGCGTGTCGTGAGGCCTCCAGTCGGTTAATCCGCCGCTGAAGGTCACGCTCTGATCCACCAGCGGGAAGCGTGTCTGACTCAACACCACTTGCACCCGTTCCATCACTTTTTGCGCGTCGCGCAGCCGGGTGCAGGGGAAAATCACTAGAAATTCCTCACCGCCCACCCGGGCGCTGATGTCGGTGTTGCGCGTGGTGTCTGTCAGCGCGTTGGCCACGGCCACCAGCACATTGTCCCCGGCCTGATGGCCGTGCCGGTCGTTGAATTGCTTGAAGTGATCAATGTCGAATACCGCGATGGTCAATGACTGTCCATAGCGTTCGCAGCGGCTGATTTCGTCTTTGAGCATCATGTCGGCGTAGCGCCGATTGTATAGATGGGTCAGCGGGTCGGTGGCCGCCATTTCGCTCAGCTGCTGGTTGCTTTCCTGTAATTGCTCTTCCAGCTCTTTGCGGCTGGAGATGTCGTAGAGCGCCACTAAGGTGGACGGCGGGGTGCGCTCGCCCAAGGGACGCAGGGAGACAATGACCCAGAGCCGGCTGTGGTCCTCCAGTTCCAGCTCCATTTCCTGACTCTCGATTTCCTGGCCGGCTTCCAGCCACTGTTCCAGCGGCTGCAGCCGAAAAGGCAGGTTGAGAATGTCCGAATCTTCCTTGGTCCCTGGCGCGCGCGGCGGCAACTGAAGCATGGCTCGCGCCAGCGCGTTGGCGCGCTGAATGCGGCGTGTTTTGGGATTGACCAACAGCAGCGCCAGCGGCGCGGTGTCCAGAATCAGCTTGGCTTCTTCCTCGCTTTGCCGGATCAGGTCCGTGCTACGGCTCAGCAGCGTGTGCTGACGCAGATTGGAAAGATAATTGCGCAAGGCCAGCAGCGTCATGCCGGCGATGAACAGCCAGCCCAGCAGCGCCAGCGTCGCCTTTTCCTGCACGGAGCGGGTGAAATCCTTGCGGGCGATGCCCACCGCCACTTGAAACGGGTAGCGTCCCGTCTGGCTTTGGCTGTACAAGCGGGTGACGCCGTCGATATTGGACGGCGCGCTGAATTGCGCCTGATTACCGTCGCGGCTGAGTAGTTTGGCCGGCTGGAGCGGCCGGAACTGCCGTTCCAGCCCCTTGGGCGGTTTGGGCCAGCGCGCCACCATCAGCTGGCGTTGGTCCAGCACCAGGATTTCCCCGTGTTCACCCACGGTGACGCGAGAGACTTCGTCCTGGAAAAAATTGTTGGCGATGACGCCGGCGGCCATGCCTATGACATTTCCGCTGTCGTCGCGCAGCTTGCTGGCCAGAACGATGCCGTGTTGCTCGGGGTTGTGTTGGGCGGCGGTGTAACTGTTTTCCGGGTCTTCGTTTCTATGCAGCCAGCGGCAGAATTCATTGTGCGGCTGCCGCACGATGGCGGCCTGGCGGCTGGTGAAGATGGCCTGACAGGCGCTGTCTATGATTTCGATTCGGCTCAGATAGGGCGCCAGCTGCAGTTGCTGTTGCAGCTGTTGATACAGTTTTTGTTGTCCGTCTTCACTGCTTTTGCCGGTGTGCAGCAGGGTTTGGACTTGGGGCAGTTGACTCGTGTTTTGCAGGATCAGCCCGGCTTCGCTGACGCCGGCGGCCAGCCGCTCGGCCAGCAATTGACTGAGGCCGTTAGCCTGTCGCAGCGCGTTTTCCTCTTCCTGTTGGTAGGTGTTCAGCAGTTCCAGAGCCACCAACGCCAGAGTCGCTAGCAGGAAGAAAATGGAGCCCCAGATCGCATAGCGTGCCGGGCGTTTGTTCCGTTTGCGGAGGTTGAAGTCCATGACGCTCGTTATTGGGGGTTATGAACCAGTTATAGCGCTAGGCGGCGAAGTATGACAGGAACCCGCCACCAGCGGGCGGGTCCGGGGGCGTCAGGCCGTGGTGAATCGCATCGAGAGATCGACGGCTTGGATATCCTTGGTCAGCTTGCCCACGGAAATGCGGTCGACCCCGGTTTCAGCAATCGCGCGCACGGTGTCGAAGTCCACGCCGCCGGAGGCCTCCAACAGAGCGCGGCCGGCGGTCAAGCGCACCGCCTCGCGCATTTGCTCCAGCGACATATTGTCCAGCAGCGCCAGCTTGGCGCCATGGCGCAGCGCTTCCTCCAGTTGTTCCAGCGTTTCCACCTCGATCTGCAGGCTGACGTCGGCGGGGGCCAGCTGTTGCGCGGCCCGCAGCGCGGCGGCGATGCCGCCGGCGGCCATGATGTGGTTTTCCTTGATCAGGATACCGTCGAACAGGCCAATGCGCTGATTGTCGCCGCCGCCCACCGTCACCGCGTATTTCTGCGCCAGCCGCAGTCCGGGCATGGTCTTGCGCGTGTCCAGAATCCGGGCGCGGGTGCCTGCCACGGCGTCGACGTAGCGGCGGGTTTCGCTGGCGACCGCGGACAGGGTTTGCAGGAAGTTGAGCGCGGAGCGCTCCGCGCTTAGCAGCGCGCGCGCCGGGCCGGAGATAGTGCACAGCACGGCGCCGGCGGCGACTTGCTCACCTTCGGCGGCCAGCCATTCCACCTGGCAATCAGGGTCAACCTGGCGGAAGCATTCGTCGAACCAGGCCTGACCGCACAAGGTAGCCGCCTCGCGCGCGACCACCCGCGCCGCGCCGGCGCTGTGTTCGGGAATCAGCAGGGCGGTCCAGTCGCAACGGCCGATGTCTTCGGTCAGGGCGGCGGCGACGTGCTGGGCGATCAGGTGAGGGGCGGGCAAAGCGGGCATGCGGAACTCTCCAATAAAACGTCATTGTACCCAATGGAGACGGGTTGGTGCGCACCCTCTGGTATCATTCGAAATGGATAATAAAGCCAGTAGGTAGGTCATGGATTTGCCCGCATCATTTTTTCCCGACGTCGCGCTTTGGCTGAGCAATGGCGGGGCTTTGTCTTTGCTGGCGCTGGCGGCGCGGCAGGTGGCCTGGCGCGCTTTGCCCTTGCCTGCCTGCAACGCCTGGATGGGCGCCTGTGTGTTGGCGCTGGCCCTGTGGCTGTTGCGAGGCGGCGTGGCGCCTGGCTTGTCTTTCCATTTGCTGGGCGCCGGCTTGTTCACCTTGATGATGGGGCCCTGGCTGGCCTTGCTGGCGCTGGCGCTGCCCTTGCTGGCGCTGGCTTTGAGCGGACAAGCCGATCCGCTGGCGCTGGGTCTGAATTATTTGAGCATGATTGCGCCGCCGGTGGCGCTGTCCGCCGCGGCGCTGCGCTTGAGTCAGCGCGTCTTGCCCAGTAATCTGTTCGTTTATGTCTTCGTCAACGGCTTCCTCGCCGGCGGCGCCGGCATGTTCGCCGCCGGCCTGTCCGGCTTGTTGGCCTTGGGGCTGGCTGGCGCCTATCCCTGGGACCAGTTGCTTGAAGAGACGCTTCCGTTCTATTTTTTATTATCATGGTCGGAGGCTTTCACCACGGGTTTGCTGGCTGCGGTGCTGGTGGTTTACCGGCCGGAATGGGTGGCCACCTTTGACGACGGGCGCTATCTGGGACATAGGCGCCGCGCGCCGTGAGAAGCTGTTTATCATCCGTTTCGCCTTGAGGGCGGCGAGCATGCTTCATTATGCCGATGAGCCAACCGCGTATTCCGTGTCCTTGGGCGCAAGGCCTTGTCTCGCTTAACTCGCAAATCTTAAGCAGCTTTTGTTCGAGGCTGGATCAACATAGGAGAATGATATGCCGTTCGCGTTATGGAGCCTTTTGCTGGCCGCTCTGCTGCCATTGATCTGGGCCGGGGTGGCCAAAGCCGGTTCGCGGGTGGACAACCACAAGCCGCGTGAGGCGATGGCCCTGGCCAGCGGTTATCGGCAGCGGGCTAATTGGGCGCAGCAGAACGCCTGGGAGGCGTTCCCAACTTTCGCCGCCGCGGTGCTGGTGGGGTGGGGAATGCATGTGCCGCCGGCATTTCTGGATGCCGCCGCCGCGGTCTTCATCGCGGCGCGGGTTGCGCACGGCTTGTTGTACCTGGCTGACCAGGCCAGCTTGCGCTCATTGTCTTGGCTGATTGGGCTGCTGACGGTGGTGGCGATCTTCTGCAAGGCCGGCGGTCTGTTCTAGTGCTAGACGGCGTCCAGCCAGCCGTTGGCGCGCAGAGCGGCCTGCACCTGGTCCAAGCCCTTGGTGTGAAACGCTTGCCAGCCGGCGCGGCGGGCGGCGTCCACGCATTCTATGTTGTCGTCGAAAAAGGCGATGCGCTGAGGGGGGACGTCCAACTCTTGCTGTACATGACGGTATACCTCGTCGTCCGGCTTGCGAAGGCCGATCAGATGGGAGGCGAATAGCCGGTCGAAACGGTGCAGCAGATCGAATTCACGTTCGATTTTGTCCCAGTGCAGCGCGTTGTTGTTGCTGAGCACGGCCAGGCGATGGCGCGCGCCAAGCTGGGCCAGCATCTCCGCCGCGCCGGGGAAGGCGCCGCGCAGCCAGCTGTCCAGTTGCGCGGTCATTTCCGTCGCGTCGATGTCCAGCCCCAGGTGTTCTGCCATCGCGGCGCTGAACGCTTCCGGCGTGCAGGCGCCGGTGTCGAGTTCGGCGATCCACGGCGTTTCCATCCAGAAGCGCCGGGCCTGTTCCGGGTTCAGCTTGCCCTGGGAAAGCCGCACCAGCGGATCGATGCCGTTCCAGTCCACCAATACTCCGCCCAGATCGAATACCAGCACATCTACGCTTGAATTCATCGTTTCGCCTTTTGTCGAGAGCGCGAGGGTTTCGCGCCAGCTGTTTAGAGAATGATGGGCTCCGGCTCCAGCTCCACGCCAAAGCGTTGACGGACCTCGGCGCGCACCTTGTCGGCCAGCGCGCGCATCTGGTCGCCGCTGGCTGCGCCGTGATTGACCAGCACCAGCGCCTGGCGCGCGTGCACGCCGGCGTCGCCGTCGCGATAGCCTTTCAGTCCGCACTGGTCGATCAGCCAGCCGGCGGCCAGCTTGACCTTGCCGTCGGCTGCCGGATAGTGCGGCAACGCGGGATGGAGCGCCAGCAGAGCTTGCGCCTGCTCCGCCGGCAGAACCGGGTTTTTGAAGAAGCTGCCGGCGTTGCCCAGTTCGGCCGGGTTGGGCAGTTTGCTGGAACGGATGCGAATCACCGCGTCGCTGACGTCTTGTGGCGTGGGCGCGGCGATGCCGGCGGCGTTCAGTTCTTGCTGGATATCGCCGTAGCCGGTGCGCAGCCGAGCCGTGCGCGATAAGCGGAAACGCACCGCGGTGACCAGCAGTCGGCCGGCGGCATCGTGTTTGAACACGCTGTCACGGTAGCCGAAGCGGCAGTCGGCCTTGTCCAGCGTCAGTGCGGCGCCGCCGTGATCGAGGTCGGCGCAGACCACTTGATGGATGTGGTCCTTGGCCTCGACGCCGTAGGCGCCGATGTTTTGGATTGGGCTGGCGCCAACGGTGCCGGGGATCAGGCTCAGATTTTCCAGTCCGTACCAGCCCTGGCTCAGGGTGTGGAGCACGAAGCCGTGCCAGTTTTCGCCGGCGGCCGCTTCGACAATCACATCGTCGCCGCTTTCTTCCAGCAGGCGGATGCCGCGCAGCCCCAGTTTGACCACCAGGCCGGAATAGTCGCGGGTGAACAGCAGATTGCTGCCGCCGCCCAGCCACAGTACGGGGCCGGCGCGGTAGGCCGGGCTTTCCAGTAGCGCCGGCAGATCAGAGAGCGAGTCCAGCTGGCAGAAGTCGCGCGCGCGCGCGTCCATGCCGAAAGTGTTCAGCGGTTTGAGCGGATAGTGGTGGCTGAAGGTCAGGCTCATTGCGCCGGTTCCGGTTGAAGTTGTCGATGCAGGCGGCGGCGGCTTTCGCTCGCCAGATAGCGAGTCAGGAACAGCGCGGCCACGCTCAGGCTGATGACCAGCGCGGTCCAGAAGCCAAACACGCCCATGGGCTTCTTGGTCAGCCAGTCAGTCAGGCCCAGGGTGATGCCCAGACCCAGGCCAACGCACCAGAACGACAGGATGTGAATAATCATCGGCACCGTGGTCAGCTTGTAGCCGCGCAAGGCGCCGGAGGCGATGGTTTGGGCGGCGTCGGTCAACTGGTAGACCGCCGCGAACAGCAAGAGGGTGGAGCCCATCGCGATCACGCGCGGGTCCGGCGTGTACATGCGCATGATGGGTTCGCGGAACAGCAACACCGCGAGCATCGCGCAAAAGGCCATGCTCAAGCCCAGCAGCAGGCCTACACCGGAACTGAAGCGTGCGGCGCGGTAGTCGCCGGCGCCGACATGATGGCCGACGCGCACGGACATCGCCGTGGCCACGCTTTGCGGCAACATGTAGATGATGCTGGAAAAATTGAGCACGGATTGATGGGTGGCGACCACCACGGTGCCCAGTTCGGCGATCAGCAGCGCGATGAAGGAGAACAGGCTGACTTCCACGAAGAAGGACAGGCCGATTGGCACGCCCAGCTTGAGGAAGCCGCGGTACATGCGCCAATCCGGACCGCGCAGTCGCTCCAGCAGGCGGAACTGGCGGAAATTGCGATGCCAGCTGACATAGGCGAGCAGGGCCAGGCAGTTGAACCAGAACACGATGCCGGTGGCCCAGCCGCAACCGGCGCCGCCCAGCTTGGGCAGGCCGAAGAGGCCGTGGATCAGGATATAGTTGAGCGGAATGTTCAGCGCCAGCGCCAACAGGCTGACCACCATGATGGCCTTGGGGCGGCCCAGGCTGGATGCGTAGGCGTGCAGCGCCCGGTGGGTCATCGCCGCCGGCATGCCCACCGCGGCGCCGGTGATGAACAGCATCACCTTGTCGGTCACTTCCGGCGGCAGGTGCAGCCACAGCCGCAGCGCCGGCTCCAGCGCCACCATCATCGCCGCGCCCAAGAGGCCGATCAGCAGGCCGAACCACAGCCCCTGGCGCGCGGTGTCCTTGAATTTGTCGTGCTCGCCGGCCCCCAGCTGGTGGGCCAGGATGGGGTTGAGCGCGGTGACGATGCCCATCAGCGTGACGTAGAAGGTGATGAAAACGCTGGCGCCTAGGGAGACGGCGGCCAGGTCGTCGGTGCTGACGCGGCCCGCCATCACGGTGTCGACGAAGGCGGTGGCCACCTGCGCGATCTGAGCGATCATCATCGGCAAGGCCAGCCGGCTGATTTGACGGGCTTCCAGCAGCACGGCCCCGCGCGGGGCGCGATTGATTTCAAACAGCATGGGAGTAGGGCGGGATGGCTCGGAGAACTGGCCATTATACCGGCTGCGGGTCTGCCTTGTCTTTGCCGCGCCATGACAATGGGGCGGCAAGAGTAAGGCGGACGCGCGGAAGCGCCCCCGGCGAAGCGGGAGCGCAGTGCCTCCAGATCAGAAGCGCGCGGGCGGGTCGCGGCGCAGATCGCAACTGATCAGCAACTCGCCGCCAAAGCGTGCGTTGATGCTGAGCGCGTCCACCAGCGAAATGTCCTGTACGGTTAGCTGTTCGCCGTTGCGTTCCAGGTCATAGCCCAGCTCATGGGCGAAATCCGCCAGCTGTTGCAGGGCGGGGGTGTCGGCCGGCGTGAGCGGAGAGGCGCTCAGGCTGCCGCAAAGGGGGCGAGGTCTTCCCACGGCGTCGAAATTGGCAAAAGAGAAATCGGTATAGCTATCTTGCAGGCAGTCGTACATGGCGGTTCTCCAGAGGGTTCGGTCGCAGTTGGCGCGCCGGTTCTGGGTTTCGCCGGCGACGCTTTAGCAGGATTTTTGGGCGCCCTGCAAGTTGTCATTAACTCGGCGCCTGCCGCGCATGCCCGAAACGGAAACGGGGCGCGGCTCATGCATCGATCCGAAGCGATTGGTCTGCTTAACTGCCTGTACGGGTAAAAGAAAACCCGCCTACGACTAAGAGCGCAAGCGGGTTCACCGGTTTGACGCTTTAGCTGGCATTTGTTAAGCGCCCGCAAGCTGTGTCAAATCGGCGCATGCATGTCAGCCTATGCTTTTGGCTTTTGGCTGTCAATCCCCTTGCGCGGCCTCCTCGCGCCACTCGGCCAGCCAGCCGCGCCAGTGCGGCTCCGGTTGCGCAGCGATGACGGCGCGCAAGCTTTGTCTACAGGCCTGATGGGTGGCCGGGGTCAGCGCGCCTTCCACCCATTGCTGGCGCAGCCACAACAGGTGGCAGCTGGCGGCCTGGCGGGCATTGTGTTCGGCGAGCGCGTCGGCGTTGCCGGCTCGATACAGTTCCCAGCGCCGAGGACCGTTGAGTTCGGCTTCGCCGGGCAGGCCGCACAGACGGGCCAGCTCGCCCAACGGAGTGGCCAGTTCGGCATGGCCGCCGCTCAGGATCTCGCTTAGCGCGCAATGCGCGTCCGGCGTCCGGCCGGCGCGGAGCTGTTCCGGCAGTTGCAAGCCCAGCGCCAGCGCGCGATGGAGCAACACCGGCAAGTCCAGCCGAGAGCCGTCCCAACTGATCAACTGCGCCCGGCTGTCGCGCAGCAGGGTGAGCCAGTCCGCCAGCATCGCGGCTTCGTCGCCGGCATCGACGGCAAGCCGCTGGACGAGACGGGTGTGTCCATCCTGTTGTAGTACGCCGGCGATGGCGACCACGCGGTGCAAATGGAAGGGAATGAAGTCGGTGCCGCTTTGGGCGCGGCAGCGCTGCAGCACGAAATCGGCGACGTCGGCCTCCCCGATTTCGCCATCCAGCTCATAAAGCTGGCGGATGGCGGGCACGTTGGGAATGGTCTGGAGATGAAAGCTGAGAGTAGGGCGCACGGGAGGGGTCTTGTCGGAGTCGGCGAATCGGCAGCGATTGTATGCCTATCATCGATAGGGGGCAATTGGCGGCCGTGGAGGCGGCCATGGGGCGGGATATGGCGGCGAATTGTATTTTCTGCAAAGAATAGGGATATAATCGCCGGCTTGACTACCTACTAGTCTTGCGAATCCTGGCATTCCAAGTCGACTATCTTTCTCATAATGATCCGCAAGTTTATCCGTAAAGTACTGGACCTGCCCGCCGGCATGGGCAAGCGCCGCACCAAGGCGCGCGTGATTCCTCTGCCGCAACACGGCATCCGCCGAGACCAGCTCAGCTCCGCTGCGCTGAAAGTCACCACCCGACTGCAGGAGGCCGGTTTTTCCGCCTATGTGGTGGGCGGAGCCGTGCGCGATTTGATGTTGGGCGTGTCACCGAAGGATTTCGACGTTGCCACCAACGCAACGCCGGAGGAAGTGCACCGGGTGTTCCGCCGTTCCCGCATCATTGGCCGGCGTTTCCGCATCGTCCACGTGATGATGGGGCCGGAAACCATCGAGGTGACCACCTTCCGCGGCGGCTCTGTGGACGACACCAATGAAACCGGCCGCATCATGGCCGACAACAGTTTCGGCAGCCAGGAAGAGGACGCCCACCGTCGCGACTTCACCGTGAACGCGCTGTTCTACGATCCGTCCGACGAAACCGTCATCGACTATCATCACGGCGTCAAGGACTTGCGCGCCCGCAAGCTGGTGATGATAGGCCAGCCGGCCCGCCGTTATCAGGAAGACCCGGTGCGCATGCTGCGCGCGGTGCGCCTGGCGGCCAAGCTGGGTTTCGAGATCGACGACGCCACCCGCAAGCCCATCCGCACCCACGCTCATCTGCTGAAGAAGGAGCCGCCGGCGCGCCTGTTCGATGAAATGCTCAAGCTGCTGATGTCCGGCCAAGCCTACGGCTGCCTTAAGAAGCTGCGCGAGGAAGGCATGGCGCGCGGTGTGTTTCCACTGTTGGACGCAGTGCTGGACGACAAGGGCGACGATTTGTTCTTGAAGCTGGGTCTGGAAAGCACCGATCAGCGCATCCGCGCCGACAAGCCGGTGTCGGTGGGTTTCCTGCTGGCCACCCTGTTGTGGAAGCAGGTGTATCAGCGTTGGCAGAAGCGTTTGAACGCCGGCGACCGCGCGGTGTACGCGCTGGCGCAAGCGATTGCCGACGTGGAGTCCGAGCAGGACAACGATTTTGCCATTCCGCGCCGCTTCAGCGTGACCATGCGCGAAATCTGGATGTTGCAGTCGCGTTTCGACAGCCGCAGCGGCCAGCGCGCTTATCGCTTCCTGGAGCAGCCGCGCTTCCGCGCCGCTTACGATTTCTTCGCGCTGCGCGGAGAAGCCGGCGAGGTGGACATGAAGTTGGTGGGCTGGTGGAACGACTTCCAGCGCGCCGACGAGGAAGAGCGCGAGCAACTGCTGGAAATCGCCAAGGCCAGCGGCGAGCCGGATCCGGCCAAGAAACGCCGCCGCCGCCGTCCCGCTAATCGCCGCAAAGCCGCGGGCGAATCCGGCGGAGAGGCCTAAGTGGCGCAGGCTTTCATCGCGCTGGGCAGCAACCTTGAACAGCCGGCGGCGCAAATCCGCGCCGCGCTGGCCGCGATCGCCGCCTTGCCCGATACCGAGTTGACGCGGCAGTCCGCCTTGTACCGCACCGCGCCGGTGGGCTATGCCGATCAACCGGACTTCATCAACGCCGTTGCGGAAGTGGGCACCGCGTTGGCTCCGCGCGAATTACTGCGCAGGCTGCTGGCGATCGAGGCCGAGTTTGGCCGGGTGCGCACTTTCCGCAATGCGCCGCGGGTGTTGGATCTGGATCTGCTGTATTACAGCGGCGTCGCCCAGACCGACGAAGACTTGACCCTGCCGCATCCGCGCATGCATTTGCGCGGCTTCGTCATGATCCCGCTGGCGGAGATCGCTCCTGATCTGACGCTGCCGGAGCTGGGCACGGCCGGCGAACTGGCCGCCGGACTCGCCGATCAAGGCGTGGAGCGTCTCGAAACAACTAGCTAAGAGGAAGCGAGCGATGAGTCAATTGCGTTATGTCGTGGTCGAAGGGCCGATCGGCGCGGGCAAATCCTCTCTGGCGCGCCGGCTGTCGGAATACTGGGGCGTGCGCATGCTGGCGGAAGACCCCGCCGCCAATCCTTTCCTGCCGCGCTTCTACCGCAACCTGCCGGCTCACGGCCTGTCCACCCAACTGTCCTTCATGCTGCAACGCGCCGATATGGCCAAGAGCATGCTGAACGGCGAACTGCTGGCCAGCCCGCTGGTGTCGGACTTCCTGTTCGAGAAGGACGCGCTGTTCGCCAAGATCAATCTGGACGAGGCCGAATTGGCGCTGTACAAGCGCCTGGCGTCGCTGGCGATGCCGGAACATCCGGTGCCGGATCTGGTGATCTATTTGCAGGCGTCCGAGGAAAACCTGCTGAGCCGGGTGGCCGCGCGGGCGGCGGAGTACGAAGTCAATTTCCCCGAAGGCTATCTGAAGCGCGTGCATCAGGCCTACAGCGAATTTTTCCATCAGTACGAGGCCGCGCCGCTGCTGATCGTCAATACCGATCACCTGAATCTGGTCGATGGAGACGAGGACTTCGAACTGCTGATCCGCTGCATCAGCGAAGCGCGAGGCCAGCGCAACTATTTCAACAAGAGCGTCTGAGCCGCCGCGCGCTCAGAGCCTGTTTGCCGATCTAGCGAGCTAGAGTGAGACAAGGCCTTGCGGCTGAGAAAACGGAATGTACAAGGGGTGCGTCACCGTTTTCAACGCCGTATCGCTGATGTGCAGCAGATCGTAAACAGGTTTTAAGCGCCCCGCCGGTTGATATGGACGACTGAACGAGGAAGAACGGGCATGAAAATTACCGTCAACACCCTGCAGAAAATGGCTCAGGAAGGGCAAAAGATCGCCATGCTGACCTGTTACGACGCCAGCTTCGCCACCTTGCTGGAGCAAGCCGGGGTGGAAATTCTGTTGGTGGGGGATTCGCTGGGCATGGTGGTGCAGGGCATAGACTCCACGCTGCCGGTGGCCGAAGAAGAAATGCTTTACCACGTGCGTTGCGTGGCGCGCGGCGCCAAGCAGGCCATGGTGCTGGGCGACATGACTTTCGGCGCTTATCAGGAAAGCCCGCAGCAGGCCTTCGCCCACGCCGCCCGCATCATCCAGGCCGGCGCGCACATGGTGAAGCTGGAAGGCGGCGCTTATATGGCCGATACCACACGCTTCCTGGTGGAGCGCGGCGTGCCGGTGTGCGCCCACATTGGCCTGACGCCGCAGTTCGTCAACACTTTCGGCGGCTATCGAGTGCAGGGCAAGAGCGAGGAAGATGCGCGCCGCATCGTCAACGACGCGAAGGCGCATGCCGCAGCCGGCGCCAGTCTGGTGCTGATGGAGTGCGTGCCGGCGGAACTGGCGCGCGAGATCACCGAGTCGATTTCCGTGCCCACCATAGGCATTGGCGCCGGCGTCGATGTGTCCGGCCAGGTGCTGGTGCTGCACGACATGCTGGGCGTGTACCCAGGCAAGAAGGCGCGTTTCGTCAAGGACTTCATGGCTGAGGCCGGCAGCATCCAAGGCGCGGTGCAGTCCTATGTGCAGGCGGTGAAGGATAAGTCCTTCCCGGCGGCGGAACATACTTTCTGATCGGCTCTGCCCAGGACATCAAATAATGGAAATCATTCGTACCGTGGCGGAGATGCGCGCCTGGCGTCGCCAGGCGGGCAAGCTCGCCTTCGTGCCCACCATGGGCAATCTGCACGCAGGGCATCTGGCCCTGGTCAAGGCGGCGCGCGAACGCGCCGACAAGGTCGTGGTCAGCATCTTCGTCAATCGGCTGCAATTTGGCCAGGGCGAGGACTTCGGCGCCTATCCGCGCACCTTCGACGCCGATTGCGATAAGCTGCGCGCTGCCGGCGTGGATGCCTTGTTCTTCCCCGAGGAGCAGGAGTTGTATCCGCGCGTGCGTCAGGACTTCAACGTGGAGCCGCCGAATATTCAGAACGAGCTGTGCGGCGCTTTCCGCCCCGGCCACTTCCGCGGTGTCGCCACCGTGGTGACCAAGCTGTTCAACATCGTGCAGCCGGATCTGGCCTGCTTCGGCAAGAAAGACTTCCAGCAGCTGCATGTGATCCGAGCAATGGTGGACGACCTGAATTCGCCGATCGAGATCGTGCCGGTGGACACCGGCCGCGCCGACGACGGCCTGGCGCTATCCTCGCGCAATGGTTATCTGAGCGCGGAAGAGCGCGCCGAAGCGCCGCGTTTGTACCGCAATCTGGAGCAGATACGGCAGCGGCTGCAGGATGGCGATCATGACTACGCGGCGCTGGAACAGGCCGCGCGCGACGATCTGGCCCAAGCCGGCTGGATAGTGGATTACGTGGAAATTCGCCAGGCCGACACCCTGGCGGTGGCGCACGCCGGCGAAAAACGCCTGGTGGTGCTGGCGGCCGCCCGACTGGGGCGCACCCGCCTGATCGACAACATCGAAGTGTTCCGCTGATCAGCGGACGAAGGATGCAATCATGCAGCGCAATATGCTCAAATCCAAGCTCCACCGTGTAACCACCACGCACAGCGAGTTGCACTATATCGGTTCCTGCGCGATTGACGAGAACCTGCTGGAAGCGGCGGATATTCTGGAGTACGAAGAAGTGCAGATCTGGAACGTCACCAACGGCGAGCGTTTCGCCACCTACGCGATCAAGGCCGAGCGCGGTTCCGGGACCATCTCGGTCAACGGTTCCGCCGCGCGCCGCGCCGCGCCGGGAGATCTGCTGATCATCGCCTCCTTCGCCCAGTACGAGGCCGCGGAGCTGAAGAATCATCAGCCCAAGCTGGTATTCGTCGACGCCGACAACCAGATGACCGAGGTCAAGGGCGCAACCCCGACGCAGGCGGCCTGATCCGTCTCCGGTTTCGCCCATTAGCGGCCGCCTCAGGGCGGCCGTTGTGTTTTGTTGCGGCACAGCATCAGCTTGGCGGCGGCGGCCCGCTTAATTTGGCGGTTGAGCTTGTCGTTGGCGGCGGCGGTGAATCATATTTAAAAAGCGGAGGTGTCTGACTGCCGGTTTGGGCTGGCGGGG
Source organism: Chromobacterium sp. W521 (assembly GCF_052805975.1). Classification (NCBI taxonomy): domain Bacteria; kingdom Pseudomonadati; phylum Pseudomonadota; class Betaproteobacteria; order Neisseriales; family Chromobacteriaceae; genus Chromobacterium; species Chromobacterium sp. W521. The sequence goes on from NZ_JBRBAF010000006.1 coordinate 295,236, forward strand.
ACGGCCGTTTCTTAATCCATCGTCAACCCAGCAGCGAGGGAGGCATCATGAGCGCGAGCCAGAATCTGACTGGAGGTTGTCTGTGCGGCGCGGTGCGTTACCGTTTGCGCGCCGAGCCTTACGATGTGGTGCACTGCCATTGCAAAAGCTGCCGCCGAGCCAGCGGCGCGGCCTTCGTGACCTGGTTCACCGTTCGCGTGGCCGATCTGGACTGGCGCGGTGAAAAACCGGTGCTGTATCACTCCTCGGCGGCGGTCAGCCGGGGGTTCTGCCCGCATTGCGGCTCCACCCTGACTTACCGCCACGAATCGGACCCGGAGGAGCTCGACATCACCGTGTCTTCGCTGGACCATCCGGAACGGGTGGTGCCGGCCGGACATATCTGGTGGGAGCATCACCTGCCCTGGGGCAGCCCCGCCGCGCAGCAAGAACTGCCCATCTATCAACGCAGCGAGGCTTGAACCGCGCATTTACGCTCCCGCGAGCAAGAGCGAAGAGGGCTGAAGGAGTCCTCGCGTCACGGCGCGGGGTGCAGCGCGCCCGGCGCGACGACCACCCCGTCCTCGTCTGCGTACAACCAGTGGCCGGGGCTGAAGCGCACTTGGCCGAACTCCACGCTCAGATTGCGCTGGCCTTCGCCGCGCTTCACCGACTTTCGCGGATGGACGCCTAGCGCGCGTATGCCCAGCGCCAGCTTGTTCAAGGCGGCGGAGTCGCGAATGCAACCATTGATCACCACGCCGGCCCAGCCGTTGGCCACCGCCAGCACGCCCAGTTGATCGCCCAGCAACGCGCAGCGCAGCGAGCCGCCGCCGTCCACCACCAGCACTTTGCCGGCGCCGTTCTGACTCAGCGCTTCCCGCACCAGGCTGTTGTCCTCAAACAGCTTCAGGGTTTCGATGCGGCCGTAAAAGCGGGTCTGCCCGCCGTAGCGTTGCAGCGCGGGCGTCAACACCTGTAGTTGCTCGTCGAACTGATCGCATAGATCGGCTGTGTGAAAGTCCATGGCGGCTCTCCTGTGGGCGGATGGCGAAAGCTTAATCCTAGCAGCGCGAGCGCGCGGGCGATATGCCGGAGAAATGAAAAAGCCGCCTGACGGCGGCTTTGGGCGTTGCGTATTGAGGCGGGGGTTATTCCAGCCGCAGAGGCACGAACAATACGGCCTCGTTGCGTCGCACCAGCAGGGCGATATGGCCTTTGGCGCTGGCCAATGCTTTTTCGAAGTGTGCGATGGTGGACACTTCCACCTGGTTCAAGCCCAGGATCACATCGCCCGCCTGCAGGCCGGAGCGGGCGGCGGGGCCTTGCGCTTTCTGGATCAGCAAGCCGCCGCGCACGCCCAACTCCGAACGCTGATTAGGCGTCAGTTCGCTCAGCGTCAGCCCCAGTTTGCCAAACTGGAAGCCCTGCGGCGTGTTTTCCTCCTGAGGCTGCTGCGTGCTTGGCGCGTCCTGAGCAAGTTCCGCCAGCGTGGCTTCCAGCTCCTTCTCCACGCCCTTGCGCCACACCGTCAGCTTGATCTTGGTGCCCGGTTGCAAGGAACCAACCTGCACCGGGAGATCCTTGGAGCTTTCTATCGCTTTGCCGTCCAGCTTCAGGATGATGTCGCCGGCTTGCAGGCCGGCGCGAGAGGCCGGTCCCTTGGGATCGACGCGCACCACCAGCGCGCCGCTGGGGCGCTGAAGGCCAAAGGACTGCGCCAGTTCCTGGGTGACTTCCTGGATGTTGATGCCCAACTGGCCGCGGCTGACCTTGCCCTTGGCCTTGAGCTGATCGACCACGCTCATCGCCAAGTCGATGGGGATGGCGAAGGAAATGCCCATGAAGCCGCCGGAACGGCTGTAAATCTGCGAGTTGATGCCCACTACTTCGCCGCGCAGGTTGAACAGCGGGCCGCCGGAGTTGCCGGGGTTGATCGCCACGTCGGTCTGGATGAAGGGGACGAAGTTCTCGTCCGGCAGGCTGCGGCCCTTGGCGGAAACGATGCCGGCCGTGACGGTGTTGTCGAAGCCGAACGGCGCGCCGATGGCGGCTACCCATTCGCCGACCTTCAAGTCAGCCGGGCTGCCTATCTTGACCACCGGCAGGTCCGCCGCCGCCACTTTCAGCAGTGCCACGTCGGTGCGCTTGTCCACGCCCACCAGCTTGGCGCGCAGCTCGCGCTTGTCGGTCAGCATGACTTTGACCTGCTGGCTGTCCGCCACTACGTGGGCGTTGGTCAGGATGTAGCCGTCGGCGCTGATGATGAAACCGGAGCCGAAGGAGACGCTTTCTTCCTGCGGCTGTTCGCGTTGAGGCGGATGATTGGGGATGAAGCGGCGGAAGAAGTCGTACAGCGGATCGTCTTCCGGTACGGGAATCGGCAGGTTGCTGGCTTGGGCGCCGCCGCTTTCTTCGCGGCTGGCCTGGATGTTCACCACCGCCGGTCCGTCGCGGGTGACCAATTGAGTGAAGTCCGGCAGCAGCATGGCGACGCGGCCATCCTGTTGTGCGGGAATGGCGACCGGCGCGGGTTGGGAGTTGCCTTTGAAGAAGCGCTCGACCTTGTCGCAGCCGGACAGCAACGAGGCTGCGAGCAAGGCGCCAACCAGGGTGCGCAGATACGTTGTCACAGGCTATCCTTTTAGGTTGATGTCTATGCGGAAAATAAGGGCGGAACCGGAGTTTTTCCAGTATTTGATTCAGTTGTCTTTAATCATAACGGTTTTTGCCGGATATTCGCAGAGATCGGCGATGACGCAACGCTCGCATTCAGGCTTTCTGGCTTTACAGACATAGCGTCCGAGCAGGATCAGCCAGTGGTGCGCGTCGATTTTGAATTCGTCGGGGATGTATTTTACCAGCTTATCCTCAACTTCTCGCACGTCTTTGCCGGGCGCGATCCGGGTGCGGTTGGCGACCCTGAAAATATGGGTGTCCACCGCGATGGTAGGCTGACCGAAAGCAGTGTTCAGCACCACGTTGGCCGTTTTGCGGCCGACGCCGGGCAGCGCCTCCAAGGCCTCGCGGGTTTGCGGCACTTCGCCGCCGTGCTTTTCCAGCAGCAGACGACAGGTGGCGATCACGTTTCTGGCCTTGGTCTTGTACAAGCCTATGGTCTTGATGAAGTCCGCCAGCGATTCTTCTCCCAGCGCCAGCATGGCCGCCGGGGTGTTGGCCACGGGGTAGAGGCGGCGCGTGGCCTTGTTGACGCTGACGTCGGTGGCTTGCGCCGACAGCAGCACCGAGATCAGCAGTTCGAACGGGCTGCTGTACTCCAGTTCGGTGGTGGGGTGCGGGTTGGCGTCGCGCAGACGGGCGAATATTTCTTTGCGTTTGACGGCGTTCACGGCTTGTCCTTGTCTGCTTGTTCGCGGGCGGCGCGCATCGCGGCGGCGCGTTCCATCGCCTTGCGGATCAATTCGTTTTTGTCGGCCGCCGGCGCGGAAGCGGCCGCGGCGACCGGCGCTGCGGCCGGAGGCGACGACGCGGCGCTTACCGCGGCGCGCTCGGCCAGGCGTCTGGCCTTGTCTTCTTGTTCGCGCGTTTTGCGCGCTTGGCGTCGTTCGTAGCGCATGCGGGCCTGGGCGGCGCGCGCCATCACGCGGTCGCGCTCGCCGTCGGCTGGGTCGGCCACGGGGACCAAGTCGATGCAGTCCACCGGACAGGGCGCGAGGCATAGCTCGCAGCCGGTGCATTCGGAGGCGATGACGGTGTGCATCTGCTTGGCGGCGCCTACGATGGCGTCCACCGGGCAGGCCTGGATGCACAGCGTACAGCCTATGCAGCTGTCTTCGCGTATCACGGCCAGCGCCCGCGGTTTGGGCTGCGGGCCGTCGGGGGCGAAGGGAATGACGTCCCGGCCCAGCAGCTCCGCCAGCGCCCGGATGCCGTCGTCGCCGCCCGGCGGGCAGCGGTTGATCGGGTCGCGGCCTTCCGCCAGCGCCTCCGCATACGGTCGGCAGCCGGCGTGGCTGCATTGTCCGCATTGGGTCTGGGGCAGCAGGGCGTCGATCCTTTCGACCAGGGGGATAACGGGCATGCTGTCGGATTCCACTTGAAAAACCGCTAATTATCGACGCTACGGCGAATGGCTTCAACACCCGGATGGCGGATGAGGGCGCGGAAGGAGTGAAAAAGCCGTCGCTTGCGCGACGGCTCCTGCGGGTGCGGCGGACGATGGCTTGATCACAGCGGATGTTGCAGCTGCTCCAGAATCTGCGGGTTTTCCAGCGTGGATACGTCTTGGGTGATCTCTTCGCCCTTGGCGATGGAGCGCAGCAGGCGGCGCATGATCTTGCCGGAGCGGGTCTTGGGCAGGTTTTCGCCGAAGCGGATGTCGTCCGGCTGGGCGATCTTGCCAATCTCGTGCGCCACCCAGTTTTTGAGCTCGGCCGCCACTTTCTTGGCTTCCTCGCCCTGCGGGCGCGCGCCTTTGAGCACGACGAAGGCCACAACCGCCTCGCCCTTGACCTCGTGCGGCTTGCCGACCACGGCGGCCTCGGCCACCAGCGGGTTGGCCACCAGAGCGGATTCGATCTCCATGGTGCCCAGGCGGTGGCCGGACACGTTCAGCACGTCGTCGATGCGGCCCATGATCCAGAAATAGCCGTTCTCGTCGCGGTTGGCGGAATCGCCGGCAAGGTAGTACTGACCGTTGAACTCTTCCGGGAAATAGGTTTTCTTGAAGCGCTCCGGATCGTTCCAGATGGTGCGCACCAGGCTGGGGAAGGGCTTCTTGATCACCAGGAAACCGCCGCGGCCAGGGTCCACCTGGGCGCCGGATTCATCGACGATGTCGGCCATGATGCCGGGCAGCGGCAGCGTGCACGAGCCGGGTTTGGTGGCCACCGCGCCGGGCAGCGGCGAAATCTGGATGGAGCCGGTTTCGGTCTGCCACCAGGTGTCCACGATGGGGCAGCGGCCGCCGCCCACGGTTTCGTGATACCAGATCCAGGCTTCGGGGTTGATCGGCTCGCCCACGGTGCCGAGCAGGCGCAGGCTGGACAGGTCGTGCTGCTTGGGCAGGTCCGCGCCCAGCTTGATCAACGAGCGGATGGCGGTGGGCGCGGTGTAGAAAATGCTGACCTTGTGCTGCTCTATCATGCGCCAGAAGCGTGAGGCGTCCGGATAGGTGGGCACGCCTTCGAAGATCACCTGAGTGGCGCCGTTGGCCAAAGGGCCGTAGCAAATATAGCTGTGGCCGGTGATCCAGCCCACGTCGGCGGTGCACCAGAACACGTCGTTGGGTTTGTAGTCGAATACCCAGCGGAAGCTGTTGGCGGCGCCCAGCAGATAGCCGGCGCTGCTGTGCTGAATGCCCTTGGGTTTGCCGGTGGAGCCAGAGGTGTAAAGGATGAACAGCGGATCCTCGGCGTTCATCCATTCCGGTTCGCATTGCTCCGGCTGGCCGCTGGTCAGCTGGTGCCACCATACGTCGCGGCCCTCGCTCCAGGCGACCGCGTTTTGGGTACGCTGATAAGCGATCACGTGTTTGACGCTGTCGCACCCGCCCATCGCCAGCGCTTCATCCACCGTGGCTTTCAGCGGCACGCTCTTGCCGCCGCGCAGGCCTTCGTTGGCGGTGATCACCAGTTTGGCGCCGGCGTCCTGAACGCGGTCGCGCACCGCCCCGGCGGAAAAGCCGCCGAACACCACGGAGTGGATGGCGCCGATGCGCGCGCAAGCCTGCATCGCCACGATGGCTTCGATCACCATGGGCATGTAAATCACCACGCGGTCGCCCTTGGACACGCCCAGGCTCTTCAGGCCGTTGGCGAACTGGCAGACGCGGCGGTGCAATTCCGCGTAGGTGACGCGGGTGACCGCGCCGTCGTCGGCCTCGAAAATCAGCGCGATGCGATTGGCGTTGACCGCCAGGTGGCGGTCCAGGCAGTTGTAGGAGATGTTCAGCACGCCATCGTCGAACCATTTGAAGAACGGCGCTTGGCTGTCGTCCAACACGCGGGTGAACGGTTTTTTCCAGGTGATCAGGTCGCGCGCCAGGTCGCCCCAGAACGACAGGTAATCTGCGTCCGCCTGCTCGCACAGCGTGTTGTACGCCTCCATTCCGGAGATTGCCGCTTTCTGGCGGAAATCGTCGGAAGGCGGAAAGCTGCGGGTTTCCTTGAGGACGGATTCTAGCGTGGACATAAACTTCTCCTGGATTAGCTTTGTTGTCATGCCGCCGCTCCGGAACCGCTGGAGCGGCGCGGTGGGGTATTTAAGGCAGGCCGACATCCTCGGCCCGGCCTTATGTCAATGTCAATGCTTGGAGGCCCCGGATGCGCCGATGCCGGTCATCGCGCGCACGAACTGAGCTTCGAATTTGGCTTTTTCCTCATCGGCCTGACGGGATTTGTCCAGCACCGAGATCAGCCAGGTGGAAACGAAGGCCAGGGTCATCGAGAAGATGGCCGGGTTCTTGTACGGGAACACCGCGTGTTCGTGCTTGAGCACCTCCACCCAGACCGTCGGCCCCAGAACGATCAGCACCACCGCGGACAGCAGGCCGATGAAGCCGCCGATCACCGCGCCGCGCGTGGTCAGTCCTTTCCAGAACATGGACAGGAACAGCACCGGGAAGTTGGCCGAGGCGGCAATGGAGAAGGCCAGGCCCACCATGAAGGCGATGTTCTGCTTCTCGAATACCAGGCCCAGCACGATGGCCACCACGCCCAGCACCACGGTGGTGATTTTGGACACGCGGATTTCGTCGGCCTCGTTGGCTTTGCCCTTTTTGATCACGCTGGCGTACAGGTCGTGCGACACCGCGGAGGCGCCGGACAGCGCCAGGCCGGCCACCACCGCCAGGATGGTGGCGAAGGCCACCGCGGAGATGAAGCCCAGGAACATGTCGCCGCCCACGGCCTCGGCCAGGTGCACCGCCGCCATATTGTTGCCGCCGATCAGCTGAGTGACGGATTTGCCGTTTTTGACCACGGTTTCCATCATGCCCGGTTGGTTCAGCACCAGCATGATGGCGCCGAAGCCGATGATGAAGGTGAGGATGTAGAAGTAACCGATGAAGCCGGTGGCGAAGAACACCGATTTGCGCGCCTCTTTGGCGTCGGACACGGTGAAGAAGCGCATCAGGATGTGGGGCAGGCCGGCGGTGCCGAACATCAGCGCCAGACCCAGCGAGATCGAGTCGATGGGGTCCGTTTTGCCCGGCGCCATGATGGCGACGCCCTTGCTATGCGCGGCCACCGCTTTTTCAAACATCAGTTCCGGGCTGAAACCCACGGTGGCCAGAACCATGATGGCCATGAAGGTGGCGCCGGACAACAGCAGCACCGCCTTGATGATTTGCACCCAAGTGGTGGCCAGCATGCCGCCGAAAAGCACGTAGCACACCATCAGCACGCCCACCATCAGCACCGCGGAGGTGTAGCTCATGCCAAACAAGAGCTGGATCAACTTGCCAGCCCCCACCATCTGCGCAATCAGGTAGATGGCTACCACCACCAGTGTGGAGGTGGCGGCGAAGCTGCGCACCGGCGTTTGTTGCAGCCGGTAGGAGGCGACGTCGGCGAAAGTGTATTTGCCCAGATTGCGCAGGCGTTCGGCCACCAGGAACAGGATCACCGGCCAGCCGACCAGGAAGCCCATCGAGTAGATCAGGCCGTCGTAGCCTTTTTCGAACACCATGGCGGAAATGCCGAGGAAGGACGCGGCGGACATGTAGTCGCCGGCGATCGCCAGGCCGTTTTGAAAACCGGTGATGCCGCCGCCGGCCGCGTAGAAGTCGCTGGCGGATTTGGTGCGGCGAGCCGCCCAATAGGTGACACACAGGGTAAACGCCACAAACAGCAGGAACATGATGATGGCGTGCCAGTTGGTGGCCTGTTGTTTGACATCGCCCTCAATGGCCCCGGCCGCCATGGCCAAGGAGGGCAGTAGAACGCCGGCGACGCAGGCCAGTTGCAAGACGCGTTGCTTCATTGTTTGGACTCCTCGACGATTTGCTGGTTGAGCAGGTCGAATTCGGTGTTGGCGCGGCGGACGTAGATGCCGGTCAACACGAAGGCCGAGATGATGATCAGCACGCCGATGGGAATGCCTATGGTCATGGTGGCGCCGGCGCTGATCGGATGGCCCAGCGTGGCCGGCGAGAACGCCAGCACCAGGATGAAACCGTAATAGATGGCCAGCATGATCAAAGTGAGCTGCCAACCCAGGCTGGTTTTCTTGTGCACCAGTTCCTTGAATTTGGGATTGGACTGCACTTTCTTGAGTATGTCCTCGTTCATTGCATCCTCCTTTGTGATCGCGGCTTAGAGTGCCGCTGCTAAAAACATAAGGGAGGCTGTGGCGGCGAATCTAATCGCTTTTTTTGATGCGTAAAATTATTCAGACCGATGTTGCGATGCAAAAATCAAGTAAAATCAAGTATTTACATTAGAATTTTTACTCTTTGTCTGGTGTGAAATTGTTGTCCTGTTGTCAGTGCGACCGGGGTTTGTCCTGGTTGCCTTGGCGGCCGAACGCCTTTGCGCAAATGCTTGGACAGGGCGGTGGCGAGGCACAAAACGCTTGTTATTTAGCCGGCATTACGCTGAAAATGGCTCGCACAAGAAAAACCCGCCATCGGCCAAGCTTTGCTCAGGCCGCCATGCCGCCGCGTTGCGCGGTAGTGCTCAAACGGGCGTCGGAGCCCCGCCGTCATGCCGCCCATGACCGGCACGCGGCGATCCGGTCCGCCGTCTGGCATCCAAGTCAGGGGAGAACATGGAAATCTATCAGTTGCGCACCTTTGTCACCGTCGCTCAGCAAGGGCACCTGACACAGGCCGCGGAATTGCTGCATCTGTCGCAGCCGGCGGTCACCGCGCAAATCAAGGCGCTGGAAGAAGAAGTGGGCATGCAGTTGTTCGAGCGCAGCGCGGGAGGCGTGTCGCTCACTCGCATCGGACAGGAGCTGTTGCCGCAGGCGCAGGCGATACTGGGCGCGGCCAGCGGCATCATCAATCATGCCAAACAATTGAAGGGTCAGTTGTCCGGCAAGGCGCGGATAGGCATCACGCTGACGCCGGACACGCTGAAAATCGGGCCTTGGGTGGCCGGTTTGGTGGAGCGCTATCCCTTGCTGGACATCCAACTGCGCCACGGGGTGACGGTGGATGTGCTGAACCTGGTCCGCAAGAAGGAGCTGGACGCGGGCTTCTACCTGGGCAAGAACCCTTATGTGAACGTCTCTACGGTCAAGTTGGCGGAATTGCCGTTCCGAATCGTTTTGCCCGCCGCCTGGGCGCCGCGTTTGGCCGGCGGTTTGAAGGAATTGGGCAAATTGCCGTGGATAGGCATTTCGCAATTCTCCAGCCTTTCCAAAATCACCGCGGAGTTGTGGCGGGAACTTAACATTTCGCCTAAGAAGGTAGCGGAGTGCGATCATCTCGACGCTATCCTGGAACTGGTGGCCTCTGGAGTGGGGGTGGCGCTGGCGCGGGAAGAGGCGGCGCAAGCCTGGCGGGACGCAGGCAGGTTGACAGTACTGCCGGATGTGCGCAAATTGGCTGAGTTGCAATTTGTTTACCCATCGGACCGGGGAGGCGATCCGGTGCTGGAAACCTTGTTGCAAGAATTGCTGCAAGTGTGGCGTTTGCCCGCTGTTGCGGCTTAGAACCTGTTTACGACGCTGCGCGTCTTTTTTCAGCCGCAACGCTTTGTCACCGTAAGCAGGCTCCTGAGGCGGTTGCCGCGCGAAAGCGCGCTGGCCGCCTGGTTTGACCGAAGGAGTGGCAATGACCCGTAGTTGGTTGATCGGCGCGATGGAGAGCTACCGCAACGCGGTGGAGCGCGGCCAGCAGCGCTTGTTGGAAGCGCAGCACGAAGCCTGTGTCGGCTGGTGGTCGGCTTTTGCGCCGGCTTATCCGATATCGCAGGGCGATCTGGAGCGCCGGCTGGATGACACCTTGTTGGTGGGCGCCAATCTGTTGCAAGCGCAAGCGGATACTCAGCGCGACTGGATGCTGCTGACCGAGCGCTGGCTGTCCGAGGTAAACCGCGATGTGCAGGCGCGTCTGGACGCGGCCAGCGACGACTCGCCATCGCTGCACCCTCTGCGGCATGCCTGGCAGGTGGGCAGCCTGTCCGGTTCCGCCTTGTCCAAGGTTTCACGCCAAGTGGGGCATTTCGCCGCCACCAGCCTGTCGTCCACGCCTTTGCGCGCCGCCTGCGACGCGCGGCGCGAGTGGAAGCGGCAGCGTTCCTGACTCCCGGCAAGTCCAAGCGTCGTATGCAATGCCTCAATACTTATTGAGGCATTGTCTTTTTGAGCCGGCCAGCGACTGCCGGCTTGGCGCTGCTCGTCAATCCAAGCTCCGGCTTTTACCTGATGATTTATTTAATTTTTAATATTAATTGTAATTTTATTTAAGATTTTAATTATTTGATTTTGCCGTTAAATTGCTGATTTATTGCTTTGTTTGTCCTTAGTGAAAACGTGGCGTTTTTTAAGATATATTCGGTTGGAAAGTGGGCGGCTTGGCTTTGGATCATCAATGGGTGGCGCCAATTTTTATGGAGCGGATTCATGGGGGCGGAAATGCGTGGCGTATTTAAACAATACTGGCTAGATCAAATAAAGGTGCCGGCTTTGTTGAATGTGAATTTGAAAGTGGCCGCAGCCAGATTCACCGTCTTGGCCGGCCCCTCCGGCAGCGGGAAAAGCACGATCCTGCATTTGCTGGGCGGCATGGATCGCCCCGACAGCGGGGATATCGTTATTGCTGGACAAAGCATAGCCGCCTTGAGTGATGACGAACTTAGCGATTTCCGCGCCCGCCATTTGGGTTTTGTGTTTCAAAGTTTCAACTTGCTGCCGGTGCTGTCCGCGCTGGAGAACGTGGAATACCCGCTGCACTTGCAAGGCGAATCGGCGGGGCGCCGTAAGGCGCGCGCGCTGGAGATGCTGGCCGAGGTGGGCTTGTTGAAACAGGCGGCGCATCGGCCCGGGCAGCTGTCCGGCGGTCAGCGTCAACGGGTGGCGATTGCGCGTGCGCTGGTGCACAAGCCGGCGCTGGTGTTGGCCGACGAACCCACCGCCAATCTGGACAGCGGCACCGGAGCCTCCATCCTGGCGCTGCTGCGGCGCTTGCAAGGCGAGCGCGGCGTGGCGGTGGTGTTCTCCTCGCACGATCCGCTGGTGATCGCGGCGGCGGACGAATGCTACCAAGTCCGTGACGGAAGAGTCCGCGCACTGGCGGAGGGGGAGGCGCTGGCATGAACGTCCTGCAACTGGCGTGGCGCAATCTGTTGCGCAACCGTCGGCGAACTTGGGCAAGCGTCCTGACCATGGCGGTGGGCATGGCGGGTGTGTTGTTGTTCGGCGGCTATCAGAGAGCGGTCCAGTACGGTTTGGAAACGGCTTTCGTTCGCGAGCTCGGCCATTTGCAGGTGCAGCACAGTGATTATTTGCAATACGGCAGCGGCAATCCGGCTGCCTATGGCATCCGCGACTATCGGCGCATCCAGCGCATGATCGAGTCGGATTCGGTATTGGCGGGCATGTTGGTGACAGTCACACCGACCCTGACCCTGGGCGGCATTGCCGGCTATTACGCTACCGGCGCGTCGCGCACGGTGTTGGCGCAAGGCAGCGAGCCGGCAGGCCAGGATCGTTTGCGGCGCTGGGACGCCCACGGCCTTCGGCAGGCGGCCAAGCCGATGGCCCTGACCGGCAGCAGCCCCAATGCGGTGGTATTGGGCAGCGGCGTTGCCAGAACCCTGGGGCTGTGCCTGTCCGGTGGCGACCGCGGCTGCACGGCGGCCGTTGTGGAGAGCGAGCGACTGCCGCCGGACCTGGCCGCCTTGACTGGGCCTGCGCGAACCGACGACGGCAAGCGGATCGAACTGCTGACGGCCACGGCTGCCGGCGCGCCCAATGTCGCCCGTTTGCAGGTGCTGGGGGTGGAGCGGCAGGGCGCTCGGGAGTGGGACGATGTCTATGTGGGCTTGCATTTGGCTCAGGCACAGCGGCTGCTGTATGGGGAGGGGGAGCCGATGGTGACGGCGATCCTGCTGCAGTTGAAGAACAGCGGGCAGATTGGGGCGGCGCGCCAGCGGCTGCAACAGTTGTTTCAATCCGGTCTGAGCGAGCAGCCGCTGACGGCGCACGATTTCGCCGCTCTGCAGCCGCTGTACCAGCGGATCGTTGACATGTTCGGCGCCATCTTCGGTTTTATGGCGACGCTCATTGCCAGCGTAACGCTGTTCACCACTGGGAACACCATGAATATGGCGGTGGTGGAGCGCACCCGCGAAATCGGCTCGCTGCGTTCCATCGGCGTGCGACGCAGCGGTATCCAGCGGCTGTTTCTATGCGAGGGCGCCTTGCTGGGGGCGATTGGAGGCCTGAGCGGCCTGCTGCTATCGCTGGGGCTGGCTTGGCTGATCAACCGCGCGGATCTGAGTTGGTTGCCTCCCGGAGTGGTGGAGCCCAGTCCGATTTTGATCAGGGTCTGGGGCGAGACGCGCATGGTGGCCGCGTGCATGGGAGGAGGAATGGCCGTGGCGCTGCTGTCGTCCTGGTGGCCGTCGCGCCGGGCGGCGCGTTGGAACATAGTAGACGCCTTGAGGCAGACCTGAGCCGGTATGGCGGAAGAGGGAGGGGAACGGAGCATGAAGTGCCCGCACATTTTGGGGGTGATCGCGCTTGTTTGGCTGGGGGAGGCCCAGGCGGCGCCGGACGCGCAGCAGATACTGGCCTGGAGCGACGAGGTGCGCAATCCCGGCAAGTCTTTCAGCCTGACGGTGGATTTGCTCAGCTACAAGCAAGGCAAGCCCAGCGACGCCAGCTCCTTGGTGTTGTATTCACGGGCCGATCCGCGGCGCGGCGAGTTTCGCAGCCTGTTGCGCTTTGTCAGCCCCAGCCGCGACGCGGGCAAATTGACCCTGAAAAGCGGCAAGGATTTATGGGTGTTTGACCCCGCGAGCCAGGCCAGCGTGCCGATTTCGCCGCAGCAGCGGCTGTTGGGCCAGGCGGCGAACGGCGATGTGGTGACAGTGAACTGGGCCCTGGACTATCTGGCCACGCTTGTGGCGGAGGAGACCGTGATCGATGGTGATCGCAAGCCGCGCGCCAGCTATAAGCTGCGGCTGAGTGCGCGGCGCTCGGATGTGACTTACCACGCCATTGAGCTATGGGTGGATCGTGACGGCTATCGCAGCCGCAAGGCACAGTTCTACGCCGCCAGCGGTGAGCTGCTGAAAACCGCTTATTACCGCGGTTATCGCCAGGCGCTGGGCCGGGACCGCCCCACGGAAACCGTCATCATCGACGGTCTTAATCCGCAGTGGGTGACGGTGATGCGCAAGAGCGGCTTCGCTTGGCACGAGGTGCCCGAGGCCTGGCTGCAGCGGGATTATCTGCCGCGCTTCAGGGTGGAGTGAGTGGCGCCGGCCATTCAAATCCGCAGTGGCGCGTCGCCGTCCTCGGCGTCCATGTTGTGCGGTTCGCCCACCAATAGCGGGTCCGCCGCTCTGGCGACGTGCGCGTCCTTGCCTGGGTAGTCCAGCCGGGACAGGAAGTGGCGGATGCAGTTGAGGCGCGCGCGCTTCTTGTCATCGGACTTCACCACCGTCCACGGCGCGTCGCCGGTATGGGTGTGGAAGAAGGTCGCTTCCTTGGCCGCGGTGTAGTCGTCCCATTTGTCCAGCGACTGTATGTCGATAGGCGACAGTTTCCAGTGTTTCAGCGGGTCATCGCGGCGCGAGATGAAGCGGCGCAGCTGCTCTTCGCGGCTGACCGAGAACCAGAACTTGAACAGGCGGATGCCGCTGTTGACCAGCATGCGTTCCAGTTGCGGCGTCTGGCGCATGAATTCCAGATACTCGTGCGGATGGCAAAAGCCCATGACCCGCTCCACTCCGGCGCGGTTGTACCAGGAGCGGTCGAAGAACACGATCTCGCCCGCGGTGGGCAGGTGTTCGATATAGCGTTGGAAGTACCACTGGCCGCGCTCGCGGTCCGAAGGCTTTTCCAGCGCCACCACGCGCGCGCCGCGCGGGTTCAGGTGTTCCATATAGCGTTTGATGGTGCCGCCCTTGCCGGCGGCGTCGCGGCCTTCGAACAGGATCACGATTTTCTGGCCGCTTTCTTTGACCCAGTTCTGCACTTTCAGCAGCTCGATCTGCAGCGCCTGTTTCTGCTGCTCGTACTCCGGGCGGCGCATCCGCGTGCGGTAAGGATAGCTGGCCGGCAGCTCGGCGCTGACGCTGTCCTCAGCGCTGCCCTGCGGCGCGGCGGCCACTTGCAAGGCCACCGGCTGTTGGCTGACGGTTTCGATGGCTTGCACCGATTCCTGGTGGGCGCGTTCCATATTGGTGCGGCGGTGGGCGGCGGCACGACGCGGCGGCGGCTTGACGGCCGGCGGATGTGCGTCGGCGACCGCTTCCGAGGGCAGGGGGGCTTGGGGCGGGGTTTTGTCTTGTGTCATGCAAGCTCCTTTGCGGGGGATAAAACCATGCTACTCCCATGGAAAACCGGTGTCGATGCGCATTGCTTGGCGTGGATGGCACGCATTTGGCGCCCGTCATGGGCGTTTTGTCGCAAGGCAAAGCTTTTTATGCCGATTTCATGCATATTGATGCCGTTGGATTTGAGCGATGGGGGGAGCTATGTGGGCGGTGGAGTTGAACGGGGTGTCGAAGAGTTATTGGATGGAACAGGTGCGCGTGCCGGCGCTGGCGGAGGTCAGCCTCAAAGTTTCCTCGGCGCGCTTCACCGTGCTGTCCGGCCAGTCCGGCAGCGGCAAGACCACTTTGCTGAACCTGATCGGCGGCATAGACCGCGCCGATGCCGGAAAGATCATGGTGGCGGATCAGGATTTGGGTGGCTTGAGCGACGACGCGCTCAGCGATTTTCGCGCGCGTCACATCGGTTTCATCTTCCAGAATTTCAATCTGATGCCGGTGCTGTCGGCGTTTGAGAACGTCGAGTACCCGTTGCAATTGCAGGGGGTGCCGGCGCGGCGGCGACGCGAGCGGGTATTGGAGATGCTGGCGGCGGTGGGATTGGCGGACAAGGCTGCGAACCGGCCCGGCCAGCTGTCCGGCGGTCAGCGCCAGCGGGTGGCGATTGCGCGCGCGCTGGTGCACGAGCCAGCCTTGGTGCTGGCAGACGAACCCACCGCCAATCTGGACAGCCAGACGGGGGCGTCCATTCTGGCCTTGTTGCGCCAATTGCAGCGCGAACGCCGGGTGGCGGTGGTGTTCTCCTCGCATGATCCGCAGGTGATCGCGGCGGCGGATGACCGCTACCTGGTCAGCGATGGCCGGGTCGGCGCGCTGAACGCAGAGGAGGCCTTGGCGTGAATACCTTGAAGCTGGCCTGGCGCAATCTGCTGCGTAATCGCCGCCGCACCTTGGCGACCTTGTCCACGATGATTATCGGCTTGGTGGCGGTATTGCTGTTCGGCGGTTACAACCGCACGGTGCAATATGGGCTGCAAACCGGCATGGTGCGCGCCGGCGGCCATCTGCAGGTGCAGCATCGGGATTATTTTCTGTACGGCAGCGGCAACCCCGCCGCTTATGGCATCCGCGATTACCGGACCGTGATGAGGCAGATCGAGAACGATCCGGTGCTGCGGCCGATGTTGACGGTGGTAACCCCCACGTTGAGCTTGGGCGGCATTGCCGGCCATTACGCGGCCGGCGCCTCTCGAACGGTGATCGCCCGCGGCAGCGAAGTGGACGCGCAGAACCGGTTGCGGCGCTGGGACGATTATGGCTTCAACGATAAGCGCAAACCGGTGGCGCTGACCGGCACCGCGCCGAACGCGGCGGTGATCGGCACCGGCGTGGCGCGAGTGCTGCAATTGTGCGCGGCGTTCAAGCTCAAGGATTGCGCGCCGCCGCCGGTTCCGGCCGGCGGCGACGATTTGCCGGCCGATCTGGCGGCCTTGTCCGCGGCGGTGCCGCCGGCCGGCGGCCGCGACGATCAGATCGAGCTTTTGGCCGCCACCGCCGCCGGCGCGCCCAATGTGGCCCGCTTGCAAGTGGCCAAGGTGGAGAGCCAAGGCATCAAGGAGCTGGACGATATGTATGTCGGCCTGCATCTGCGCCAGGCTCAGCAGCTGGTGTACGGCCAGGGCGAGCCGATGGCCACCGCCATCGTGCTGCAGCTCAGGCACACCGCGCAGATTCCGGCGGCCGAGGCGCGTTTGCGCCAGCTGTTCGCCACCCGCTTGCGCGGCCAGCCGCTGGCGGCGCACGACTTTGCCACGCTGCAGCCGCAATACGGCCAAATCACCGGCATGTTCGGCACCATTTTCGGCTTTCTGGCGGTGTTGATCGCCTGCGTGGCGCTGTTCACCATAGGCAACACCATGAATATGGTGGTGCTGGAGCGGACAGTGGAGATCGGCACTCTGCGAGCGATAGGGTTGCGCCGCCGCGGCATCCAGCGGCTGTTCCTGTGCGAGGGCTGTCTGTTAGGCCTTGGCGGCGGGGTGCTGGGCATCGCGCTGGCGCTGTTGCTCGCCTGGCTGATCAATCACGCCGGGCTGACCTGGCTGCCGCCGGGGCAGGTGGACCCCAGCCCCATCCTGGTGCGGGTATGGGGCGAGTGGCGGATGATGGCGGTGACCGCCGGCGGTTTGATGGCAATGGCGCTGCTATCGTCGTGGTGGCCGGCGCGGCGCGCGGCCGCGGCTAATATAGTGGAGGCTTTGCGTCATGCGTGACAGGCTTGTAATTTTCAAGAGAGTGAGAACGGTACGCTGGGCCGCGTTGAGCGTTGCCTTGTGGGCGGCGACGACGCTGGCGGCGCCCGACGCGCAGACCATCCTGGCCAATAGCGACGCGGTGCGCAATCCGGAGCGCTCCTTCGGGCTGGTGGTGTCCTTGGTCAGTTATAAGGACGGCAAGCAGAACGAGGCCAGCGCGCTGGCGGTGTATTCGCGCGCCGATCCGAAAAGCGGCCAGTTCCGCAGCCTGCTGCGTTTCATCAATCCCAAGCGGGACGCCGGCAAGCTGATGCTCAAAAGCGGCAACGACCTGTGGTTTTTCGATCCGGCGAGCAAGGCCAGCGTGCCGATTTCGCCGCAGCAGCGGCTGCTGGGCCAGGCGGCCAACGGCGACGTGGTCACTGTCAACCTGGCGCTGGATTATCAAGCGGTGCTGGCCGGCGAGGAGACGATACAGGACGGGGACCGCCAGACGCGGCTTTGCTACAAGCTGCGGCTCAGCGCGCGCAATCCCGGCGTCACCTACCACGCGATTGATCTGTGGGTGGACCGCGATGGCTATCGCAGCCGCAAGGCGCAATTCTACGCAGAGAGCGGAAGCCTGCTGAAGACCGCGTACTACCGCGCGTATCAGCCAGTGTTGGGACGAGAGCGCCCGACGGAAACCGTGATCATAGACGGCCTCAATCCGCGCTGGATAACGGTGTTGCGCAACAGCCAGTTCGCTTGGCGCGAGGTGCCGGAAGCTTGGTTGCAACGCGACTATCTGCCGCGTTTTCGGGCCGAATGACGATGCGGAAGCTGGCGCTTGGGTGGTTGCTGCTGGCGTGCGCGGCCGCGCGGGGCGCCGACGCGCCGCTGGACGAGGAAGCGTTGCGCTTGGCCGATCAAACCCGGATGGAGGAAGAGAAGCCGCGTGATCTGAAGCTTCAACTGGAGGCGTCCGCGTTGTCGCCGCGGCCGGGAGACGATAGCCAGCGGCTGTCTTTCGATTTGCGCTGGGACGGCCGCCTGAGCCCGGCCTGGCGCGGCGTGCTGGCCAACCGGCTGGATTGGCGCTTCGCCGGCTCGCCGCAGCGGGACCACGGCGTCAATACCCTGAAAGAGGCCTATCTGAGCCGCGAGTTCGGCGTCGACGCGATGCTGGACTTGGGGCGCGTCAATACCCGCTACGGCGTGGCCGTGGGCTACAACCCCACTGATTTTCTCGGCGCCGGCACCGTGCGCTCGGTGGTGTCGGCGGACCCGGACAGCCTGCGTCAGAACCGTCTCGGCAACGCCATGTTGCGCTGGCAGCGGCTGTGGGATCGGGCTTCCTTGACCGCGATCTGGTCGCCAAAGCTGGGTTCGGGGCCTAATCCGGACGGCGCCAGCCTGGACTGGGGCGCCAGCAATCCCCGACAGCGGCTGCTGCTGGCCGGCAGCTATCGCTTCGCTGAAAACCTGAATCCGCAATGGCTGTTGCTGCAAGAGCAAGGCCGTTCTCCGCAACTGGGCTTCAATGTGTCGCGCGTGCTTGGCGACGCCACCGTGGTCTATCTGGAATGGGCCGGCGGGCGGCAGCAGACTACTTGGAGGCAAAGCCTGGGGCTGCCGGATTCTGCTTGGCGCGATCGTCTGGCCGGCGGCCTGACCTGGACCGGCGCCAACAAACTGAGCCTGACCTTGGAGGGGCAGCAGGACGGCGCTGCGCCGGATGGCGATGAATGGCGCGCGCTGCGCGAGAAGCCGGCGCTCTATGGCGCTTATCGGGCTGGAGTCGGCGCAAGCGGCGGCCTGCCCACCCGGCGCGCCGCCTTGCTGCGAGCGCATTGGCAGGATGCGCTGGTGGATGACCTGGATCTGACCGCGATGCGCAGTTTCGACCTGGTGGATCATAGCGGCATGAATTGGGCCGAGGTCCGCTATCATCTGGGCGCGGCGGACCTGGCCTTGCAGTGGCAGCGTTTTGACGGAGCGCCGGACAGCCGTTACGGCGCGAGCCCGGCGCGGCGGGTCTGGCAATTGCTGGTCGACTACTTTTACTGAGGTCGTGAGCCGGCTTGGAGGCGGCTGTCGCGGCGCGGATCGCATGGCGAGCGGCGGGGAAACAAACCATAGTGATGATGAGGCGGAGAGACGCTGCTTGTCGTCGAAACGATCCTGAACAGAGGGGGTGGGCATGGGCATGAGCACGGTGGCCGCGTTGCAAACGTATCTGCGTTCTTGGAACGCGGCGGGCTGCCTGCACGGCGTGGCCGCCGTCTGCCTGGCCGACGGCGAGCGGGTGGCGGTGGCCGGCGGCATGGCCGATCCGGGTTTGGCGGTGGCCAACGAGCCGGACACGGTGTTTCGCATCGGCTCGTTGAGCAAGAGCTTTACCGCCGCCGCGGTACTGCAGCAGGTGGCACAGGGGCGGCTGGAGCTGAGCGACAGCCTGGAGCGGTTTTTTCCCGACTTTCCCAATGCGGCGGGCATCAGCCTGCATCAATTGCTGAATCACAGCGCCGGCACCGCCAACTTCACCAGCGCGGCGGAGTATTGGCCGACGCGGATGCGGTTGGCGCATCGGCCGCAGGAACTGCTTGATTGGGCGCACGCTTTGCCGCCGGCTTGCCCGCCCGGCATTGCCCACGCATACAGCAATACCGGCTATTTATTATTGGCGGCCATTGTGGAGCGGGTGGCGGATCAGGATTTCTCCAGCTATCGGCAGCAGTACCTGTTTCGGCCGCTGGGTCTGGAGCGCACTTTCGTCGACGATGGCCGCGTCATTCTGCCGCAGGCCGCGCGCGGCCTGCATCCCGGAGCGCCGTGGCGCTACGCGGAGCCAATGGACATGTCGGTGGCGTGGGGCGTCTACGATCTGGCCTCCAGCGCGGGTGATCTGTGCCGTTGGCTGGAGGCGCTGCAGCGGGGCGAGGCCTTGCCGGCCAGGCTGGCCGCGCTGATGCTGGATGTGAGCGCTTTGGAGTACGCCTACGGGTTTTACGGGGAGGACTGGGTGCTGGCCGGCCGCCAGTTGCGGCTGGCCCAGCACTTTGGCGACGTCAACGGCTTTTTCTCCTTCATGAGCGTCTTGCCCGGCGGGGGCGGCGTGGTGGTGTTGGCCAATGCCTTCGGCTCGCCGGTGGAGCGCCTGGGACGGGATTTGGCCCGCATCGCCAGCGGAGAGGAGTGGGAAGCCTTGCCGGCGCCGGGGCGGCAGCAGCCGGACGAGCAGTTGTTCGTTCCGGGGCGTTATGAGAGTGGAGATGGCGCTTGGCTGGAGTTGTTTTACAACGAGCACGGCTGCTATGCGCGCAGCCCGCGCCGCTACGGCGTGCCAATCGCCTATCCGCTGACCGTGGAGGCGCAGACGCCGCAACTGGCGCGCAGCGCCGTGCTGCCGGAGACTCTGTTGATTGAGGGCGGAACGCTGCAATGGCGCGATGCCGAGGGGGAGACCAGACGCTTGCGTCGGCAGTAGGCGGTTTGTCCTGCGTAGGGGGCATGGTCTATCGTGAGAACTGACAAAACCAAGCCAGCTTTCGAGTCGAGGCCCAGAATTGACGGATTTAAAACAAGAGGCGGGAAAAGCTCTATTCCGGGCTTTCCTCGCCTCCCTGCCATGGCGCGCGTGGGGGGTGGGGGTTCTGGTGCCCTTGCTGGCCTTGGCCGCGCAGTGGCGGTTTTGGGACTGGATCCACCCATACGTCTGGTTCCTGTTCTATCCAGCGGTCTTCGTATCCGCCATGCTGGGCGGGCTGACCGGCGGTCTGGTCGCCACCGTCTTGTCGACTTTGCTGGTCTGGTATCTGTTCATGCCCCCACAGTGGAGCTTCGTCATTATCCGGACGTCCGATGCCGCCTCCATTGCCTTGTTCGCCTTGTGCGGCTTGATGTTTAGCCTGTTCAGCCAGCGTCTCATCAGTCGCCGCTCGCGATGGGCGGAGAATGAACTGGCGCGCCAGCAAGCTTTATTGCACGCCATCATCAACAACTCCACCGCGGTCATCTTCGTCAAGGACATGCATGGCCGCTATCTGCTGGTCAATCAACGCTATCCCGATTTGTTCCATATCAGCGTAGAGGCCATGCGCGGTCTGCGCGACGAGGACTTGTTCCCGCCCGATGTGGTGGCCAAGTTGCGCGAGGCCGATCTGGAAGTGCTGAACACCGGTCAGGCGCGCGAATACGAGGAAACCGTGCCGCACGACGATGGCCCGCATACTTACTTGGTGTACAAATTTCCCTTGTTCGACGCCGAGGGGCGCGCCTACGCGGTGTGCGGCATCGCGTCGGACATCAGCGCGCGCAAGCGCGCCGAAGCGGAGCAGGGGAAGCGCGAGCAATTGCTGCAGGAAATGAGCGCCATCGCCCGGGTGGGCGGCTGGTGGTTTGATCCCGCAAGCGGGGACTGCGGCTGGACCTCGGAAGTGGCCCGCATCCATGACCTGCCGGCGGATGCTCCGGCCAACACCTGCATTGGGTTGGATTTTTTCCATGGGGAGGATCGCCGGCGGATAGAGGAAGCGGTGCGCCGCGTCGTGACGGAGGCGGAGCCCTATGATCTGGAGCTGCAATTGCTCAGCGCCACTGGCCGGCGCAAGTGGGTGAGAGTGTCCGGGAGACCGGTGTTGGCGGGCGGGAAGGTAGTGTCGGTGCGGGGCGCAATGCAGGACGTGTCCGACCGAAAAGCCATGGAAACCGCTCTGTTGGAAAGCGAGGAAAGACTATCGCTGTTCATCGAACACGCCCCGGCGGCGCTGGCGATGTTCGATCGCAATATGCGTTATCTGGCGGCCAGCCGTCGCTGGCTGGACGATTACCAACTGGACGGCCAGGACATCATCGGCCGATCCCACTACGAGGTATTCCCGGAGATCCCCGACGCTTGGCGGGAAATTCATCGCCGGGCGCTGGCCGGGGAGGTGGTGCGCGAAGAGGAAGACCGCTTTCTGCGTCAGAACGGCGCGGCGCAGTGGCTGTGTTGGGAAGTGCGGCCATGGCACGCGCGAGACGGCGCCATCGGCGGCATTGTGATCTTCACCGAGGACATCTCCGCGCGCAAATCCGTTGAAGAAGAGCGTCACCAGTTGGCGGAGGCGCTGGATCAGTCGGCGCAGCCGGTGGTGATGACCGATGCATCCAAGAATATCCTGTACGTCAACGCCGCGTTTGGCGAATTGATGGGGTATTCGATTGGCGAACTGCTGGGCACCTCGATCTCACGCTTTATTCCGGACGATCCGGTTAGCCGGGAGGAGCGGGCGGCGCTGGAGCAGCAGGTGAAACAGCAGGGCCGCTGGACCGGCGAGCAGGCGCGCGTCGCCAGCAACGGCGAAATCATTCCGGTTTACGCCTGCGTCACCGCCATGCACGATCTGTCCGGCACGTTCTGCGGCTTTTTCGGCACCTATAACGATTTGCGGCCGCTGCGCGAAAAAACCCAGGCCTTGGCCAGCGCCGAAGCGCGCTATCGCAGCGTGTTGGATCATGCCGCCGATGCCGTGTTGGTGGCGGATGCGGAGGGGCGCTATCAATACGCCAACCTGCAGGCCTGTCAGTTGCTGGGTTATGACGAGCCGGAAATCCTGGCGATGCGGGTGGGCGATTTCAGCGCGGGCTCCGCGGCGGATAATGCGCAGTCTTTGTTCCAGCGCTTGCTGTCCAACGAGCAGTTGAGCGCCGAGATGCTGCTGCGGCGCAAGGACGGCGCCGAGGTGCCGGTGGAGGTGAACGCGATCCGCCTGCCGGATGGCGGCGTCTACGGCGCTTTCCGCGACATTACCTTGCGGCGGCAGGCGGCGGAGCGGATTCGCCAGCTGTCCATGGCGGTGGAGCAGAGTCCGGAGAGCATCGTCATCACCGATCTGGAAACGCGAATTGAATACGTCAACGAAGCGTTTGTCCGCAATACCGGTTACAGCCGGGAAGAGGTGATGGGGCAGACGCCCAATCTGCTCAAGTCCGGCCTGACTCCAGCGGACACCTATGCGGAGCTGTGGAGCGCGCTGCGGGCCGGTCAGCCATGGAAAGGCGAGCTGTTCAACCGGCGCAAGGACGGCAGCGATTACGTCGACTTCGCCCACATCTCGCCTATCCGTCAACCGGACGGCAGGATCAGTCATTACCTGTCCTTGCAAGAGGATATCACCCAGAAAAAGCGGCTGGCCATGGAGCTGGATCAGCACCGTCATCACCTGGAAGAACTGGTGGCGGTGCGCACCGCGGAGGTGCGCGCCACCAGCGCCAAGCTGCAAACCACCCAGTTCGCCATGGACAGCGTGGGCATCGGCATCCACTGGGTGGATGCGGCGAGCGGACGGCTGATCTACGTCAACCGTTACGCGGCGGAGCTGCTGGGCTACGGCGTCGATGAGATGTTGAGGCTGAACGTATCGGACATCGTGCCCAATACCACGCCCGAAATCTACGCGCACACCGTGGAGCGCCTGCGGCAGCAAAGCCGGGCGCAGTTCGAAACCCAGCAACGAACCCGGGACGGGCGGCTGGTGGCAGTGGAAATGACGGCGTACTACCTGCCGGACAGGCCGGGAGGCTCGGACAAAATCATCGGCTTCGTCACCGACATCACCCGGCGCAAGGAGACCGAGCAGGCCCTGGTGCGCGCCAAGGAAGACGCGGAGGCGGCCAATCTGGCCAAGAGCGCCTTCGTCGCCAATATGAGCCATGAAATCCGCACGCCCTTGAACGCCATCATTGGTTTCACCCATTTGCTGATGCGCACCCAGCCGCGGCCGGAGCAGCAGGCCAAGCTGGAAAAAGTGCTGGTGGCCAGCGGGCATCTGCTTGGCATCATCAACGACATTCTGGACCTGTCCAAGATCGAAGCCGGCAAGTTGTCGCTGGAGCGGACCGACTTTTCCATCGGCGCGCTGTTCGATCATGTGCGTTCTCTGATCGACGAGCCGGCGCAGGCCAAGGGTTTGCGCGTGGAGATCGATTACGCCGGCGTGTCGCCGTGTCTGCGTGGCGATTCCACCCGCTTGCGCCAGGCTTTGCTCAATTACGCGGGCAACGCGGTCAAATTCACCGAGCGGGGAACGATCACCATGCGTGCGCGGCTGTTGCGGAGCGAGGGCGAGCGCCTGCTGCTGCGTTTCGAGGTGCGCGACACCGGCATCGGCATTCCCGCCGACAAACTGGCCAGCCTGTTTCAGGCGTTTCAGCAGGCGGACGATTCCACCACCCGCAAATACGGCGGCACCGGCCTGGGTTTGGCGATTACCCAGCGCCTGGCCGCATTGATGGGCGGCGAAGTGGGCGCGGAAAGCCAAGAGGGGCACGGCAGCGTGTTTTGGCTGACCGCCTGGCTGACGGAGGGGGACAGCGTTGCCGCCGAGCCGGCTAGCGTGGAGCCTGACAAGGTTGAGGCCGAATTACGGCTGCGCGCGGACGCGAGGGTGCTGGTAGTGGAGGACGACCTCATCAATCAGGAAGTGGCGCTCTGGCTGTTGGACAGCGTTGGTCTGAAGGCCGAGCTGGCGCGCAACGGCCGGGAGGCCGTGGAGCGCGCCGCCGCCGGAGTATACGATCTGGTGCTGATGGACGTGCAGATGCCGGAACTGGACGGATTGGAGGCGACGCGTCGGATCCGGGCTTTGCCGCGCTGGGAGCACATCCCTATCCTGGGCATGACCGCCAACGCTTTCGAAGAGGACCGCCAACGCTGTCTGGCTGCCGGCATGAATGACTTCGTGGCAAAGCCGGTGGACCCGGAGCAACTGTTCGGATTGCTGTTGAAATGGCTGCCGTCGCTTGCGCAGCCTGGGATCATGCCGCCCGATCCGCCGCCGGTCGCCGGGCGACGCGAGCAGTTGATGGGCCTGCCCGGTGTGGATCTGGCGGCGGGCCTGCGCACCGTTGGGAACGATCTGGAGCGTTTTGAACGTTTGCTGCGCAAGTTCGCGGACCTTCATCGCCACGACGCGGCCAAGTTGGAGGACGCGGCGCGCGCGGAAGAAAGCGAGGAGGCGTGCCGCATCGCCCACTCGCTGAAAGGGGCCGCAGGGTCCTTGGGGCTGATCCGCGTTCAGGCCGAGGCCGCCGCGCTGGAAGCCGCTTTGAGACAAGGGCGGGCCGAAGACGCGACCCCGGCCCGCATCCAGACCTTGGGCCGCGAACTGACCGCCTTGTGCGCGGCATTGGACGCATTGCCGGCTATGGCATAAGCGAGGCATGTTCTCGACTTTTAATGCAACTTGACGCTGCTTATTGAGTCAATCAATAGCATGAAGTCATCATTTTCCGATGACTGGCGGGCCAGCCCGGCTGCCGGTCGGGCGCGAAGAGCCAGCCTGGCCCCGATGCATCGAGGACGCGGAAGGTTTCACTAAATGAATATCCCTTTAGGCATTATCGAAGGCTTCTACGGCAAGCCATGGAATTGGGCGCAGCGCGAGCTGTTGGTCACCACGCTGGCGGCGCACGGCTATCGTTTCTATCTGTACGCGCCGAAAGCGGACGCGTATCTGCGCCGCGAGTGGCAACAGGACTACCCGGCGGAGCAGGAGGCGCGGTTAGCGGCGTTCGCCGTTCATTGCCAGCGGCAGGAAGTCAGCTTCGGCATGGGGCTCAGCCCCTACGAAGCGTATCTGAACTTCAACGACGAGGCCCGCCGGGCGCTGGCGCGCAAGCTGGAGCAAATGCAGCGCATCGGCATCCGCCAATTGGCCATCCTGTTCGACGATATGCGCGGCGATCTGCCTGATCTGGCGGAGCGCCAGGCGGAGATCGTCGCCTGGGTGCGCCAGCGCTGCGAAGTGGAACGCTTGCTGGTTTGCCCCAGCTACTACTCCAGCGACCCGGTACTGGACCGGGTGTTCGGCCAGCGTCCCGCCGGTTATCTGCAGCAACTGGGCCAGTGGCTGGCGCCGGACATCGACATTTTCTGGACCGGCGAGGAGGTGTGCTCCCGTGAAATCTCGCCTGGACATTTGCTGCAAGTGGGCAAATGGCTGGGCCGCAAGCCGGTGCTGTGGGACAACTACCCGGTGAACGACGGCGCGCGGATGTCGCAATACCTGCATGTGCGCGGTTTCACCGGCCGGTCCGCGGCCAACGCCGAGCTGCTGGCCGCGCACGGGATCAATCCGGCGCAGCAAGCCGCGCTCAGCCTGATTCCCGCGTTGACGCTGGCGGACAGCTACAGGCTGGGGCCGCGCTATCAATACGGCGCTTCGATGCGCCGCGCCGCTCAGGTGGTGGCCGGGGAGGAGCTGGCCGACATGTTGTGGCGGGATTTGCTGACCTTGCAAGACGTGGGGCTGGATCAGCTGGGCGAGCGCGCCGTAGCGCTGCGCGCGCGTTACGCGGCGGTGGATCATCCCTGCGCGCGGGAGGTGGTGGCCTGGCTGGATGGAGAGTATCGGATCAGCGAGCTTGAGGTGCAGACTCAGTAGGAAGGCTACTTTGCGTTACATGCCTTTACAACTGACTCACAGACGGGGGCGAGCCGGGACGCCTAGGATACGCAGCAAGGAAACACCAAAGCCCCGGCGTCACGGCAGCACTTGAGCAGACGGACGCCCCCCTGACCCGACTGGAGAATGTCACCATGAAAAAACTGAGCCTGATCGTACTGTCCGCCGCTTTCGCCCTGAGCTCCGCCGCCGGCTTCGCCGCCGAAGCCGCCAAGCCGGCTTCCGCCCCGGTTGCCAAAGCCGCGCCCGCCGCCAAGAAAGCGCAGCACAAGGCTGTGAAGAAGCACGCTTCCGCCCCGGCGCAGAAAGCGCAAGCCGCCAAGGCGGAAGCCTCCGCCCCGGCCAAGGCCGCCAAGAAGCCGGCTCAGCACAAGAAGCACGCCGCCAAGAAAGCCCACAAGCAGGCTGCTTCGGCTCCGGCTCAAAAGGCTCAAGCCGCCAAGGCGGAAGCCTCCGCTCCGGCCAAGGCCGCCAAGAAGCCGGCTCAGCACAAGCAGCACGCCGCCAAGAAAACCCACAAGAAAGCCGCGGCTTCCGCAGCCAAGTAAGCTGAAGAACGAGGGCGCGCGCAGCGCGGCCCAAACGGGGATGAAGGGAGGCCGAGGCCTCCCTTTTTTGCGTGCTTAGAAGCTGTTTACGATCTCGCGAGCAAGGGCGAGACAAGACGAAAACGGCTGAAAAAGCAGAGCGTGTACATGGGACATGAGCATTTCGAATCGAAGCGGTTTTTAACCCCGTATCGCCGACGCGCAGCAGATTGTAAACAGGTTCTTAGCCGGCGGCCGGCGTGACGGCGGGCTCTTGCACGATATTGAGCAGCGGCGCGCGCGGGTCGGGCCGCTCCAGCCAGAAGCGGCGCTCCAATTCCGCGGCCGGCAGAGGCCTGCAAAATAGGTACCCTTGCAGGGTATCGCAGAACATATAAGTCAAGGCGGTGGCTTGTTCATCGGTTTCCACGCCTTCCGCCACCACTTTGAGCTGCAGGGAATGGGCCAGCGCAATGATGGCGCCGGTCAAAGTCATCGCGTCCGGATCCTCCAGCATTGCGCGCACGAAGGACTGGTCGATCTTCAGCTCCTGGGTTGGCAGCTTGGCCAGGTAGGACAGCGAGGAGTAGCCGGTGCCGAAATCGTCGATGGAAATGCCCACCAGCATGTCGCGGATGCGGCGCAGCGTTTCGCCGCAAGTATCCAGGTTGTCCAGCACCACGGTTTCAGTGATTTCGATGTCGATGCCCGGCACGGCGGCGCCTGCGCTCAGGGCTTTTTGCAGCTGTTCGGAGAAATCGGCCTGCCGTAATTGCAGCGGCGAAACATTGACCGCGATGCGCGGCGCCGGATAGCCGGCTTGCTGCCAGCGCAGATGGTCGCGCGCGGCTTGCCGCAGCGCCCAGGCGCCCACCTCCAGAATCAGGCCGGTTTCTTCCAGCAAAGGGATGAACTGCGCCGGCGATACCAGGCCGCGCTCCGGGCTTTGCCAGCGCAACAGCGCTTCCACGCCTATGATCTGCCGCGACACCGCGTCCACTTTGGGCTGGTAGTGAAGCACGAACTCCTGTCGCTCCAGAGCCAAACGCAGCCGATTTTCCAGCTCCAGCGTCACGGCGGCGCGTTCGCTCATCTCCTGGCGGTAGAACAAATAGCGCTCATTGGTGTTTTGCGCCAGCTTGAGCGCGGCTTCCGCCTTCTCCAGCAGGCTTTCCGCGTTGTCGCCGTCTTCCGGAAAGGTGGCGATGCCGAATTTGGCGGAAACGCGCAGCTGCTTGTCCAGGATGGCGATGGGCTGGGCGACGCAGCGTTCTTGCAATTGCATGACTTGTCGCGCGATGTCCTCCTCGCTTTTGACCTCGGGGATCATCAGCGCGAAACGGTCTATCTTGACGCAGGCCAGCAGCCGGGCTTCCTCGGTAAACGATTCCAGCCGCGCCGCCAGCAGGCGCAGCACTTGGTCGCCGGCCCAGCGGCCATAGACGTCGTTGATGGATTTGAAGTGCTCAATGTCGAGGAAGATCACCGCCAGACGGCGTTGTTCATGATGGCTGGAGCTGATTTGCTGCGCCAGGCGCTCGTGGAACAGGCTGCGGTTGGCCAGGCCGGTCAACTCGTCGTAGTAGGACAGGAAATGCAGCCGTTCCTCTTTTTCGATGTGGTCCAGCGCGAAAGCGATGTCGCCGGCCAGTTCGGATAGCAGCTGCATTTCTTCGTGATCGAAGACGTTGGCCTCGTTGGAGCACAGCGTCAACGAGGCGGCGTGTTGTCCGGGCAGCGGCAAGGGCAGGCAGGCCAGCGAACGGATGCCTTGCGCCAGCAATTGTTCGCGCGCCGTGTAGGGCAGCGGCGCGCCAAGCTGATTGCAGACGAGGTTGCAGCCGCTGTTGATGGCGACGGCGGACAACTGCAGCAGCGCCTCTGGGTCGGGCGACGGTTCCGCTTGCCCTTGCAGCGCGGCGAGGCGGTGTTGGCCGTCGCTCTGGTCCATCAAGCTGATCCAGACCATTTTGAACGCGCCGCTATGGGTGGCGATGCGGCAGGTTTCCTGGAACAGTTCCTGGCGGTCGTGGCAGCGCACGATCAGCATATTGATGCCGCTGAGGATGGCGTAGACGCGGTTGAGCCGTTCTATGCGCAGCCGCAGCAAGGAGTGCTGCAGGGTGATGGCTAGTTGCTGGGCGAAGGCCCGCGAAACCTCCAGATGTTCAAAGTCGTGGCGGGCGATGGTCTGAAAAGCGAGGTTCAGGGACCCCAGCAACTGTCCTTCCGCCATCAGCGGCAGCCGCAGATAGGCGCGCACGCCGTGGCTGCGCAGCCATTTGACCAGCGCGGGCGGTTGCGCCTGCGTGGCGATGTCGTGCATGAAGCTGGGCTCGCCGCGTTTGAGCTGCTCCAGGTCGCTTAAACCAAAGCTGGAGAAGGGGAAGCGGCTGTCGATCGGGATTTCGTCTTTGGCGTCGCATTCCAACGCCAAAAAGATGATCTCCTCGTGTCGCCAGTCGAACACCGTGGCTGACGCGCCCCAGAACGGCACCAGTCGCGCCAGCATGCGCAGCGCTTCCTGCGCGGTTTGCTTCGGGCTGGCGGCGGACAGCAGGGTGAGCCCCATATCGCGCAGCGACTCCAGTTGTTGGCTGTGGCGTTTGAGCTTCTGTTCCGTTTTCAGGCGCTCGGTGATGTCGCGCATGATGGCGGTGTAGTATTTCTGGCCGCCCACCTCAAGCTGGGATACCGAGGCTTCCGCATAGAACTCGCTGCCGTCGGCGCGCAGGCCGCGTACCCCGCCGGCCGGCGCAAGACGGCGGCTGATCGGGCCGTTCCGGCCGAAATCGCGGATCAGCCGCGCGTGGTGGGAACGAAAGGATTCCGGCACCAGCATGTCGACCCGTTGACCCAGCACTTGCTCGGCGCGGTAGCCGAAGGCTCGTTCCGCGGCGGGATTGAACAAGATGATGTTCAAATCGGCGTCGATGGTGACGATGGCGTCCATCGCAGTGTCGATGATGCCGGCGCGTTGCATTTCGCTGAGGCGGATGGCGGCTTCGTGAGCTTGCAGCTGGTCCAGCATGTGATTGAACTGGCGAGACACCGTGCGCAGTTCGCGCGGCCCCAGTTCCTGCGCCCGCGCCTGCGAGGCGCCGCTGGCCACGGCTTGCGCCGTCTCCGCCAGCTGTCTTGCAGGGCGGGTCAGCGCGCGGCTGAAGCTTTGCGCCAGCAAGCCGCAGAGCAGCAAGGTGGCGATGCTGCTGGCGGCGCCCCAGCGCAGGCGGTTGTAGTAAGACGCGAAGACATCCTGTTCCGGCAAGGCGGCGATGATCAGCCAGTCGGCTTGGGAGAACTTGCGATAGGAGTAGAGGCGCGACACGCCGTCGCGGCCGACGCCCAGTTCGAAGCCGGAGGCGTTGCCGCGGATGCGCGAGATGGTGCGGACGACATTGGACGAGGCTTTGCCGTGCCAGAGCGAGGGGTCCGGATAGCGCAGCAAAAAGGCCGCTTGCGAACTGAGCACCGCGATGGTCAGTTTGCGGTCCAGCGTGGCCGGCAGCACGTGCGACTGCAGCGCCAGCAGATCCAGTTGCAGTGTCAGCAGCCCCACGCGGCGGCCTTGTTCATCGCGCACTGGATAACTGGGCATGATGATCCAGCGCCGGGTAGCGGGCTCTTGCAGCGGTTCGCTGAGCATCAGCCCTGGGGCGTCCAGCGCGCGGGAGAACCATCCATGGTTGGGCGGGGGCGCGTGCATGGCGGGGTTTTGCGCATGGCGGCAGACCGGCTGCCCCGCGGCGTTGCTGAGCGTTAGCTGGGTGATGGAGGGAAAACTCAGCGTGAGATCGTGATAGGCGTCGGCGCATTCGGCGGGGTTGAGCCGGCGCAGCGGCGGCCGTTGGCTCAGTTGCGCCAGCAGCCGTTCCAGTTCGACGATCTTGTCCGCCAGGGTTTGATCCACTTGGTTGGCCACGATGCGGGTTTGCATTTGCGCGGCGTCGCGCAGATCGCGGGCGGATTCATAGGCGCCGATGCCAATCAGCACGGCGGCGGGAAGGAGGCAGGCCAGTGCGAACAGCAGTAATTGAGTTCGCAGGCCCAGCCCGCTGACGGCGGACAGAGTGCGGTTTAGGCCTGCGCGCATGTGGCGGCTACTTTCCGGGACAGGGAATAATCGAAAATTAGTTCCTGCCGGAGAAGGGGGCAAGCCGCCGCCATGTCGAATGCGTAATGCGGGGTTGGCGTGCCGCGGCGTCCCCCCGCGCAAGCCTTGCCTGGCAAGGCTTGCGCGGGGGGACGGATCGCGCGCTAAGTACTTCCACTTGGCCGACTGACAAAACCTGACGCCGCCGTTTGGCATGCGCCGATATGGGGCGGACTTTTACAGAAACATGCCGCCGGAGGCTTCCACGCGTTGGCCGTTGACCCAGGCCGCGCCGTCGCTGAGCAGGGTGGCGATGGCGCCGCCGATGTCGTCTGGCCGGCCGACGCGGCCCAGCGCGGTTTGCGCGGCGATATGGGCATTGACCTGCTCGTTGTCGCGCACCAGGCCGCCGCCGAAATCGGTTTCAATCGCGCCGGGGGCGATGACGTTGACCGCGATGCCGCGAGGACCCAGTTCCTTGGCCAGGTAGCGGGTCAGCACTTCCACGCCGCCCTTCATCGCCGCGTAGGCGGCGTAGCCGGGCAGGGCGAAGCGGGTCAGGCCGGTGGAGACGTTGAGAATGCGGCCGCCGTCGGCGATCAGCGGCAGCAGTGTCTGGGTCAGGAAGAACGGTCCTTTGAGCTGGATGTTCATCAATTGGTCGAACTGCGCCTCGCTGGTGTCGGCGAAGGCGGCGTGAATGCCGATGCCGGCATTGTTGACCAGGAAGTCGAAGTCGGCGCGCTGCCATTGTTCGCTCAGCGTCTGGCGCAACTGGGCGGCAAAGGCGCCGAAGCTTGCGCTCTGGCCGACGTCCAGCGGCAGCGCGGCGGCCTTGCCGCCCAAGGCCCGGATTTCGGCAACCACCGCCTCGGCGTCGGCGGCGCGGCTTTGATAAGTGAGGACTACGTCCACGCCCTGGCGCGCCAGGTGCAGGGCCGCGCTTTTGCCCAGGCCGCGGCTGCCGCCGGTGATGACTGCGATCTTCTTGCTCATGGGAATCTCCTGTAGGGGCGGGTGCAGGTTTGGACCCGATGAGCTCAGTTTATTGTGTGGTTTTCAATAAACAAATATAGGTTATTTAATTATAGTGTTCGTATATTCATAACAATTGGCGGTGGAGATGAACAAGCTGGAAGCAATGCAGATTTTTGTCCGGGTAGCCGAGCTATCCAGCTTCACCCAGGCGGCGGACAGCCTGGGCCTGCCCAAGGCCAGCATCTCGGTGGCGGTTAAACAGGCTGAAGCCTGGCTGGGCGCGCGCTTGTTGCATCGGACCACACGCAAAGTGCAGATGACCCAGGACGGCCAGGCTTTTTACGAACGCTGCAAGGATGTGCTGGCGGAGATGGACGAGCTGCAGGGCATGTTTCAGCGCGGCGAAGAGGCGCTGAGCGGGCGGCTGCGGGTGGATATGCCCAGCGGCGTGGCGCGTTACCAGGTGTTGCCGCGCCTGGACGAGTTTCTGCAACGCCACCCGAGGCTGGAGCTGGAGTTGAGCAGCACCGATCGCAAGGTGGACATCGTGCGCGAGGGCTTCGATTGCGTGTTGCGGGTGGGGGAGCTCAGCGACTCCAGCCTGGTGGCGCGGCCGCTGGGACGCTTCCGGCAGCTCAATTGCGCCAGCCCGGCTTATCTGGCGCGCCATGGCACGCCGGCCGGCCTGGAGGACCTGGCGCGGCACCGGTTGGTCCATTATGTCTCCACCCTGGGGGCGCGCCCGGCCGGCTGGGAATGGCGGGACGATAGCGGCAGCCATTGGCTGGCCATGAGGGGCAGCGTCATCGTCAACAACGCCGACGCCTACCAGGCGGCCTGCCTGGCCGGCTTGGGACTGATCCAGGCGCCGGAGTCCGGCGTGCGTCATTTGCTGGACAGAGGCGAACTGGTGGAAGTCTTGCCGGAATTCCGCGCCGCGCCGATGCCGGTGACCTTGCTGTATGCCCATCGACGCAACCTGCCGCGCCGCGCGCGGGTATTCATGGATTGGCTGGCGGAGGCGCTGGCGCCCCACTTGCTCTGAATCCGGCGCAAACATGGCGGCGCAGGGGCAAGCTGCCCTATCATGTAGGCCGGTCAACCATTTTAGAACCTGTTTACGATCAGCTGCGCGTTGGCGATACGGCGTTGAAAACCCCTTCGAAATGCTCATGCACCGTGTGTACATTCCGCTTTCTCAGCGGTTTTCGCCTTGTCTCGCCTTAGCTCGCGAGATCGTAAACACGTTCTTACTTCGTCATATTCCCACCATGATTGTTAGATCCACCTCTTCCTGGCTGCGCTTGCTGTTTGTCTGGCACGGTTCGGTGTTGCCGCGCATCATGCCGCGCCTGTTGCTGGTTTTCTTCATTTCCATCGCCGCCGCCGCTGTGCGCGGCTGGTGGTTGAGCGAGCACGCGGATTCGGCGCTCAGCATTCCCGCCTTCACCCTGATGGGGGTGTCGCTGGCCATCTTTCTGGGCTTTCGCAACTCGGTCAGCTACGAACGTTTCTGGGAAGCGCGCAAGCTATGGGGCAGCTTGCTGATCGTCAACCGCTCGCTGGCGCGGCAGGCCTTGTCGCTGGCGCCGGACAACGCCGACGCGCGGCGCTTGATAGACGGCTGTTGCGCCTTCGCTTACGCGCTGAAGGCGCAGCTGCGCGGCGACGACGCCGACGCGCATTTGCGGCGGCTGCTGCCGGAGGAGATCCTGGACAAGGCGTTGGCGGGACGCTTCAAGCCGGCGTTGATCCTGGCCTGGTTGGGACAATTGACCGCGCGCATGCGCCGCGACGGCGCGTTGAGCGATATGCAATGGCATGCGCTGGACCGCAATCTGAACTCCTTGTCCGAAGTGCTGGGCGGCTGCGAGCGCATCGCCTCCACGCCCATCCCTTTCACTTACCGGGTGTTGCTCAACCGCACCGTCACCGTGTACAGCTTGTTGCTGCCGGCCGGCCTGGTCACCAGCATAGGCTGGCTGACGCCGGCGATCGCCGTCTTCATCGCCTACACCTATCTGGCCTTGGAAGTGATAGGCGAGGAGCTGGAAGAGCCGTTTGGCAAGGAGGGCAACGACCTGCCGTTGTCCGCGCTGTGCCACGGCATTGAGGCCTCGCTGCGCGAGATGCAGGGCGAGGACGTGGCCGCGCCGGCGCCGGAGCAGCAGGGCATTTATTTGTATTGATCGGGACTTGGAGCCTGTTTACGATCAGCTGCGCGTTGCGGAGCGTTACACGGTGAGTACACCCTCAAAATGCTCATCTACCCC
This sequence comes from Chromobacterium sp. W521, assembly GCF_052805975.1. Classification (NCBI taxonomy): domain Bacteria; kingdom Pseudomonadati; phylum Pseudomonadota; class Betaproteobacteria; order Neisseriales; family Chromobacteriaceae; genus Chromobacterium; species Chromobacterium sp. W521. The sequence continues at coordinate 329,183 of NZ_JBRBAF010000006.1, forward strand.
TTGACCATTCCGCTTTTTCGCTCGTTTTCGCCTTGTCTCGCTCTGGCTCGCGGGACTTTGAACAGGCTCTTATAGCGCGGCCAGCTCATCCAGGCGAATGATGCGCGCTATCGTCTCCAACTGACGCATCGAGGTTCGATGCTCTTCTTCGCTGGCGGCGGCGCAGCCGTCTTCCAGCACTAGTACCTGATAATCGCGGTCGTGAGCGTCGCGCGCGGCGGCCTGCACCGCCCAGGTACTGCTGACCCCGGACAGGATCAGGCGTTCAATGCGGTGGGCGCGCAGCACGGCTTCCAGCGAGGTGGCGTAAAACGCGCTGACGCGGGGCTTGATCACGATGGCGTCTTCCGGCCTCACGTCCAAATCCGGATGGAAGGCGGTGCCGGGGCCGGACAGGTCCAGCGCGCCGAATTCGTGCGCGCGGCCAAACAGCGGCGAGTTTTTGGCTTGCTCCACATAGGAGGGCGAGAAGCCCACTTTCACCTGTACCACCAGCCAGCCGCGGCGGCGCGCCTCGGCAATGGCCTGGTTGGCGGCGGCGATGACGCCGCGTCGGCGTGCGTGCTCGGCGCAGCGGGCAACCTTGCCGCCGTCGACCATGATGTCGTGGATGTAGTCCAAACCAATAAAAGCGGTGTTCATCGCTGAGCTCCTTAAGACCCGCTAACAAAACCCCTGATCCTGCGTTGCGCCTCCTTGTCGTACCACTTGTACTGTAGCTTCGCAGAAACTTCGTTTTCTGCGTCGGCGCGCCTTGGCTCAGGTTCTCTGTGAGGTTTTGTTAGCGGCTCTAATTATGTATTGATCAAGGCTGGCGCGCGGTCGGCGGTTCAGCGGCGGCCAACTCCGCCAGTACCTCGCCGGCGGCAAGCAGCAGCTCCAGGCGTTGCGGCGGCAGCCCGGCCAGCGCGGCGCGCAGCCAATCGTCTTTGCGCAGGCGGTGAGCCTCAAGGACGCTGTGGCCGGCTTCGCTCAGACGGATCCGGACCTTGCGGCCGTCTTCGGGATCGGCCGCGCGCAGAATCAGCCCCCCGGTCTCGAGCTCGCGCAGCAGGCTGGCCAGATTGGAGCTGCGCAGCTTTTCCGCGCGAGCCAGCGCCGACGGCGTTGCTGCGCCGTCGGCACGTTCGATGCAGGCGAGCAATGAGAGTTGGGCGAACGGCAGTTCGTCGTCCTGCGCTTCCAGGCGCAGCCGGCGCGTCAAGGCCATCAGCTGCAGGCGCAGCCGGGAAGCGGCTTCCGGTGTCACGGTCAGGTGTGGCATTCTGCTATTTTAGCATAGCTATGTTTGTATAGATAAATGTGGAAGGAGCGGCGCGAGGATGGTTGCCGAGCGGCTTAAGAACCTGTTTACGATCTGCTGCGTGTTGTGAGACGTGACAGGGTGAGTCCCGCTTCGAAATGCTCATGTACCGTGCGTACACTCCGCTTTCTCAGCCGTTTTCTCCTTGTCTCGCTCTGGCTCGCGAGATCGTAAACACGTTCGAAGGGCCGCGCTTGCCGCCTCGCGGCCCGCATTGAGCGGAGGCTTAACTCGGCTTCGGACAGTTGCTCATCCAGCGTATGCCGAAGCGGTCGACCAGCATGCCGAAGCGGGCCCCCCAGAAGGCGTCGTGCAGCGGTTCGTTGATCTGGCCGCCTTGAGCCAGGGCTTCGAAGATCGCCGTCTGCTCCGCTTCGCTGTCCAGCATGAAGTTCAGCGTGATGTTTTCTCCCAGAACGGGCGTGCGGCCCGGCATGCCGTCGGAGGCCATGAAATGAACGCCTTCGGCTTTGAACTCCGCGTGAAGAATCTTGTTCTTGGCTTCGTCCGGGCTGGGGAAGTCCGCGTCGCCAAAGCGCATCAGCGCCACAATCTCGCCGTTGAAGCATTGGCGGTAGAAGGCCAGCGCCTGTTCGCACTGGCCGTGGAAGTTGATGTAGGGCAGCAGGGTTTTCATCAGAGAGACTCCTGGTGGTGGGGGAGAGGCCGGCTTTGCTTCAGGACCTGTTCACGATCTGCTGCGCGTCGGCGATACGGCGTTGAACCGTATCTTTGAAATGCTCATATACACTCTGCTTTCTCAGCCGTTTTCGCCTTGTCTCGCCCTTGCTCGCGAGACTTTGAACAGGCTCTTAGCTCGCGATATCGTAAACAGGCGCTTCGGGCGGCAAGCATTGCCGCAGCGCGTCGCTGACGGCCGCCGCGGTGGCGGGCCGGGTCAACCGGGCGGCTTCCTGGCCGTGGCGCAGGAAAATCAGCGTAGGCCACAGCTTGACGCGGTAGCTGCGCCCCAAGCGGCGGCCCGGCCCGTCTTCGATTTGCAGATGACGGACGCCGGGGCATTCCGACAACGCTTGTTGAATCAAGGGCTGGGCCGCCTGGCAATGGCCGCACCAGGGCGCGCCGAATTCCAGCACGGTGACGCCGGGCTGGGCATCCAGTTCGGCGCGTTCCGGCGCCGGGTCGCGGTAGAGTTGGTCCATGGTCTGGGAGGGGCTGGGGTGGTTTTTAAATATGCCAAAAGACTGATGGGTTTGCCAGCGCTTTTGATGCAGGGGTAGCGGCACGGGCTTGCCAAAACCGGGCAAAACCGCGACGATGCAGGCCGTTTCGTCAATGGCCCAGGGTTTGAAATCATGAAATCGCGCAATGTTTCCGGCGGCTTGGTGTACTCCACCGAACACGGCCGCATGTGTCCGCAGTGCGGCTTCGCCGTTGCCCAATGCCAATGCGGCAAGCAAGAGACGCCGGCCGGCGACGGCGTGGTGCGGGTGCGCAGAGAAACCAAGGGCCGCAACGGCAAGGCGGTCACCGTGATCCAGGGCGCGCCGCTGAACGCGCTGGAGTTGGCGCAACTGGGCAAGCAGCTGAAAAACGCCTGCGGCAGCGGCGGCACGGTCAAGGACGGTGTGATCGAGATCCAGGGCGATCACTGCGAGCAGGTGGTTGGGCTGCTCAAGCAGCACGGCTGGACGGTGAAGCGCGCAGTCGGCTAGCAGCCGTTCCCCGCACGCGGCGCTCTGCCCTCGTTGGAATGAAAAAGCCCGCGGCTTGCCGCGGGCCAAGGCTGATACTGGGGGACTACGCCGGCTGCGCCTGAGCCTGGCCGACGCCGAGCGAGGTCCGCCGTTGTAGTTCGGCGGCGAATTGAGCGCCGAACTGTTCCAGATACTGGCGCTGCAGCAGACATTCATGCGGCGCGTTCACTTCATACTCGATCAGCTTGCCGGAGATGTAAGGCTGCCACAGCGACGGCTGCTGATCCTCGGGGCGCAGGATGTCGGTGGTGGCGCGGATGAAGATCAAGTCGCCGTCGTAGCGTTGATAGCGGCAGCGGGCGAGCAGCTCCAGCATCAGCTTGGAGTCGTTCACCAGGCGGGTCAGAAACTCATCGCCAACCTGGCTGCCGCCCAGCACTTCCTCCATGGCGCTCTTCAGCCCCTTGATGCCGGCGCGCGGCGCGCCGACGATGGCGCGCGTCATCCGGGTGATGATGGTGGCGTCGTCCAGCTTCAGAGAAGCCGGCCCGCCTTGCAGCGGGTAGCTGTCGAACATGCACAGGAAGCTGACCTCATGGCCGTCGGCCTGCAGCATGGCGGCCAGGCGCAGCGCCAGGTTGCCGCCCACCGACCAGCCGGCCAGTTGGTACGGCCCGCGCGGCTGCACCGCCTGGATGCGCTGCCGGTATTCCTCCGCCAACTCATCCAGCGATTCAATGACGCGGTCCGGGTCGCGCAGTATCGGAGACTGGATGGCGTACAGCGGCTGATCCTCCGGCAGGAAGGGCAGCAGGCCGGCATAGGGCCAGGCGATGCCGCCGCCCGGATGGATGCAGAACAGCGGGGGCCGGCCGCCCTGAACGCGCAGCGGCAACATGGCGTCGAAGGGATCGCTGAAAGCGGCTGGCCGCTCCAGCCGCTGAGCCAGTTGGCGCGGAGTGGGGGCTGCCAGGAAGTCGGCGATGCCCAGAGAGACGCCGAAGGTTTCCCTGATAGTGTTGATCAGCTGCAGACCCAGCAGCGAATGCCCGCCCAGCGCGAAGAAATTCTGATTGGCGTAGACCTCCCCGCATTCCAGCGCTGTCGCGAACAGCCGGCACATGATTTCTTCTTCCGGGGTGCGCGGCGGCGCTTGCTCGCCGTCGTCCTGCAGCGTCGGCGTGGGTAGTTCGCTGGTGGCCAGCTTGCCGTTGGGCGTGAGCGGAAAGGCCGGCACCACCATGATGACGCTGGGGATCATGTGATGGGGCAATTGACGGCTTAGCGCCTGTTTCAGCCCCTCGCTGTCCAGCTCCAACTGCTGGTTGGCCACATAGCCGACGATGGCCGGGCCGTGCGGCAGATCGCGCAGCAAGGCCACGGCGTCCTCTACGCCGCCGCAGCCTAGCAGGGCGTTTTTGATTTCGTCCAGCTCGATGCGCAGCCCGCGCAGCTTGATCTGGTTGTCCTGGCGGCCCTGATAGTGAATGCGGCCGGCGTGGTCAAAGAATACGCGGTCGCCGGCTCGGTACATGGTGTCGGCGGGGTCCAGCAGATCGGGGACGAAGCCTTTGGCCGTCAGCTCCGGACTGTTGCGGTAACCGCGGGCCACGCCGGGTCCGCCGATGAACAAGTCTCCCCAGGCGCCGGGCGGCAGCAGCCGTTGCCGCGGGTCCACCACGTAGAGCCGGGTATTGGCTGTGGCGGGGCCGATGGACAGGTCGCCGTCGCCGTAGTCGGCGTTGATCGAGGTGGCGAAGGAGGTTTCGGTCGGACCGTAGACATTGAGCAGACGGCAGTGGGAAAAGCGCGCCAGCAGCGCCGGGGTGCACGGCTCTCCGCCTAGCATCAGGACGGTGTCCCGAGGGAAGTCCTCGGTCTGGTGATAGGCCAGCAGGCTGGGCGTCATCACCAGCAGTTTGATGTTTTCCCGTTTCACCAGCGCGGCTAGCGGCTTGCCGGGCGCACTGGAGACTTTATCGCAGAGGACCAGGGTGGCGCCGGCCAGCAGCGTCATCATGATTTCCAGAACCGACATGTCGAAACCGGCCGCGATGAATTGCAGCACGCGCTGGCCGGCTTGCAACCCCGCCGCCCGGATGGCGGTATCCGCGATGGGCACCAGGTTGCGGTGAGTCACTTCCACGCCCTTGGGCTTGCCGGTGGAGCCCGATGTGTAGATCAGATAGCCCGGCGCGGAGGGGGGCACGCGAGGGAGCGGGAGAGCGGCAGGCGGCAGCGCGTCCAGCGCCTCGGCGTCCAGATAGAGCAGTTTCTCCGGCGCAAGCTCGGTTTTGACGGCGCCGCCGGCGGCGACGATGACCGCGGCCGGCGAGGCGTCGGCCAGAATGTATTCGATGCGGGCTTCCGGCAGATCGGGGTCAACCGGCACATAACCGGCGCCGAGTTTGAACAGCGCCACCGCCGCAACCGCCCATTCGATGCTGCGCGATACGATGACGGCGACGTCGTCGCCGGGTCGCACGCCGCGCGTCAGCAGCAGGCTGGCCAGACGGTCGGCGCGGTCGTCCAGCTCGGCGTAGCTGAGTTCGCGTTCGCCCTGGCGCAGGGCCGGCAGGTGGCCGTGGCTCCGCGCGGAGGCGGCGAAGGCGTCGGCGAAGACAGGCGGCGCGTCGGCGCGCGCCGGCAGCGGATAGCAGCGCTCGAGCTCGCCGGGCAGCAGCAATTGGTAGTCTGAGGCGAAGGTTTCCGGCGCGTCGACGAAACGCTCCAGCAACAAAGTCATCCGCGCGTAATGCAGCTCCAGCGCCTCGAGCGGGTAAAGATCGGCGTTGGCGTTGAAGCCTATCTCCAGCCGGCCGTCGGCGTTGCGGTCGAAGATGTCTATGCCGAGATGGTCGGCGGGGCCGTTGGCGACGTTCTGAACCGTGGCTTCGCAGCCGTCGAAGTCCACTTCCTGGTCATAGGCCACGATATTGAGCAGAGTGTTGAACAGCGGCTTGTGGCCGCGCTCCGCGTACAGGTCGCGGATCATGGCTTCCGAGCGGTAGCCCTGGTGCAACAGATGACGCCGCAACTGGCGTTGGATGTCCGCCGCGACGGACAACACCGTGGATTCCGGCGTAAACGAGATGCGCAGCGGCAGGATGTTGGCCACCATGGCCGGAATCTCGCGCAAGGCTTTCAATTGGCGGGCGGCCACCGGCATGCCCACCGCCAGCTCGCTTTGTCCGGTCATTCTGTGAAGATAGGTGGCGCAGGCCGCCAGCAGCACGCTGGACAGGCGGAGCCGATGCAGGGAAGCGGTTTCCCGCAGCCCGTCCACCGCCGCGCCGGAGAAGACCTTGCGTAGCCGGTTCAGTTTGCGTAGGGGAGCTTCGCCCGGCACCAGCTGGGTGGGGTCGGGAAGATCCAGGCAGTACTGGCGCCAATAGGATTGGTCCTTGAGATAGGACTCGCTCTGGCGATAGGCCTGCTCCGCTTCGAACGCCTGACTTAGCGGCTGCGCCGGCAGCGGCTCGATGGCTTCTCCGCGCGCCAGCCGGACATAGCAGTCGGTAATGTGTTTGAACAAGATGGCGTGGCCGAAGCCGTCCACCACCAGGTGGGAGCCCAGCTCTATCATGCGATGACGACGGTCGGCCAGCTTGACGATCAGATAGCGGATCAGCGGTTGCCCGGCCAGGTCCATATCGTCGGCCAGCAGTTCTTCCAGCATGGCCGAGTAGGCCTGCTCCGGATCCGGTTTGGCGGACAGGTCGTGCCAGGAAAAATAGTCGTCGTGCAATTGGGGGCGGAGGCGTTGCCGGTATTGCCCGGTGGACGGGTCCGTTTCGAAAGTGGCGCGCAGGGTGTCCACCTGTTGGCACACGGTTCTGATGGCTTGTTCCAGCAAGGGCGTTTGCAAATCGCCGTTGAATTCGATCACATCGCACAGGTGGTAATGAAGGTTGCGGCCTTCTTGACCGATGGCCAGGCAGACTTCTTGCTGAGCGGCGCTCAGCGGGCAGATTGATTTATCTTCTAGCATGATGTTTCCAATATATTGTATTTACAGTTGATTTAATTTGTTTAAAATTGAGTCAATGGCAGATACGGGTGTGGCTACAAAGACAGAAAAAGCGCGTGTTTCGCTATTGCGGCGGGTTTAGAGCCTGTTCAAAGTCTCGCGAGCAAGAGCGAGACAAGGCGAAAACGAGCGAAAAAGCGGAATAGTCGAGTGGTACATGAGCATGTTGAGCTTGTACTCACCGTGCAACGCTCCACGAAGCGCAGCAGGCTTTGAACAGGCTCTCTAGAGCGGCTAACAAAAATCAGTTTTAGGGCTGGGGCAAGGCGCGCCGACGCAGGCAGTACTTGAGTACGGCAAGTCGGCGCAACGCAGCATCAGGGGTTTGTTAGCCGCCTTAGTACATGGCTCGGTTTACTGGCGGCAGATGGGCGCGGGGAGGGGGGATCTGTCGGCGACGCCGTGGATTGGCGTGGGCGGGTGTGGTAGGTGCGCGTTATGGCGTTTTTCATGGTTGCCCTGCACATGTCGTATAAGACAGGTCGAATATGTCTTTTTGATAATACGGGGGAATTATATCAATACGGCATGAAGTTTACACAGTAAAATTCACTCGACATATGTCGGCAAGAGGGATTTGTCTCATTTGTGCAAACGCACATTTTGAGACGGCTGAAAAAACATTAACCTTGCTCAATGCACGCTTTTAAAGGCTGTGGCAGCTCTGTGGCAAACGGTGCAGCGCAGCAAAATTGCTGCGGGCTGGAAAGGCGGGCGGGGCGGTCATGCCGCGGCGCGACAAAAGGGAGGTGGTGTGACGGGCGGGCAAGAACGGCGCATGGGCTGCTCAACCCCATCCAGTTGACGCCTGCGTTGAGTTGAATTTAATGCGCAAAGAAAAAGACCGAAATTTCGACGCCCTTTGCTGAGGGCGCCATGCATTTCGGTCTTGTGCGACAGTTGACCCGGGAGGATCAGAAGGTTTAAGCGGAACAAAAATGTAAACAAGAAACTAACCCATTGTATTTATGAGTTTTTTTGATATTTTTTTGAGAAAATGAAAACTTTTATCAGAAAAACACAGAGTTGTTTACAGCTTGGCTTCCCCATCAAAACAGATACCATGGAGAGGTATGCGCATTTCAAATGCATTATTCGCCATGTTTGCCGGCCATCAAAGTGTCAACGGCTGCCTGGATATGTTTACGTTCATTTTTCGACAGTAGACCCCAAGCCAGTACCAGCTTGGCAAGCTCATCGTCTTCACAATAAAAGTATGCAGTGGGCAGATGCAGTGCTTCTGCCAACCTCACGGCCATGCCAAACGGGGGTTCGATTACACCTGTTTCGTAGCGGCTTATAACCGCGGAGGAGTGAAATACATGGCGCTGCTCTTGCGTTTTTCTTTCGGAAGCAAGGCTGCGTATGCCGAACTCAACCAGAACGCTCCGGTTATTAAGTCGGATTTGCTTAACCACTCCGCAAACTCGATAACAGAGGCCTCGAAGAAATGCACTGGTGGAGTGCTTTCGAGTCTAAGGTCTGGGAAGGACTGCTGCATCCAGCGTGCGAGGATGCTTTTAGTGATTTCGGATGAGGTGGCCCCAGCGCCCCTCAAGGTTCCAACTGATTTGACGAGCCTTGAAAAGGCGGTGCTGTTATGTGGCAACATGTGCTACGGGCTATCCGGATTGCGTACGTTGATGCTTGTTTTACTTATCATGTGCTGCGCTCGGCGCTCTCGCTGTTTGGTTGATACGCCGCTGTCGCAACCTAACCTCTTAAGTACATCGGAATAATATAGTAAAATCTTGCGCCTTGTCTCGCTTCAACGGTTGTTTTGGCTGAGCGTGGGATGACCGGTGCATTGCCGCCCGAGTCTGGTCAGGGGCTCAAGGTCGGCTGTGGCCAAGGAATTCGCATTGGCTGTTCGGTAGGTTTCATAGTGAAGTTGTCGCTTGAATGGTTGTTATGCCAAATGGATTTGAGGCGGCAGTTGGCCGGCTATGGCCTATCGGGTTCACCACTCCACAACCTCTTCGGACATCGTGCAGGGCCAGGTGCGCAAATCCATGCAACTGCTGAGTAGGCCGAATGCAGAGAACAGCGCAAGCTGGATGTAATTCCCCAGGCAACGGTTCATCGTTGCATCGCTGGTACGACTCAGTCGGTTCTATGTCAGACTAAGCCTAGAGATACCTCTCGTGGTTTAGCCCCGCGATTTACCGCCTGCCCGCCGTAGTAACTGTGTCTGGTCCCGGTCAACTCTAGGCAGGGGTTTCCCAAGGAATGCAGCATCCAGGCCCCGAGTGCTCGCGTTGTACGCCCACACTACGAATTGCTCCAGCAAGCGCTCATTTTCGAGCTTCAATCGCGCATTTTCCGCTTCCAGTCGGTTGTACCTCTCCAGGAGAGCCTGGGTCTCTGTAGCACTAAGTGCCTTTGGAGCAACATCTTTGTGCGGAGGTGAGCCTGCGATGCGTTCTTTCGTTAATTGGAAGGCCTGCTTAATTCGTGTGTGCTGACTGAGGGCCTGGCGGGTGTACCGAACCCGCAACCGTAGTTCGATGGCTTCAATCAGCAACTCCCAAGTCAGCTTGTTATCCCATCCATCCAGTATTCCGACTATGGCCTCGATGCTGGCGTCGTCCAGGTTCTTGGCCCGCGGTTTGGGCTGCTTAGCCATTTACGTTCCCCATTCCAGCCAGTAGGTTGCGCATCGCGTCCATCGAAGTGGTTGAGGGAGATGGCGCTACTTGCTTATGCTCCACCGCAGCTCTCGTCTCTACTGCATGTTCAATCCGCGATGCCGTGGGCAGGTTTGATAACTGGATGACTGCACCCACAGGAACCTGAGGGTCGTCTAGGATGGCGCACAGCTGACTAAGCCGTTCGATGGTTAACTGATGATGTTCCGCCCAACGACTAGCTCCGAAAAAGCCGTTTCCATGAGCTTGCTGTGCGGTCTCGAGGTTCTCTTTCGCGGTCTCCAGTTCGGCACGCAGCCTGGCTGTCCGTACTTCATCCCCTTTAATGCATACCTGTTCATTGCAGTTGAGACAGTCTGCATGCAGCTGACACGGTGCCATGGTGTAGTCGTGGATGCATACGCCGAACTCAGTAGTATGTGCCGTCGGTACTTTTAGTCGCGCAAACTCATCACGTCGGATGACTGTGCGCGGGGGGAGTTTGGCCAAGGGGCCATACATCTGGCGGTCATCGCCTAGAGCATTTCGAATCTTGAGCACTAGCTCATCCGCCGAGACATGGTCGTAAGTTGCATTCTGCCGAATATCTTTTCGTCCCGACCATTTGGCAATATCCAGTTGGCTCAATCCTCCTGCCTGTGCCAATGTATTCAAATAATGGCGAAACTGATGTGTGGTAACCTTTATTGGGCTACCATCCGGTTCAGTAAATCCGTAACGCTCAAAAATGGTTATGTGATGGCTTCCTGGTTTGGGGCCAAGCCGATTATTCACTTGATTGACACTAATTCCTTGGATGATACCCACCCAAGAGGCTTTGTCTGTAGCTAAGTCATTTTTAAGTGAGACGCAAAGCGCATCACTAAATTTCAGACCGAGTTCGGCATTCAGCCAAGGAAACCCACGGGGTAATTGCGAAACCACAAAGCGTTCAATGTCGTCAAATTGAGCGTAATGCTTTCCTTTAATAACAACAGTTTTGATGCCCTTTTTTTTGTACCACTCATTAATGACGCTTCGGTTCGTCTCTTTGCCAAAAAGGATAAAGCCAACCTCTCTATTTGTCAGTAAAGGTTTTGCTCGTAGATGTTCATATTCTGGCAATAGATAGACTTTATGCGGATTATTTTCATACCACCGAGCAACCTCTCGAGCTCGCTCTGTACACCTCCGAATTTTTTTCAATGCTTCGGCAACTACCTCTACCATAGATGGAACAATCCATTTGACCATCGGCTCTGCCCCTTTTGCAGGCCACCACCGAAGGCCGTACGCTTCAGGGCCATCAGCTGCTCTTTGGTGGGCTTCGCAAAAAATTGGAAGGAGCAGAATCTCATTTATTCGGTCAGGTGCCGAACACAGTATGGCAGCAATGGATGAAACAAGCACGAAAGGAGTTTCTTCTGCCAACCTAAATGCCTTTGGTAAGGAATCTAATGCAGCAGTTGATGGCATTTTTTTGGCTCGTTTCTCATCGAACTCTTGTCCAACCCGAGTTGAATTCTGCCTGTGCCTTACAGGGTTCTTCCAGTCGTAAACAGGTAATAAAGTTAATTGATGCTCGCCCAGGAATTTCGCAATTTTTTCAACCTGTCCAGCAATGTTTTTTGCTGTTCCTGGGCTGTAGTTCTCGATAGTTAATTGAGCGGCCCGATTTAACACCCTTGTGTCAATTTTTGTTGGGCTAACCTCATTAATTTCTCCTAGTGCTTCGTAAAGTATACGGATGGCGCCCATTATAATGCTAAAGCTTTTTAATTGTTGAAATGCATTTATGTATCGTATGTAAGCCTTTGAAAAAGAATTGTATGGTTCGAGGAAAGCTTCTGGCTGTGACAAGGTCAAAGACCGGTAGGTATAGAAGCGAAGGCGAATTCGATTGTTGGCCATGCCCTTGAGAATTATATAGTCTGAAATATCCCATTCATTATTATCAAAGACAAGTCCTGCGCCGTATGTGGTTAATTTGTTGCGACCAAATTCAATGAATTGTTGGAGGTTGTTTTCAGCATCTTTTTCTTTTTTTGGAACAAAGGTGACCAATTTATCGTTGATGCTCATCAGGCATATCCCCCTTTTTTACTGCTTGGCACTTACGAATCACCTCTGCCACAGCAAGAATCGTTCTATCGTTAACCGAAGCAATGCGTATGTCTGTAATGCCCAATTTGCGCTCTCGCTCTACTATAAGGTGGTTCAATACTGCTTCATGGGGACCATCCAACCAGGCCTGAAAGCTCTGGCAGGTGTAACAGGCAATCGGTGCGGAAAATCCACAGAAGCCGTGGCTACCGCAGTTCCCCATTACCTGGCATGTCTTATCGATTCGAGGGTCGAGAATTCTGCTTGCAGGGTCGCTACCTCGGGTGGCTGCTGATTCGTCGGCAATGATTACGCCGGCAAAGGCCTGTGCCAGCGGAGCCAGTGTCGTGGAGACCGCTTTGTCTATGCGGGCTATGATTTCGGGTGTGGCCTGGACGTAAACACCCACGTTCTGAGTATCTGAATGGTCCAGTAACTCGGCGATGATGAGCTCTCCATGCCCCTCTTGGGCCGCTACGGTGCCAGTGGTTCTACGGAACCTCGTGGCGGTGATATGGATGATGTCACCGGTGCGCTCTGAGTACACTTTCAACCGCTTCAGAGTCCGAGTAAGCAGCATGGATAGGCTAGTGGACGTTCGGTGATACTCCATTCCCGCTGGTTGTTTGTCATTAGTCGCCTGCGGAAATAACGGTGCTTGAGATGGGGTGTTGAGAGTGTTGGCAAACGATGCCTGTACTTTTTGCGCGTACGCGTAGAGAAATTTCCCAATCTGTGGCGTGATTAGACGCTCTTTGAAATCAAGGCGAGCCGCTTTGTGCTGCTTAACACGAGGGACCCTGAGGATGTAGATGGGGGTACCATCTTTGATTTTTGGAGCTAGGACATCACAAACCTTGAGCAGAGCATATTGAGAAGGCCTCTGGCCAAGAAGCATAAATAGCATGGCCAAAAGATATTCATCATCAGCTATCGAGCTGTTGGCATATGCTTGATGTAGCGCTCCCTGAATAGCTTCCCGCTCAATGTCTGTGAAAGGTCCGTAAATTGGGTCTAGTGTCAAGACGGCCTCTCCCTTTTTATTACCTTTGAGACGTAGCTCATTTAATAGCTTAATGGCATCTGCAGTCACTCCATAATAGCCGAGCGCATGCCATTTTTTCAGAAAACCGGCTAGAGCACCTAGATACCACTTTTTATTGTCTGGTTGAGCTGAGTGATAGTTTAAAAGGTCAATGCTTGTTATTTCTCTGACAGGCTTTCGACTATTTTCAGCGATGTAGCAAAATAGGTGCTTGGCACGGTTGAACATATTTTCAAGGTGCTTAATGGATTTATTCTCGGCGTACCAAAGTAAAGTCTTCTTAAATTCTAGCAATAATTTTGGGGTGATTACTTTGTTTGCGTAAGAAAATTTTATGCTGGCGGCCTGGTGGCCCTCTCGAATCGCCCATGCATCCTGGTTAGGGTCAAAGATTGCTCCGCCCCGGGTACGAGTAATCGGTAGCTGGTTATTTACGGCTATAGGCAGCGTGCTCATCAAATATCCTCTTCGCCTGTCATTTTTGACTGCATAAGTAATGAAATCTGATTGGCTTTTTGACGGATGTGGCGCCTAGTATAATTAACTGCCGTACCAGATGTTTCCGACCACCCCATAAGGTAGGAACGCATCTTCTGCTCCTCGGCTTCCGGAGTCTTGGTGCGGTCCATTGCCTCAGAGAAATTGTCATTCCAGGTATGTCTCAATACATGCGGCGACAAGTCATCCGGTAAATCTGGAATGCGGCTACGCAGGAAAGAAAAGCACTTGTTCAAGGCGCTTAGCGACAAGGGGGCTCCCGTTTTGGTAGCAACAAAGAGATACCCGTGCCGTCTTGCTCCGGCCAATAGTCGGCGAGTATCCATCACGTAGTCGTAGGTCAGCCGACAAAGGTCAGGGGACATCGGTAAAATCTTGTCTCGTGTCTTGACCAGCGGTTGCGCTGTGCGGGGGTCATCGGATGAGTCTGGACGCCGAACGATGGTGACCGTTTCCTCGCGGAAGTCGATGTCGGATACACGCACGTTCAGCAGCTCGCCACGACGCAAGCCGAAGGCGTGCAGCCAGCGGAACATCAGCTCATTACGAGTTTTGGTAAAGTCGTAAGTCCAAGGGTTTTCAGTAGAGTTCTTTGCTATTGCAGACAGGAGACATTCAGCGGTTTCACGTGGCAACCCTTCCCGCTGACCAATTGTGTTTCGGCCTCCTGCTGTGGTGATGCGGGCTTTCAGGGTATCGACCGCAACCTGTTTCGCAGCCTCAAGGGACTGGTATGTCGTACTGCCGGTCGGTAATTTTAATAGCTGGCCCTTTGTCAGTCAGGACAAGTAATCCGCAATAACACGTATCCGATTATCGGCAGTATCAGTAGCGACACTTTTCGGTAGTTTAGTTCTGAATTGCTGTCGAAGATTTTCTAGCGAATTTGTGCGGAGCCGTTTAGGTTTGAAGGTTTTGGCCTCAGCTGCTGAGGCTATATCGGGAATGTATAATCTGCAGGTGTTAGCCAGCGCTTCGATTTCCCCGAGGTCGAGAACTCGGCCTTCACGAAATCGGGTATCGAGGTCGATTTGATGGTGCTCAAGGAAGAGCTGAAGCACCTGAAGGTGGCGCAGTGCGAGTTCAATGGTGCGGGAAGCAAGGTTCCTCGCCCGGAGTTGTGTCAACGAGTAAATCGTCGGTGCAAACAAGGGCAGCCCGGTTCGGTTGTCGCATAGGACTGCCAATCGTTCCCCGGATGTCATGGTCAGGGTGTCGACAAAATAATGACAAGACATTCTTTACGCTGGCCTTTGGTAAACACTCCCGACCAGTCTAAAACACGTCACCCTTATTCTGGAAATGCGAATAAGTCCAGGCCGTTTTAATAATGCCGTTGTTATTAAGTTGGCGGGATAATAACCGGCATTCTTTACACTGGTCTATGGTGAACACTCTAGGTCAGAGTAAAACACGTCACCCATATGTGTAAAATGTGAAAAACCCCAGTCAAATCAATGACTGGGGTTGAGTTGTTTACATTGTTTACCTTGTTCCGGGCTAGAACGGAATGTCGTCGTCCATATCGTCAAGCTGTTTGGGCGCCGGGCGCGGCTCTTGGCGACGGGGCGCGGCCGGGGCCTCCTGGCGCGGGGCCGGGGCGTTGTAGCCGTAGCCGTCGTCCATGCCGCCTCCGCTCATGCCGCCGCCGGAGCCGCCCATCTCATTGCGGCCGCCTTGCAGGCTCAGCTCGTTGACGCGCACGTCCGGGGACAGGCGCTTGTTGCCCTCCTTGTCCTGCCATTCGCGCAGGGTCAGTTGGCCGTAAACGGTAACCTGCTGGCCTTTGGCCAGGTAATTCTTCAGCGATTCACCGCGCTTGCCCCATACCTGGCAGCTGAACCAGTTGGTGCTCTTGCGCTCGCCAAAGCCGATGTCGCTGGCTACGCGGAACGACAGTACCGGCTCACCGCTGGGGGTGTAGCGCAGTTCGGCGTCGGCGGCCAGACGGCCGTCAAAGGTGATGCTGTTCATCGATGTCTCCGAATAAAAATCTAAATATTTGGCCTGTCGCCGCGGCTCAGAAGGTGGCTCCGATCAGGCGCTGCACCGTCGCTTCATCCCACTGTTGCTGCGATACCTTCAGATAGGCCACGCGGTCTTCCAACACGACCACGGCTTCATGCACGCCGGCCACGCCGGCCAATTGGCGGGACAGGTCGCCGGCATCGCCCCGCCAGTCCTCGCCGATGTGAAACATCACCGAGCGCACCGGCTTGGGCGGCCGCATGGCCAGCGACCACAACAGCCAGGTCAGCATCAGCAGGCTGGTGAAGCCAAACACGCCGGCCGGGCCGAAGCGGGTGTACAACCAGCCGCCGGCCGCCGCGCCCAGGAACAGGCCAAGGGATTGGGCGGTATTATACACGCCAATCGCGGTTCCCTTGGCATCGGCCGGAGCGATCTTGGAAATCAATGAGGGGAGCGTGGCTTCCAGGATATTGAAGGCGATGAAATACAAACCCAGCCAGATCACGATCTGCCAGAAGCTGTCCAGCGCCATCGCCATGCCCATCTGTGCGGCGGCCATCAGCGCGATGGCGCCGACAAACACTTGCTTGAGCCTGGCTTTTTTCTCGCCGTAGATAATGGCCGGGACCATCAACAGGAAGCCGATTACCGTAACAGGCAGGTACACCTGCCAGTGTTGGGTCTTGTCCAGGTGAGCGGTCTTGATCAGCGCGAAGGGAATGGTGACGAACATGGCCATCTGCGCCGCGTGCAGCGCGAAGATACCGTAGTTCAGCTGCAGCAGTTGCGGGTCTTTCAAGACCGCGGGCAGCCGCTTGGCGTTGGCTTCGGTGTCCGAGTGAAAACGCGAGCTGACCGGGTCCGGAATGATCAGCCACACGCCGATCAACGCCGCCAGCGACAGCGCGCCGGTGAGCGCGAAAATGCCGTTGACGCCGATGTACTTGGCCAGTAGAGGCCCCAGCACCAGGCTGGCGGCGAAGGTGGTGCCGATGGACATGCCTATCATCGCCATCGCCTTGGTGCGGTTTTCCTCGCGGGTCAGGTCCGCCAGCAGCGCGGTGATGGCGGCGGAAATGGCCCCGGCGCCCTGGATGACCCGGCCCACGGTCAGGGTGGCGATGTCGTGCGCGCCGGCGGCGACGAAGCTGCCCAGCGCAAACAGCAGCAAGCCGCCGTAAATCACTTTTTTGCGGCCTATCTTGTCGGACAGCATGCCCAGCGGCAGTTGCAGCAGGGCCTGGGTCAGGCCGTAACTGCCCAGCGCGATGCCGATCAGCGTGTGGTTGTCCGCGCCTTCCAGGGTTTGGGCGTACAGGGCGAATACCGGCAGGATCAGGAACATGCCCAGCATGCGCAGGGCGTAGATGCCGGCGAGGCCAAGGCTGGCCCGGAGTTCTGTTGCGTTCATTCTTGTGTGCGTCGTTTGTGTTGCTGGCGGGCTGCGGTCTGAGGGCCGCGCCCCATGGTTCTAGTAACGGTCCGGCGCCGTTCCGGATGACGCCGCGCGTTAAAGATCTGGTGGAGTCAGACTTGCCAAGTCAGGTATATTAACAGGTTCCCTGACCGACGGTGAGTTACGCTCCAATATGGACAGCATTCGCATTCGCGGCGCACGCACGCACAATCTGAAGAACATCAACCTGGATTTGCCCCGCCACCAATTGATCGTGATTACCGGCCTGTCCGGCTCCGGCAAATCCTCGCTGGCCTTCGACACCCTGTACGCGGAAGGTCAGCGCCGCTATGTGGAAAGCCTGTCCGCCTATGCGCGCCAGTTCCTGCAATTGATGGAAAAGCCGGACGTGGACCTGATTGAAGGCCTGTCCCCGGCGATCTCCATCGAGCAGAAGGCCACCAGCCACAATCCGCGCTCCACCGTCGGCACCGTCACCGAAATCCACGACTACCTGCGTCTGTTGTACGCGCGGGTGGGCGAGCCGCATTGCCCGGAGCACGGCGTGCCGTTGTCCTCGCAAACCGTCAGTCAGATGGTGGATCACGTGCTGGCGCTGCCGGAGGAAAGCCGGGTGATGATCCTGGCCCCGGTCATCGTTGGCCGCAAGGGGGAGAATCTTGACCTGTTCGAAGACCTGCGCGCCCAGGGCTTTGTGCGGGTGCGCGTGGACGGCGAAGTGTTTGAAATCGACGCCGTGCCCAAGCTGGACAAGAACAAGAAGCATACCATCGAGGTGGTGATAGACCGCCTGAAAGTGCGCGAGGACATGAAGCAGCGGCTGGCGGAAAGCTTCGAAACCGCGCTGCGCCATGCCGAAGGCCGCGCCATCGCCGTGGAAATGGATAAGGGCGAAGAGCACTGGTTCTCCGCCAAGTTCGCCTGCCCGGTGTGTTCCTACAGCCTCCCGGAACTGGAGCCGCGGCTGTTCTCCTTCAACAACCCGATGGGCGCCTGCCCCAAGTGCGACGGCCTGGGCGAAATCACTTTCTTCGATCCGCGCCGCGTGGTGGCGCATCCGGAATTGAGCCTGGCCGCCGGCGCGATCAAGGGTTGGGACAAGCGCAATCAGTTCTATTTTCAGATGCTGATGTCGCTGGGCGAGCATTACGGCTTCTCCGTGGCCGAGCTCGCCTTTGAAGACCTGCCGGAAAAAGTGCGCAATGTGGTGTTGCATGGCTCTGGCCGAGACAGCATCGAATTCAGCTATATGTCGGAGAAGGGCACCAAGTTCAGCCGCGCGCACCCCTTTGAAGGCATCATCCCCAACCTGGAGCGTCGCTACCGCGAAACCGACTCCGCGGCCGTGCGCGAAGAACTGGCCAAGTATCAGAACAACCAGCCCTGCCCGCATTGCCAGGGCTCGCGGCTGCGCCTGGAGGCGCGCCACGTCTTTGTCGGTGAAAAAACCCTGTACGAGATCAACCAGATGCCCTTGAAGGAGACCGCGCACTTCTTCGCCCAACTGGCGTTCAGCGGTCAGAAGCAGGCGGTGGCGGAAAAAATCGTCAAGGAAATCAGCGAGCGGGTGTCCTTCCTCAACAATGTGGGCCTGGATTACCTCAACCTGTCCCGCTCCGCGGACACCCTGTCCGGCGGCGAGGCGCAGCGCATCCGCCTGGCCAGCCAGATCGGCTCCGGCCTCACCGGCGTGATGTATGTGCTGGACGAGCCGTCCATCGGCCTGCATCAGCGGGACAACGACCGCCTGCTGGCCACCTTGATGCGGCTGCGGGATCTGGGCAACAGCGTAATCGTGGTCGAGCACGACGAAGACGCCATCCGCGCCGCGGACTATCTGGTGGATATGGGGCCGGGCGCGGGCGAGCACGGCGGCGAAGTGCTGGTGGCCGGCACCCCGGCCGAAGTGGCCGCCTGCGGCCATTCCATCACCGGCGACTACCTGTCCGGCCGCCGCCGCATCGCGCTGGGCGGGGAGCGCCGCAAGGTGGACCCGGAGCGCATGCTGCGTCTGATCGGCGCCAGCGGCAACAACCTCAAGAACGTCACCCTTGAACTGCCGCTGGGCATGCTGGTGTGCATTACCGGCGTGTCCGGCTCCGGCAAATCCACGCTGATCAACGACACCTTGTACAAGATCACCGCGCGGGAACTGAACGGCGCCAGCGAAGAGCCCGCGGCCTATCAGGACATCCAGGGCCTGAAGCAGCTGGACAAGGTGATCAACGTCGACCAAAGCCCGATCGGCCGCACCCCGCGCTCCAATCCGGCCACCTACACCGGCCTGTTCACCCCCATCCGCGAGCTGTTTGCCGGCGTGCCGCTGTCGCGCGAGCGCGGCTACGGCCCAGGCCGCTTCTCCTTCAACGTCAAGGGCGGCCGCTGCGAAGCCTGCCAGGGCGACGGCATGATCAAGGTGGAAATGCACTTTCTGCCCGATGTCTACGTGCCCTGCGACGTTTGCCACGGCAAGCGCTACAACCGCGAAACCCTGGAAGTGCAATACAAGGGCAAGAACATTCACGAGGTGCTGGAAATGACGGTGGAGCAGGCGCTGGATTTCTTCAGCGTGGTGCCCACCGTGGCGCGCAAGCTGCGCACCCTGATGGAAGTGGGCCTGGGCTACATCCGGCTGGGGCAGAGCGCCACCACCCTGTCCGGCGGCGAGGCCCAGCGCGTCAAGCTGGGGCTGGAGTTGTCCAAGCGCGACACCGGCCGCACCTTGTATATCTTGGACGAACCCACCACCGGCCTGCATTTCCATGACATCGATCTGTTGCTGCAGGTGCTGCACCGCCTGCGCGAAAGCGGCAACACCGTGGTGGTGATCGAACACAATCTGGACGTGGTCAAAACCGCGGACTGGCTGATAGATTTGGGGCCGGAAGGCGGCGCCGGCGGCGGCCAGATCATCGCCACCGGCACGCCGGAACAAGTGGCGGCCAATCCGGTCAGCCATACCGGGCGCTATCTGCAGCCCTTGTTGCAGCGCGAGCAAGCCTGATGGCAATCAAGTACAATGCGCGGATAGACAGCTTGCTGTTATAAAGAAATACCGGCGGCGGCAAGGGGAGAGCAGTGTCGCCGCCCCGTGGACGGCGCCTTGCCCAAGGGCCATCGCATCAAAAACAATATGAGGAAGTCATGCTGACTTTAGGCAAGATCGATCACATCCACATTCGTGTGACTGACGTGCCCAAGGCCCTGAAATGGTATCAGCGCGTGCTGGCCATGGCCCCGGACCCGCGCTACAAGCATATGCGCGAAGGCCCGCACGGAGCGGTAATGCTGGCCAACGCCAACGGGGCGGTGCGCCTGGCGATGAGCGAGGACAAGAGCGGGGCGGCCAACCATCAGGGCGATATCGCCTTTGTGGTGAGCGGCCAGGATTTTCTGGAGTGGATAGACCAGCTGGCCGGTGAACGCGTCACTAATCGCGACGGCCAGACCATCGCTCGGGATTCCGTGCGCGACCATCGCTTTTTCTGCTCGCTGTCCTTCGTCGACCCCTTCGGCAACCCGTTCGAGATCGTCAGCTACGATCACACCTGGCTGGTGGGCAAGCTCAAACTGAACGAACAGCTGGAGTGAAAACCGCTGATCGCCACTAAAACCGCCGGCTTTGCGCCGGCGGTTTTTTATGCGCTCAAGACAATGCGCCTTCCTGGCGCAGCACCTGTTCAAGCGCGGCGAAACAGGCCGGGTCGATGGCGCTGCCCACGTGCCGGCGCATGATGTCCAGCGTTTGCGGCGCCGGGGTAGCCGGGTGGTAGGGGCGTTCCGCGTTGATGGCGTCGAAGATGTCCGCGGCGGTGATGATGCGGG
The DNA here is from genome assembly GCF_052805975.1 of Chromobacterium sp. W521. NCBI lineage: Bacteria > Pseudomonadati > Pseudomonadota > Betaproteobacteria > Neisseriales > Chromobacteriaceae > Chromobacterium > Chromobacterium sp. W521. The sequence goes on from NZ_JBRBAF010000006.1 coordinate 349,660, forward strand.
TTTCCAGCGCAATGGCGTCGCCGGACAGGCCGCGCGGGTAGCCGCCGCCGTCCGGGCGCTCGTGGTGGGCGCCGGCCACCCAGGCTAGTTCGGCGAAGTGTTCGATGCGGCCCAGAATGGCCTCGGTGTAGCCGGCGTGGCGTTTGACCGCCTCCCATTCGTCCGCCTCCAGCTTGCCGGGCTTGTCCAGTATGGTGTTGCTGACGCCCAGTTTGCCCACGTCGTGCAAGAGCGCGCCGCGTTTCAGCCAGCGTCGCCGCGCCTGGCCCAGTTCCAGCTCCGCGGCGATCTGGTCGGCGTAATGGCCCACTCGCTGGCTGTGGCCGGCGGTAAAGGGGCTTTTGGAGTCCACCACCTGGCCGAAGCCTTCGGCGATTTCATCCAGATAATCCTCGTCCAGCGGCACCGCGCATTGGGCCGGCTCCAGCCTCAGCACCGCCTGATCGATGTCGTCGGCCTCCAGTTGCCGCCAGAAATCCGGCCTGGCGCTGACCCGGCGAAAGGCGGCCACCAGTTCCGGGTCGAACCATCCGCCGGTGCTACGCAGCGCTTGGTCCAGCGCGGCTTGGCGGCCATGGGTGATGTGGAACACGTCTATCACCTGAGCCAGCAGGGCGATGCGGGAGTTTAGCGGGATGGCGTCGCCGCGCAGGCCCAGCGGCCTGCCGGAGCCGTCCCAGTGTTCGTCCAGCGATTGGATGCCGCGCGCCACGTTTTCATTGAAGCGCAGTTGGCGGGCGATGTCGGCGCCGCGGTGGCAGCGGGTGTTGATCAACTCGTCCGCCATTGCTTTGCCGTGGCGCAGCACGTTGAGGATGGAGGCCGCGCGCCGCGCCCAGCCCGCGCTGTGGGTGCCGGTGTTCTTGAACACAAAACCCAGCATTTGCGGCAGGCTGGCGCCCACTTGCTTGAAGTCCTGTTTGAAGCTGCGGTCGTCGGTTTGGTACAACTCGCTGATGCGCGCCGCATTGCTGCTGCAGCCCAGGTCCTTGAGCAGGATGGCGTAGTACAAATCCCATAGCGGCTGCGGGGCTAGGCCCATGCTTTGGCCGATATGCATGCCAATCCAGCAACTGCGGATGCAATGGCCTTCCGGCTGGCCTTCGGTGATGTCCAGCGCATAGCTTAGCGAGCTGATCAGTTCGGACAGCTTCAGGGTGGCGGGCATGAGCGCTCCATGGGGTTGAGGCGAGCGGGAGGGGTTATGGCGGAGCCGCTCGCAGATAATCTGGAGCAAGGCGCGTTGACGCAGGCGGTTCATTGAGTATGGCAAGCCGGCGCAACGCAGCCTCTTTGTGAGCGGCGCTACCTTATTTATCCTTGGCGAAGCCTGCTTTTTCAATCCCGCCGCGCGGGCGAGGGGGCGCGGCTCAGCCGCGCGATGGTGTCCACCAGCCGCGCTTCAATGTCCTGATCCAGCGGCAGACGTTCGCTGGCCAGTTCCGCCAGCCGCGGGTGGGCGCCCACCTGAACCGAGTGACCGGCCTCCAGAAACATGCTGACGTCGTTGCTGTCGTTGCCGAAGCAGATCAGCTCATCGGCGTCGATGCCGCATTGGCGCAGCGCGGCCATCTTGCTGACGCCGGCGGCGGTGATGTCGAAGATCTGTTCGTCGGAATGGTGGTGCAGCTCCACGCCGGCGTGAGCGTCCAGCTCCCGGCGCAGGCCGGGGACATCGGCGCAGGCGGTGATCAGCAGCTTGGCCGGCTGGCGGATGTCTTCCGCGCCGACATGGCTGGCCAGCTTGCCTGGGTCCACTTTGGCCAGGAAGGGATGGCCGGCGTCGCCGCTGTAATGGTAGTCCCAGCTGAGGTCCACCAGATAGGACGCGGCAAAGCGTTGCGCCAGTTGGGTGATGTCAGCGAACACCGGGTCCGGGATAGGGGTCAGCCGCCGCAGCTCGCCTTGCTGATGGCTCATTGCGCCGTTGGCGCCGATGATCAGCGCGTCGTGGAAGCGGGCATCCAGCAGCGGCAGGATGTCGCGGTAGGGGCGGGCGGAAGCGAAGCCTAGCTGGTGGCCGTGTTGGCGCAAGCCGTCCAGCGCGCCCTGGATGGCCGGGCTGATGGTTCTGCCGTTGAAGCAAATGGTGCCGTCGATATCGAAAATGAAGTGCATGGGGTCTCGCTGCGGGAAGGTGGCGACGGCTGGTTTTTAGCGCCGTTTTATGATGTTTGTATTCTAACTGTCTTGCCCGTTCGGGTGAAGCCGCCGGGTTAAATCGAATGCCCTTGGACTTGTCAGCGAGAGGTGTCGCCCACATTTCCCGTGTATGACCGTTCATCTGGAGAGTGCCGCGCATGAGCCAAAGCGTTTGTCTGGAGCCGTTGACCTCCGCCGATTTCCCCGTCTTGGCCACGCTGGCCGGCGAGATCTGGCATCAGCATTTCATCAGCATGATCAGCCGCGAGCAGATCGAATACATGTTGGCCGGCCGTTATGTTCCGGAGAAGCTGTCCGCCTATCTGGACGCGCCGGACCGCTGGTTCTGCCTGCTGAAGCTGGATGGCCGGGCGGTGGGCTATTGCAGTTACGCGCTGACGGCGACGCCGGGGGAGATGAAGCTGGAGCAGCTGTATTTATTGGCGGAAATGCGCGGTCGCGGCCTGGGCGCTTATATGTTGGATGCGGTGGAACGGGCGGCGCGGCAGCGCGGTTGCCATACCCTGGTGCTGACGGTGAACAAACACAATGCCGGTTCGATCGCGGTGTATCAGCGCCGCGGCTTCCTAGTGCGCGAGGAGGCGGTGTTTGATATCGGCAACGGCTTTGTGATGGACGATTATGTGATGGAGAAGCGGCTGGTTTGAGGCGTGGGGAGCCGCGCCATGAAGAAAGCGCAAGGCGGGGAGCCTTGCGCTTTTTGCTTGGTTGGCCGTGTGTGGCTTGTTGATGCGTGTCAGGTGCCGCAGAAGGTCCGATACCCCTGCGCCACTTCCGGCGCGGCCGGCAGCGTGTAGCGCTCCAGGCCGGCGCGTTCGGTGAAGGGCTGTCGCAATACGTCCAGCAGCGTCAGTGTCGGCCCCATATCGCCATGATCGCTGGCGGCGGCCAGCGCTTCTTCCACCAAGTGGTTGCGCGGGATGTAGAGGGGGTTGGCCTGGCGCAGCGCGGCAGCGCGCTCGGCGGCGGCTTGCGGCTCGGCGTCCAGCCGTTGGCGCCAGCGGGCCAGCCACGGCGCGGCGGCGGGGTCGTTGAAGAGCTGAGTCAGTGCTTGGTCTTGGCCTTCGGCGGCGTCGGCCAGCCGGCGCCAGGCCAAGGTGTGGTCGGCGTCCTGGCGCGCCAGCAGCGCCAGCCAGTCTTCTGCCAGCTCCTGATCGATGTCCTGCGCCTGGCTCAGGCCCAGCTTGCGGCGCGCCTGTTGCAGCCAGTGAGCCTGGTAGCGCTCGGCGAAGTCTTCGATGACGGCGGTGGCCGCCGGCACCGCGTTTTTGGGTTCGTCCGGGTCCAGTAGCGGCAGCAGGGTTTCGGCCAGCCGGGCCAGGTTCCATTGGGCGATGGCCGGCTGGTTGCCGTAGGCGTAGCGGCCGCCGCTGTCTATGGAGCTGAATACGATGGACGGGTGGTGGACGTCCATGAAGGCGCAGGGGCCGTAGTCTATGGTTTCGCCGCTGAGCGCCATATTGTCGGTGTTCATCACGCCGTGGATGAAGCCGGCGTGCATCCAGCGGGCGATCAGCTCCGCCTGGCGTTCCGCCACCGCTTGCAGCAGCGCCAGATAGGGTTGATCGGCGCCGGCCAGTTGGGGGTAGTGGCGCGCCAGGGTATAATCGGCCAGCCGGCGCAGCATGTCCCGTTCGCCGCGGAGGGCGAAGTACTGGAAGGTGCCGACGCGCAGGTGGCTGGCGGCGACGCGGGTCAGTACCGCGCCGGGCAGCGTCTGTTCGCGGTAGACGGTTTCGCCGGTGGCGGTAACGGCCAGCGCGCGGGTGCTGGGGATGGCGAGCGCGTGCATGGCTTCGCCTATGATCAGTTCGCGCAGCATCGGCCCCACCGCGGCTTTACCATCGCCTCGGCGCGAGAACGGGGTGCGGCCGCTGCCTTTGAAGGCGATGTCGCGGCGCTGGCCGTTGCGGTCCATGACTTCGCCCAGCAGCAGCGCGCGGCCGTCGCCCAGCGAGGGGGACAGCCCGCCGAACTGGTGGCCGGCATAGGCTTGGGCCACCGGCCTGGCCCCGGCCGGCAGCGCGGCGCCGGAGAAGGCGGCGGCCAGCTCCGTTGCGTTGGTCTGGCGGCTGTCCAGGCCCAGTTCCTCCGCCAGCGCGGCGTTCCAGTACAGCAGAGCCGGCGCGGGCGGGGCGTCGGGCTTGACCGGCATGCAGGCGTCGGGCAGGTCGCGGGCGTAGCTGTGGTCGAAGTCGATGTGGATCATGGCGGGCTCGCTGGGCGTGGTATGGGGTTGAGAAGCTATTTACGATCTGCTACGTGTCGGCGATGCGGCGTTAAAAACAAGCTCACAATGCTCATGTACCCTTGTGCATGCCGCTTTTCCGCTTGTTTTCGCCTTGGCTCGCGAGATCGTATATTAGGTTCTGAGACGTCGGCGGCGGGGTGAAGTGCCCGGCCGCCGGTCGGCAAAAAGCCGCCCGTGGGCGGCTGGATTCAACGGCTGCGGCCCTTGCCTGCGCCTGCTGGTTTGCTGCCCGGTTTCGTGGGCTTGCCGCGTCCGGCCGGCGTTTGGCCGGCGTGGGGCTTGGCCGCGGTTTTGGTCTGCGCGGGTTTGCCGCGCTGACCGTGTCCGGCGGGAGCCGCGGCGCGCTGGCCGGGCGCCTTGTTGCGCGACAGCGGCGCGCCCATGCGGTGGCGCACGGCGGCGGCCTTGTCGCCCGGCGGCGTTGGCGGAATCAGACAGTGCTTGCTGTGGCCGATCAGGTCCGCGCGGCCCATCTGGATCAGCGCGTCGTGGAGGATCTGCCAGTTGTCCGGATGGTGATAGCGCAAGAAGGCCTTGTGCAGCTTGCGGCGGTAGCCGTCGCGCACCACATCCACTTTTTCCGAGCTGCGGCTCAAGCGTTTGAGCGGGTTGCGGCGGGTATGCCACATGGTGGTGGCCATCGCCATCGGCGTGGGGGTGAAGGTTTGCACCTGATCCAGGCGGAAGTTGTTCTTCTTCAGCCATAGCGCCAGGTTCATCATGTCTTCGTCGCTGGTGCCGGGGTGGGCGGCGATGAAGTAGGGGATCAGATATTGCTCCTTGCCAGCCTGACGGCTGAAGCGCTCGAACAGCTCCTTGAACTTGTCGTAAGCGCCCATGCCCGGTTTCATCATCATGGACAGCGGGCCGTCCTCGGTGTGCTCCGGGGCGATCTTCAGATAGCCGCCCACATGGTGCTGCACCAGTTCCTTGATGTATTCGGGCGAGCGCACGGCCAGGTCGTAGCGCAAGCCGGACTGGATATTGATCTTCTTCACCCCCGGCAGCGCGCGCGCCTTGCGGTAGAGCTGGATCAGGTGGCTGTGGTCGGTGTTCAGGTTTTCGCAGATGTCCGGGAACACGCAGGACAGCTTCCTACAGGAGCGCTCGATCTTCGGGTCCTTGCAGGAGAGGCGGTACATATTGGCCGTGGGGCCGCCCAGGTCCGATATGTGGCCGGTGAAGCCCGGGGTTTTGTCCCGGATTTCCTCGATTTCCTTGAGGATGGATTCCTCGGAACGGCTCTGGATGATGCGGCCTTCGTGCTCGGTGATGGAACAGAAGGTACAGCCGCCGAAACAGCCGCGCATGATGTTGACCGAGTACTTGATCATTTCCCAGGCCGGAATGTTGGCGTCGCCGTAGCTGGGGTGCGGATTGCGGGCGTAGGGCAGGCCGTAGACGTGGTCCATTTCCTCGGTGGTGAGCGGAATGGGCGGCGGCGTCAGCCACACGTCGCGCTCGCCGTGCATCTGCACCAGAGCGCGGGCGTTGCCGGGGTTGGATTCCAGGTGCAGGGTGCGGCTGGCGTGGGCGTACAGCACCGGGTCGTGGGCCACGGCCTCGTAGGCCGGAATGCGGATCACGGTCTTGGCGCGTTCGGCGCGGCGCTTGGCCAGGCGCTCTTCGCGCGATTCGATGCGGATGACTTGCGGTTTGGACGGGTCCTGGTCCTTGGTGGCTTCGGCCGCCTGTTCCGGGATTTCCTGGTAAGGGTTGAGGTGGGCGTCCACCTTGCCCGGCAGATCCACCACGCTGGAATCCATCTCCTGCCATTCTTCGTCCGGACGCCAGCCGTGCGGCACGATGAAGGCGGTGCCGCGCACGTCGCGGATCTCGCTGAGCTTTTCGCCCCTGGCGGCGCGATGTGCCACTTCCACCAGCGCGCGCTCGGCGTTGCCGTACAGCAGCAGGTCGGCCTTGGAGTTGATCAGCACCGACGGGCGCACTTTCTCGCTCCAGTAGTCGTAGTGGGCGATGCGGCGCAGGCTGGCCTCAATGCTGCCCACCATCACGCCCACGCCGGGGTAGGCCTCGCGGCAGCGTTGAGCGTAGACGGTGACGGCGCGGTCCGGCCGCTTGTTGGCCGCGGCGTGCGGGGTGTAGGCGTCGTCCGAGCGCGGACGGCGGTCCGCGGTGTAGCGGTTGATCATCGAATCCATATTGCCGGCGGTGACGCCGAAGAACAGATTGGGCTTGCCCAGCTCGCGGAAAGCGTCCGCGGAGTGCCAATCCGGCTGGGAGATGATGCCCACGCGGAAGCCTTGGTCTTCCAGCAGCCGGCCCACCAGCGCCATGCCGAAGCTGGGGTGATCGATATAACCGTCGCCGGTGACCAGGATGATGTCGCAGGAATCCCAGCCCAGCTGGTCCATCTCGGCGCGGGTCATCGGCAGGAACGGGGCGGGGCCGAAGCGGCTGGCCCAGTACTTGCGGTAAGAGGTGATCGGTTTGGCGGCGTGTGCGGTCGTCATGCTGGCAATGGACTGAAGTTCGAGCAACCCGACATTATGCCATAGTTGCGCCTTGCTTGTGGAATAAGCGCTTGTTTTTTATTGAGAATTGCCTTGGTTGCAGTAGGGTTTTGCCGAAGGGGCGGTTTTGCTCATCAAAATCAAGGCGCTGCGCGTCCTGGCCGCAGGAACGGGAGGCGACGGTTTCGGCATGACATTCTCCTGCCGCGGGCGTATCCTAGCGGCCCATTCGCCAGACCGGAAACGGCTTGCCGAGCAGCCGCCATGGCGCGGCCGGAGGAGGAGGGGGCGGGTAAAACCGGGCAGGCCTCGGCGTCAGCTCCGTTGTTTCCGCCATTCCCTCCAGGAAGGAAATCATTGTTTTAGGCAGGAGCTCAATATGACGAGCCAGATCGTATTGGTGGATGAAGCGGCGCAAGGCCGCTATGTGGATGAATTGGAGCGGGGCAAGGTTTTGTATCTGCCCCGTTTCGACTTCCAGCTGCTGGCCGAGGAGGGGCGCTTGCTGGACCCGGCCATCGCCGATCCCAAGCGCAAGAACATCAGCCTGGAGCCGGGCAACGGCGCCTTGCACGGCGTGGTGGGCGGAGCGGAGCGGGAGGCGGAGGCGCGCGGCTTGATCTCGCGTTACCAGCGGGCCGCCGCCGATCTGGCCTCGAGGCTGCTGCCGGAGTACCAAGGCAAGCTGCGCGCCGCGCCCACCAGCCTGCGGCTGATGCGGGTAGAGGAGCGCCGGACTTCCTGGCGCAAGGACGACAGCCGGCTGCACGTGGACGCATTTCCGTCCCGCCCCAATTACGGCGAACGCATTTTGCGAGTGTTCTGCAATATCAACCCGCATGGCGAGCCCAGAGTGTGGCGGGTGGGCGAGCCTTTCGTCGACATGGCGCGGCGCATGCTGCCGCGGGTGCCGCGGCAATGGCCGGGTTCGGCGGCCTTGCTGGCGGCCTTGAAAATCACCAAGCGCAAGCGCAGCGCTTACGACCACATCATGTTGCATCTGCACGACGCTATGAAGGCGGATTTGGATTACCAGCGCCAATGCCCGCAGGAAACCATGCCGTTTCCGCCCGGCTGCGCCTGGGTCTGTTTCTCCGATCACGCGTCTCACGCGGTGATGTCCGGCCAGTTCATGCTGGAGCAGACTTTCTGGCTGCCGGCGGCGGAGATGGCGCAGCCGCAACAGTCGCCGCTGGCGCTGTTGGAACAGTTGACGGGCAAGGTCTTGGTGTAAGGCGATCAAACGGGAGGGGCGGGCGTGGCCGGTCCGCTCCCAGTCGGGGCGAAATCGGTTACAATCTTCGATTAGTCATAATCGCACTGCACAAAACAATGAGCACGGAAAACAACGCGCCGGTTGTCAGCAATTTCATCCGCAACATCATTGACGAGGACCTGGCTTCCGGCAAGCACAGCGGCATCGTCACTCGCTTCCCGCCGGAGCCCAACGGCTACCTGCACATCGGTCACGCCAAATCCATTTGCCTGAACTTCGGCCTGGCCGATGATTACAAGGGCAAGTGCAATCTGCGCATGGACGACACCAATCCGGAGAAAGAGTCCGACGAGTTCGTGCAGTCGATCAAGGATAGCGTGGAGTGGCTGGGTTTCCACTGGGACGGCAACGTCCGTTTCGCTTCTGATTATTTCGAGCAGCTTTACGGCTACGCGGTGGAGCTGATCCAGAACGGCAAGGCCTTCGTCTGCGATCTGAACGCCGAAGAAATGCGCCAGTACCGCGGCAGCCTGACGGAGCCGGGCAAGAACAGCCCGTTCCGCGATCGCAGCGTGGAAGAAAACCTGGATCTGTTCGCCCGCATGCGAGCCGGCGAGTTCCCGGACGGCAGCAAGACGCTGCGTCTGAAAATAGACATGTCTTCCGGCAATGTGAATCTGCGCGACCCGGTGATCTACCGCATCCGCCGCGCGCATCATCACCGCACCGGCGACGCGTGGTGCATCTATCCGATGTACGACTACACCCACTGTATTTCCGACGCTATCGAGGGCATTACCCACTCCTTGTGCACGCTGGAGTTTGAAGACCACCGCCCGTTGTACGACTGGGTGCTGGACAATATCAGCATCGGCTGCCACCCGCGCCAGTACGAGTTCTCGCGGCTGGAGCTGCTGTACGCGCTGACTTCCAAGCGCAAGCTGCAGGCGCTGGTCAACGACGGCCTGGTGAGCGGCTGGGACGACCCGCGCATGCCCACGGTGGAAGGCATGCGCCGTCGCGGTTTCAGCCCGGCCGGCATCCGCCTGTTCGCTCAGCGCATCGGCGTATCCAAGGGCGAGAACATCATTGACATGAGCGTGCTGGAAGGCGCGGTGCGGGAGACGCTGGAAAACGACTCTCCGCGCGTGATGGCGGTGGTGAAGCCGTTGAAAGTGACGTTGACCAACTACGACGCCGCCGTTACCGCCAGCCGCAGCGCGCCCTTCCATCCGCATCATCCGGAGTTTGGCGAGCGCGAAGTGCCGATTGCCCGCGAGATCTGGATTGAACAGGACGATTTTGCCGAAGTGCCGCCGCCCAAGTGGCAGCGCCTGACCGCCGGCGGCGAAGTGCGCCTGCGCTATTCCTACGTGATCAAGTGCGAGGAAGTGGTCAAGGACGCGGCCGGCAATGTGGTGGAACTCAAGTGCAGCATTGACCACGACACCCTGGGCAAGAACCCGGAAGGCCGCAAGGTCAAGGGCGTGATTCACTGGGTGTCCGCCGAACACGCGATCCAGGCCGAAGTGCGCTGGTACGAGCGTCTGTTCACCGAGCCGCGCCCGGACGCGGTGCGCGGCGAAGACGGCGAGTATGTCGATTTCCGCCAGTTCCTGAACGGCGAATCGCTGAGCACCGTCACCGCCTATGTCGAAGACGCCGTGTTGAAGGCCGAACCGGAGTCCCGCTTCCAGTTCGAACGCCTGGGCTACTTCGTCACCGACCGCCACGACCACCAGGCCGGCAGCAAGGCGGTGTTCAACCGCACCGTGGGCCTGAAGGATAGCTGGAGCAAGTAAGCGCCGGCGCCTGGCTGGATGTTTTGCGCGTCCGGCTGGTGAATCACTTCCAGCAATGGCGGGCCCGCGGGTCCGCCATTTTTGCGGCTTGCGCAAGCCGCCGCCTGCATAAGAACGAGGATTAACGATGAAACTGTCCGTGAAACCGATTGCCCTGTCCCTGCTGGCCGCCGGCCTGCTCTCCGCCTGCGCCGCCACGCCGGGCAAAGGCAATTACGTCGAAGACAAGACTTACAAAATCACAATCCTGCACACCAACGACCACCACGGTCGTTTCTGGCCCAATAGCGACGGCGAATACGGGCTGGCCGCGCAAAAGACGCTGGTGGATCAGGTGCGCGCTGAGGTCAAGGCCGACGGCGGCTACATGCTGCTGCTGTCCGGCGGCGACATCAACACCGGGGTGCCGGAATCCGATCTGCAGGACGCGGAGCCGGACTTCCGCGGCATGAGCCGCATCGGCTACGACGCGATGGCGGTGGGCAACCACGAGTTCGACAAGCCGGTGCCGGTGCTGATGAAGCAACGCCAGTGGATCAACTTCCCCATGCTGTCCGCCAATATCTACCAGGATGGCAAGCGCATGTTCGATCCCTACGCGATGTTCAATCTGGGCGGGGTGAAAGTGGCGGTGCTGGGCCTGACCACCGACGACACCGCCAAGATGGTGAACCCGGAGCAGGTCAAGGGCATCGAGTTCCGCAGCCCGATCGCCGAGGCCGGTAAACTGGTGCCTGAACTGCGCCAGAAGGCCGACATCGTCATCGCCGCCACCCATATGGGCCATTACACCGATGGCCAGCACGGCGTGAACGCGCCGGGCGATGTGGAAATGGCGCGCGCGGTGAAGGGGCTGGACCTGATCGTGGGCGGCCACAGCCAGAACCCGGTGTGCATGAAGGCGGAGAACCAGCGCGACGACGCCTACGTGCCGGGCGCTCCCTGCGCGCCGGATCGCCAGAATGGCGCCTGGATTGTGCAGGCGCACGAGTGGGGCAAATACGTGGGCCGCGCCGATTTCGAGTTCCGGAACGGCAAGCTCAAGCTCTCCAAATATCAGTTGATGCCGGTGAATCTGAAAAAAACCGTCAAGGGCGAGGACGGCAAGGAACGGAAGGTGCCGTATACCCAGTTGATCGAGGAAGACGGCAAGTTGCGCAACTTCCTGCAAAACTATCAGAACAAAGGTCAGGCGGCGCTGGATGTGCCGGTGGGCCGGACCAGCGCCAAGCTGGACGGCGACCGCGGCGTGGTGCGCAGTCAGCCCACCAATCTGGGTGTGTTCGTCGGCAAGGTGATGATGGACAAGGTCAAGGCGGACTTCGCCGTATCCAATTCCGGCGGCATCCGTGATTCGTTGCCGGCCGGCGCGATCAACTACCGCGACGTGTTGAAGGTGTTCCCCTTCGGCAGCACCCTGGCCTATGTGGACCTGAACGGCCAGGAGGCGCTGGACTACTTGAAAGCCGCCGCGAGCATGACGCCCGGCGCGGGCGCCTTCGGCCAGTTTGCCGGCGTCAAGCTGCGCATCGTCGGCGGCCAGCTGCAGCAGGCGCTGATCGGCGGTCAGCCCATCAGTCCGGCCAAGACTTACCGGATGGCGATCAACAGCTTCATCGCCGCGGGCGGCGACGGCTATCCGCTGATGAACAAGCATCCGGGTTACGTCAACACCGGCTTCGTCGACGCCGAGATGCTGCGCGAGTACATCGCCGCGCATTCGCCCATCGACGCCGCGGCTTACGCGCCCGGCGATGCGGTGACGCGCAACTGAGCCCGTTTGGGCAAGCCTTGCCGGAGAGGCGGGGCTTGCCTGGTCTCCTGCCTTCAGTTGAGCAAAGCCCCCGTTCGGGGGCTTTGTCGTTTGAGCCGCGGCTCAGTCTTCCAGGGTTTCGTGGCTGGCGGCCTTGCCCTCGCGCCAGTAGCTGGCGGCGCGGATGCGGCTCTTGTCGATGCCGCGCTCCTCGCGCAGGTGCAGGCGCACCGCGCGGATGGCGTGGTATTCGCCGGCGGCCCAGACAAAGCCTTCGCCCGCCGGCAGCGCCAGTTGCTTGAGCGCGGAGAGCAGAGCCGGTTCCGAGTCGGCGACGTCCTGATGTACCCAGCGGATGTCGGCGTTGGGGTGGGGCGGCAGTTCGCAGCGCTCGTCCGCCTCGCTGGTTTGCAGCAGAGCCATAACCTTGGCCGTGGGCGGCAGTTCGGCCAGGCGGCGGCGGATAGCCGGCAGCGCGGATTCGTCGCCGATCAACAGGTGCCAGTCGAAGTCCGCCGGGATGACGAAGGAGCCGCGCGGGCCGCCGATGCCCAGATATTGGCCGGGCTTGGCCTGAGCCGCCCAGCTGGTGGCCGGGCCGGCTTCATGCAGCACAAACTCCAGGTCCAGCTCCTGCCGCTCAGGATCGAAGCGGCAGGGGGTGTAGTCGCGTGCGGTCGGGCGGGGCTGGCCCTCGGGGTAAATCAGGGTTTCGTCCACCAGCGTCGGCAGCGCGGGCTTGCCGTCCGGGTGTTCTGGAAAGAACACTTTAAGGTGGTCGTCGAAGGAGGCGGTGGTAAAACCGGCCAGGTCTTCGCCGCCCAGGGTGACGCGGAGTAGTTTAGGTCCGAGCAGGCGGGTGGCGCGCACTTGCAGCAGGCGGAAGCGCAGCGGGTGGCGCAGGCGTTGCACGGTCAGATTGGGTGTGGTCATCGGGTGTCCTGTCTTGATGTCGTGGCTGGGCGCGTGGGGTTAGAGCCGCTAACAAAACCGCGCAGCGTACCTGAGCCAAGGCGCGCCGACGCAGGCAGTACAAGTGGTACGACAAGGAGGCGCAACGCAGGATCAGGGGTTTTGTTGGCGGGTCTTAGCCGGTGTCGCCCAGAATTTGCTCACAGGCCTGCCGCAGAATAGCGGCGATGCGACGCTGTTCATCCTCGTCTACGTTGGTGGTTCGCATCAGCGCTTGCTTCAATTCGCCGCGGGCGCGGGTCAGCTCCGGAATCCAGCTGCCGGCGGCGTCGTCCGGCGGCGGCATTTCCCCGGTCAGCGCGCGGCGGATGGAGTTCATTTTGCGGGCGATGTGCTGCAGCCGCGCGATCATCCATTCCACTTGCTCGCGGTTCTGTTCCAGAGACACGCGGCCGGCCTCCGCCAGCGCATAACATTTGCGGTTGCCTTCCTGGCTCACGGTGACGTGGCCCAATTCTTCCAGATAAGTCAGCGCCGGGTAGACCATGCCTGGGCTGGGGCTGTAAAAGCCGTTGCTGCGGCTTTGCAGCGCCTTGATCAGTTCGTAGCCGTGGCTGGGCCGTTCTTCCAGCATCGCCAGCAAGAGCAGTTGCAGTTCGTCGGAGCTGAATTTGCGGCCGCGGGTCATGCTTTCGTCGTCACCGCCGCCGAAGCCGCCGTGGCCGTGTCTGGCCATCGCGTGGGGGCGATGACGCGCATGGCGTCCGCCAAAGTGGCGGAGAAGGGTGTCGAGGCGGTGAGGCATGGCGGCTCTCCTATGGAAAATATATCTTAAGATATGTTTTTAGATATATAAAAGTCAAGTTCACGCTGCGGGAACGGTGCTGGATTGTGGTGTTTTTGGCGCAAGGCAGGGGCGGTTTACAAAGAAAAGCCGCCCAGAGGCGGCTATTAAAGAGGGGCGGTTTAGCGTCGCTAACAAAACCACGTAGAGAATCTGAGCCAAGGCGCGCCGACGCAGGCAGTAAAGTGGCGCGACAAGGAGGCGTAACGCAGGATCGGGGGTTTTGTTGGCGGGCTTTAATCGCCGCTGACCACGTCCACGCCCTTGGGCGGAACGAAGGCGAAGCGGGAGGCGGTCAGCGGCGGGTTCTGCCGCGGCGCGCTGAAGCTGACCTTGGTGTGGTTGCCGAAGCTGTCGGTCAACTCCATTTCCACCAGCATATTGGCCTTGAAGCCCATGCGGATGGCGCTGAAGCTGTTGTCGGCCTGCTTGGGGCTGGCGGACAGCCACTCCACCTCGCCGGTTTTGCCGGCTTCCTTCAGTTGATAGTTCTGTTCGATGGCGTTGTTGCCGGCCAGCAGCGCCGCAGGGCTGGAGCCCAGGGCCGCGCCCTGCGCCTTGCGAGTGACTTGCGCCAGGTCTTTGTCGTAGACCCACAGCGTCTTGCCGTCGCCGACGATCAATTGTTCGTAGGGCTTGTTGTACTCCCAGCGGAATTTGCCGGGACGGGCGATTTCCAGCCGGCCGCTGGCTTCCTCGCGCTTGTTCTTGTTGCTGACCACTTGTTTGAAGTCGGCGCTCAGGGTTTTGTTGCCGGCGACGAAGGCCTTGAGCTGAGCGATGGCGGCGGCGTTGACGGCCGCTGGCAGCGCCAGGGCGGCGAGGATGAGTGTGGCGGAGATCGGTTTCATCTTCATGCGGGGAAATCCTTGCGGTGGGCGGCCCGGGCCGCGTGACCAAGATGGGACCGCCGGCGCGGCGCGGGGTTTCTTCGAGCGCGCCGGCGGCGTTGCTGGTTTGTTAGCGATTATTGCGGGGCGGTGTTTTCCACTGCCGCGGCTTCGTCGCCGGCCGCCGGCGGCTGGTTGAGCGCGTGCAAGGCCAGACCCAGCGATTTCAGCCATTCCGGCTTGTCCAGGCGCTCCAAGTCCAGGATGTCCGCTTCGGCGGGCTGGAAGGCGAACACGGGCTTGCCCAGATGGCTGTAGCGGATGTCGGCATGGGCCTGGCCGCGGACGCGCGGGCTGTCGAAGCGTATGGTCTGGCGGATGGACAGCAGGTCGCCGCCCCGGCTGACGTACAGATCGCTGACGGTATTGCTGTTCAGCGGGTTGGCGTCGGAGGCTTTGATCAGGCTATCGATCAGTTGCAGCAAGCTTTCGCTGCCCAGCGGGCCGGGCTTGATCTGCGGCTTGCGCGCGGCTTCCTGGCGCGCCACCTGGATCAGGCCGGCGATAATCTGTGAAGCCAGCTGGTTTTCCTGGGCGCGGCTCATGGCGATGCGTAGCCGGTAACGCGCGCCCAGTTCCGCCGCGCGCGGGTCCAGCGGCTGGAAGCTGAAGGCCTGTTTGTCCACTTTGGCGTAGGCTTCGTCCAGCAGTTTGGGCATGGCCTGGTACATGGCCTGGAGCGGGAAGTTGTCGGCCACGCGCTGCGGCAGCCGTACGCGCAGGAACTTGCCCTCGTAGGCTTGCATCTCCGGTACAAACAGGTAGGCGGCGGACGGGTCCACCAGCAAGGACAGGTCCTTGGCGTGGAATTGCAGCGGCAATTGCACGCTGGTCAGCAAGTTGCGGCGTTCCAGGCGCAGCGCCGGAATCAGTTCCAGCTTGCCGCCTGGCACGTCCAGCGCGGCCTTGATGTTGAGGCGCATGCTGCGGGCGATTTGATCGGCGGCGGAGGCGGCCGCCTGCTCCAGCTGGCCGCCGTCTTCCTTGGCCTTGTCGACGTCGGCGACCTTCAGTTCGTCGAAGCCGATGTCGGCGTCGATGTTGTAGCCTTTGCTGTTCCAGTTTTGCAGCATGATCTTGCGGACGGCCTGGTCGGCGCTCTTGTTGGCGAGGGGCGAGACACAGCCAGTCAGCAGGGCGATGCCGCACAGCGCGGCGTATAGTCCCGATTTCTTCAGACGCATGGTGTTTCCTTGAGCGAGATTCGGCGCGGGGCGGGCGGGGACGATCCGGCGCGAGCGGGACATTTTAACGCATCCGGCATTGCCTATGTCATGCGGCGCCGGGGCGCGGCGGCCCCGGCTGCGGGCGTCAGCTGAATTTATTGGTGATCGGGTAGCGCCAGTCCTTGCCGAAGCCGCGGTGGGTGACGCGCGGGCCCACTGGCGCCTGGCGGCGTTTGTACTCGTTGATCTTCAGCAGCCGCACCACGCGGCGCACATCGGCTTCGGCGTAGCCTTCGGCGATGATGGCGTCGGCGGACAGGTTTTCCTCCACGTAGCGCGCCATGATGGCGTCCAGCACCTCATAGGGCGGCAGGCTGTCCTGGTCGGTCTGGTCCGGGCGCAGTTCCGCCGACGGCGGGCGGGTGATGATGCGCTCCGGGATGATCTCGCCTTGCAGGTTGCGCCAGCGGCACAGTTCGAACACCAGGGTCTTGGCCACGTCCTTGAGCACGGCGAAACCGCCGGCCATATCGCCGTACAGGGTGCAGTAGCCGGTGGTCATTTCCGATTTGTTGCCGGTGGTGAGCACCAGCTTGCCGCTCTTGTTGGACAGCGCCATCAGCAGGGTGCCGCGGATGCGCGCCTGCAGGTTTTCCTCGGTGGTGTCCTCGGCCAGGCCGGCGAAGCTGGGCGCCAGCGCCTGAACGAAGCTTTCGTACATCGGCCAGATTTCGATTTCGTCGTACTTCACGCCCAGGCGGTTCACCATGTCGCGGGAATCGGTCACCGAGATGTCCGCGGTGTAGCGCGAGGGCATCATCACCGCGTGCACCTTGTCCGCGCCCAGCGCGTCCACCGCCACCGCCAGCGTCAGCGCGGAGTCTATGCCGCCGGACAGGCCCAGCAGCGCGCCGGGGAAGCCGTTTTTGCCGATGTAGTCGCGCACGCCGGTCACCAGCGTCCGGTAGACGCTTTCCAGCGGGCCGGGCATCGCCGCTTTGGCGCCGGGCAGCAGGTCGCCGTCGTTGAAGTCGACGATCAGCAGCTCGTCGTCGTAGGCGGCGGCCTGGGCCACCACCTCGCCGGCGCGGCTGACGGCGAAGGAGGCGCCGTCGAACACCAGTTCGTCCTGGCCGCCGGTGAGGTTGACGTAGGCGAAGGGCAGGCCGGTTTCCTCGGCGCGGAAGCGCAGCACGTCGTGGCGGGTTTCAATCTTGTTGCGATGGAAGGGGGAGGCGTTGAGCACCACCACCACGTCCGCGCCGGCGTCCGCGGCCTCGGCGGCCGGGTCGACGGACCACACGTCCTCGCAGATCAGCACGCCCACCTTGGCGTCGCCCTGTTGGAACACCAGAGGCGCCGCGCCGGGGGTGAAGTAGCGGCATTCGTCGAACACTTCGTCGTTGGGCAGCAGCATTTTGTGATACTGGCCCAGGCGGTTGCCGTCGCGCAGTACGGTGGCGGCGTTGAAGCGCTCCGTGCCCATCCGGGCTGGGTGTCCCACCACCAGAGTGATGCCGTCCAGCTCCAGCAACTCGTCCAGCGCCTGGCTGCAGGCGCGGTAGAAGCTGTCGCGCAGCAGCAGATCTTCCGGGCTGTAGCCGGTCAAGGCCAGCTCCGGCGTGACCAGCACGTCCGCGCCCTGGGCGATGGCGGCGTGGGCGAGGTCGAGGATTTTGCGGGTGTTGCCGGCGATATCGCCGACAACGGGGTTGAACTGGGCGAGCGCGATACGCATCTTGATAGGGAACCGAATGTTTCGAGATAGATGGAATTTTACCTGATAGACGGCGCAAACGCCCGAGAGGAATCATGGTGTCGCTGCAATTGCATGAGAGAGTGGGCGCCTGGGGCGCGGAACAATGGGCCGGGCTGGGGGAGAGCGGCAATCTGTTCATGGGCCGCCCATGGCTGGAAGCGCTAGAGCGGGCGGCCTGCGTGGGCGAGGCCAGCGGCTGGCAGCCCTTGCCGCTGGCAGTGGAGCGGGAGGGCCGCTTGCAGGCGCTGGCGCCGGCTTATTTGAAGCGCCATTCGCGCGGCGAATACGTGTTTGACTGGGCCTGGGCCGAAGCCTATGCGCGCGCCAGGCTGCAATACTATCCCAAGCTGGTGGTGGCGTCGCCGTTCAGCCCGGTGAGCGGCCGCCGGTTGCTGGGCGCTCCGGAGGCCTGGCCGCAATTGATCGCCGGCCTGGAGCAGGTTGTGGACGAGCACGGCTTGTCGTCGGCCCATGTGCTGTTTCCCACGTGGGAGGAGGCGCAAGCGCTGGGCGAGGCCGGCTGGCTGTTGCGCGAGGGCGTGCAGTTCCATTGGCGAAACCGCGGCTACGCCGACTTCGACGCCTTCCTGTCCACGCTGAGCCGGGACAAGCGCAAGAAAATCCGCCAGGAGCGGCGCAAGGTGGCGGAGGCGGGCGTCAATGTGCGGGCTCTGCGCGGCGAGGCCATCCATGCCGAGGATTGGGCGTTTTTCTACCGCTGCTACCGCCAGACTTATCTGGAGCATCGCTCCGCGCCCTATTTGAACCCGGCTTTCTTCGCGCTGCTGGCGGAGCGGCTGGGTTCGCATTGCCTGATGTTCGTCGCCGAGCGGGACGGCGCGCCGCTGGCGGCCAGCCTCTGTCTGGAGCAGGACGGCGTACTGTACGGACGCTACTGGGGCGCGTTGGTCGATATTCTTTGCCTGCATTTCGAACTGTGCTACTACCAAGGCCTGGAATACGCGATCCGCGCCGGCCTGCAGTGCTTCGAAGGAGGCGCCCAGGGCGAGCACAAACTGGCGCGCGGTTTTGAACCGGAGCGGACATGGTCCGCCCATTACATCGCCGACCCGCGTTTCCGCGCGGCGATCGCCGGCTGGCTGCGGCGCGAACGGGAAGGGGTGGGCGAGTATGTCGACGCTCTTTTTTCTCATTCCGCTTACAAAACACTTGCGCCGGATGGATAGGGCTTATATACTGCGCAGCCTCTGTGAACGAAACGCCAAGCGCCTTGTTTCGCAGAGATTCTGGAGAGGTGGATGAGTGGTTTAAGTCGCACGCCTGGAAAGCGTGTTTAGGGTAATACCCTAACGGGGGTTCGAATCCCCCCCTCTCCGCCAGAATCAATAAAAACTGCCCTGGCGGTTTTTTTATTGCTCCGGTCCAGCCGGCGCAGACAAGCAAGACACCTCCGGAGAGGTGGATGAGTGGTTTAAGTCGCACGCCTGGAAAGCGTGTTTAGGGTAATACCCTAACGGGGGTTCGAATCCCCCCCTCTCCGCCAAAGCAAGCAAAAAGCCCTGACTGTTTCAGTCAGGGCTTTTTTGCGTTCGGCGTTTCTCAATCCAGCGCCTGAAAATCCTCGGTGCGCTCCGCCCAGGCGAAGATGGCGCTCAGTTCCGGCGGCGGCGTGGTCAGCTTGCGCAGGGTCAGGTCTATCCATGAACCGCTGACTTCGTGACGCGCGGCCAGCCGGCCGTCCTCCTTGTAGATCTCGTGGCGGATGCAAAAGCGTTTGCCATCCTGGCTGAGGCCGGCGATGGCCAGGCGCACGTGGATCCGCTCGCTCAGCCGCAGTTCCTTGAAATACTCGGTCCACTCCTTGAAAATGACCGGGCCAAAGCCCAGCGCCTGAAATTGTTCAAAGCCGAAGCCCTGGCCGCGCAGCCATTCGATGCGGGCATGAGTGCAGAAATCGGCGTAGGCGGTATGGCGGACGTGCTGGTTGGCGTCGCAGTCGGACCAGCGCACTTCCAGCGGATGGCAAAACGGTTCCAAACCAATCTCCTCAAGCGGCAGCGGTTAGCATGAAGGCGGGGCGATTCATGATCTTGGCATTGCCCGCGCGCGGGGGTCAAGCGCTTTGCCGTTGCCCGCTTCAGCTTAGGCGGCGGCGCGGGAAGGCCGTTGTTCCCGGTGAGATAGAAGATGGACGGCATCCAGCAGCGCCATAAGGTTCCAGGACGATTCGATCGGCGGGCTCGCGATTTTCATACGTGGTTTCGCGGAAAGGAGAGGCCGCGGTGCTGATGAGGGCGTCTTGACTGGAAAAGCTGTCGATATTAAGCGTGGCTAGGGAACCGCACGTTGGCAGCGGGCGATTGTTGGCGAGCGGCGCTTGTCCATTGTCGGGCCGTGTCGTTGCGGGGGAGAAGGGGATACAGATGCAAGCGTGGTTTCGACGAATCTTGTGTGCGGTCCTGCTCGCCGTGGCGGCGCAAGCGGACGCATCGCCTCCGTCTCTGCTTATCGCCGTGGAGGATGACTGGCCGCCGTATTCGGAGCGCGGCGCCGATGGCGCGCCGCAGGGGCTGGCGCCGCAACTGGCGCGGGAGGCCTTCCGCCGCCAGGGCGTTTTGGTCAGCTTCGTACTGGTGCCGTTTGCGCGTTGTTTGATGTTGGCGCGGGTTGGCCGCGTTGCCGGGTGTCTCAGCGCCACCATTACCGACGATAATCGCGGACAGTTCTGGTGGCATCCAACGCCGATGTTCACCGAGGAGCTGGCCATCTTTTCGCTTGCAGCCGCTGATGCCGGGCTGAGTCTGCGGGACTTGGCCGGACGAAGAGTGGGCATTACTCAGGACTACACCTATCCCAGCGCTTTCATGAGAGATTCCAAAATCATAAAATCCGTGGCGCATTCGGATGACGACCTGATTCGCATGCTTTTGGCCCGCCGCGTGGATTATGTCTTGATGAACACGCGTCCCGGCCAGTTGCGCATCCGCGGCAACCCCGCCGCGGCGGGCCGCATTCGCAAGGTGGGGAGCATCAGCCAGGATGGCTTTTGGCTAGCTTTCTCCAAGGCGCGGCCCAAGGGCCGTGAGAACGCGGCGAAATTCGAGGCCGGCCTGAGCGCAATGCGTGGGGACGGCAGCTATGAGCGTCTATTGAAAGCCTTTCAGCCTCTGCCATAGAGCTTGTTCAAAGTCTGCGGCGCTTCGTGAAGCGTCGCACGGTGAGTACAAGCTCAAAATGCTCATGTACCCCTCGACCACTCCGCTTTTTCGCTCGTTTTGCCTTGTCTCGCCCTGGCTCGCGAGACTTTAGAACAGGCTCTTAGCGATGGTGACAGTTGGCGGCGCGGCTTGAAACCGCAAAAACAGCGCGTCACGATCGTCATTATAGATTTGATTCGCATTCACAACTTTTTACACCGTTTTCTCGTGAATTTACCCGCAATTTACAAAAACGGCTGTTTTCAAAAAAAACACTTCATAACAGGCTGTTCTAATGGGAGGCGGTTTAGAGCCGCTAACAAGCCCTCGTAGAGAACCTGAGCCAAAGCACGCCGACGCAGGCAGTGCAAGCAGGCTCAACGTGAGGGGGTTAGCGGGTCTTCAGCCGCTTCCAAACAGGACTGCCGCGCCTCTGGTTCAGAGCAGTCCGCTTGACCCTACAAGGTTTCCGCTTGCGCCTGGGTTGGCCCGCCCATCCTGAATACCCGCTCATATGGAGAAATAATAATGCGCTATTCGCCGCGACAGCTATTGTCGTTTGCCCTGCTATTGTCCTCGCCTGTTTGGCTTGCCGCCTGCGGCTCGCCGCAGCAACAGGCTGTCGCCGTACCGCAAGTCACCGTGGAAACCGCTGTGCCCGGCGACGTGCCCATGACCATGGAACTGGTGGGCGAAACCGCCGGTTACCGTGATATCGAGGTGCGCGCCCGCGTGGGCGGCATTTTGCTCAAGCGCACCTATGTGGAAGGCCAGCCGGTGAAGCAGGGCCAGACGCTGTTCCAGATCGATCCCGCGCCTTACCAAGCGCAGCTGGGACAGGCGAAGGGCGCGCAGGCGGTGCAGTTGGCCGCGCTGCAAAAAGCCGAAGCCGATCTGGAGCGCATCCGTCCGCTGTACCAGGAACAGGCGGTTTCCAAAATGGACTACGACAACGCGGTGGCGGCCCTGAACTCCGCCAAGGCGGCCAAACAATCCGCTGACGCCAAGGTCAAGGAAGCCCAGCTCAACCTGGACTACACCCGCGTCGCCGCGCCGATTCCCGGCTTGACTAGCAAGCAGGTGCAATCCGAAGGCAGCCTGATCCGCGTGGACGCCGCCGAGCCGCTGACCACCATTTCTCAGCTCAATCCCATCTACGTCAATTTCTCCATTTCCGAGCAGGACAGCCTCAATTACGAGCACAGCCTGTCCACCGGCAAAGTGAGCGCGGATGACGGCACCCTCCACCCGGTTCGCATCCGTCTGGCGGACGGCCGGGTCTATGCGCAAAGCGGCAAGCTGGATTTCCGCGACAACCGCGTGGATCCCAAAACCGGCACCATCAGCGCTCGGGCGCAATTTCCCAATGAGGACGAGCGTTTGTTGCCGGGCCAGTTCGTGCGCGTGCTGCTGGATCTGGGCGTGCGCAAGAATGTTCTGACCGTGCCGGAGCAGGCTGTGGTTCAGGCTCAAGCGGACAATCAACTGATGGTGGTGGGCGCGGACAACAAGGTGCAGGCCAGGATGGTCAAGCTGGGCGCTCAGGTGGGCGGCCGGGTGGTGATCGAATCCGGCCTCAAGGCCGGCGAGCGGGTGATTGTCGATGGCCTGATGCAAGCCCGTCCCGGCACGGTGGTCAAGCCGGTGACCGCCGCGCCGGCCAAGGCGTAAGGAGAGGCTTATGTTCTCGCGTTTCTTCATCAATCGCCCCATCTTCGCCAGCGTGTTGTCCATCGTCGTCGTGCTGGCCGGCCTGGCTGCGATGCGCGCGCTGCCGGTGGAGCAGTACCCGCAGATCGTTCCGGCCGTGGTGTCGGTGTCGGCCAATTACCCGGGCGCCACGCCGGAAACCATCGCCCAAACCGTGGCTGCGCCGCTGGAGCAGCAGCTCAACGGCGTGGAAAACATGCTTTACATGCAATCCAGCGCCGCTTCCAACGGCCAGCTCAGCCTCAATGTCTATTTTGCCGTGGGTACCGATCCGGACCAGGCCACCATCGACGTCAATAACCGGGTGCAGGCGGCGATGAAGCAGCTGCCGGACGAGGTGCAGCGCCAGGGCGTCACGGTGCGCAAGAAGTCCACCTCGGTGCTCAGCGTGATCTCCATCGGCTCGCCCACCGGCCAGTACGACCGCAACTACCTGTCCAATTTCGCCCTGCTCAACGTAATGGACGAGCTCAAGCGCATTCCCGGCGTGGGCGATGTGGCGATGATGGGCGGCACGGATTACGCGATGCGGCTGTGGCTGCGGCCGGACCGCATGGCCCAGCTGGGCCTGACCCCGTCCGACGTGGCCAAGGCGGTGCGAGAGCAGAACGCTCAGTTCGCCGCCGGCAAGATCGGCGCTCAGCCCACCAGCGCGCCCATCAGCTTTACTTATACCGTCAACGCCAAGGGCCGGCTCAGCGAACCCAAGGAATTTGAGAACATCATCGTGCGCTCGATGCCGGACGGCTCCAAGATCCGCGTCAAGGATGTGGCTCGGGTGGAAATGGGCGGCAACGACTACGATGTGCTCGGCACCCGCAACGGCAAGCCCAGCGTCGGCATCACCACTTATCTGCAACCCAGCGCCAACGCGCTCAAGGTATCCGCCGCCATCGCCGCCAAGATGGAGGAGCTCAAGGCCCGCTTCCCGGCCGGGGTGGACTACACCATTCCCTTCGACACCACCAAGTTCGTCAAGGTCTCCATCCACGGCGTGGTGGAAACCCTGCTGGAAGCCACGGTGTTGGTGTTCCTGGTGGTTTATTTGTTCCTGCAGAATTTCCGCGCCACGCTGATTCCCTGCATCGCGGTGCCGGTGTCGCTGATCGGCACCTTCGCCGGCATGCTGCTGTTGGGCTTTTCCATCAATCTGTTGACCCTGTTCGGCATGGTGCTGGCCATCGGCATCGTGGTGGACGACGCCATCGTGGTGCTGGAAAACGTCGAACGCATCATGAGCGAGCGGCGCTGCAGCGCCAAGGAGGCCGCGGTGCTGGCGATGGGGGAGGTGTCCGGCGCCTTGGTGGCCATCGTGCTGGTCTTGTGCGCGGTCTTCCTGCCGGTGGCCTTCATGGGCGGCATGACCGGCGTGATGTACAAGCAGTTCGCCGTCACCATCGCCATGTCGGTGATCATCTCCGGCATTGTCGCGCTGACGCTGACCCCGGCATTGTGCGCTTTGTTGCTCAAGCCCGGCCATCATCAGCCGCCGCGTTTTTTCCAATGGTTCAACCGCGCTTTTGAACGCTTGACCGGCCGCTATGTGTTGGGCGTGCTGTTTCTCAACCGCCGCGTCGGCGTCGCTTTCGGCCTGATTGCCGTTATTCTGGCGGCCACGGTCGGTTTGTACCAGAAAGTGCCGGGTTCGTTGGTGCCTAATGAAGATATGGGCACCTTGTTCGCCAGCACCGCGCTGCCGGACGCGGCCGCGTTGACTCGCACCGCCAAGGCCACGGCGGAATTCGACCGGCTGATGATGGCCAACCCCAATGTGGAAAGCGTCACCACCTTCACCGGTTTCGACATCCTGTCCGGTTCCAAGCAGACCAACCGCGGCACCAGCTTTGTTACCCTCAAAGATTGGGACCAGCGCAAGGCCAAGGGCGAGGACTCTTTCTCCGTGTCCGCCGAGTTCAATCGCCTGGGCCGCACCGTGCAGACCGGCGTGATGAGCGCTTTCAACCCTGCGCCCATCATCGGCATGTCCACTACCGGCGGCCTGGAGGCTTATCTGCAGGACCGCGGCGACCATGGCGCGCAAAAGCTCAGCCAGGCGGCGGAGAAACTGCTGGCCGCCGCGCGGCAGCGGCCGGAGTTCGCCAGCGTGACCACCACCTTCCGCGCCAACGTGCCGCAGAAATACCTGGATCTGGACCGTGAAAAAACCAAGGCGCTGGGTGTGGACATCAATCAGGTGTTCGACACCCTGCAAGCCACCTTCGGCCAGCTTTACGTCAACGACTTCAACAAGTTCGGCCGCACCTACAAGGTGCAGTTGCAGTCCGAGGCGGATTTCCGCGCGCGGCCGGAGGACATCGCCAATATCTATGTGCGTTCCACCGAGGGGGTGATGGTGCCGCTGTCCAGCCTGGTGGAAGTCAAATCCAGCTACGGGCCGGAGCTGGTGGACCGCTTCAACATTTTCAATGCCGCCAAGATACTGGCCCAGCCGGCGCCCGGCGTCAGTTCCGGCCAGGCCATCCAGGCGCTGGAAGAGGTGACCCGGCAAGTGTTGGGCAACGACTATGCGCTGGCCTGGAGCGGCAGCGCCTATCAGGAAAAACTGGCCGGCGGCACCGCCGCCACGGCTTTCCTGTTCGGCATCCTGATGGTGTTCCTGATCCTGGCGGCGCAGTATGAACGCTGGAGCCTGCCGCTGGCGGTGGTGACCTCGGTGCCCTTCGCGCTGTTCGGCGCTTTGCTCGCCGCCGTCATCGGCCATCAGGACAACAACGTCTACTTCCAGATCGGCGTGGTCACGCTGGTGGGCCTGGCGGCCAAGAACGCTATCTTGATCGTGGAGTTCGCCGTGCAGCAGCGTCAGCAGGGCTTGCCGTTGATGGACGCCGCGCTGGAAGCGGCGCGGCTGCGTTTCCGCCCCATCGTGATGACTTCGATGGCTTTCATCCTGGGCTGCGTGCCGTTGGTGATTTCCAGCGGGGCCGGTTCCGCCAGCCGTCGCGCGTTGGGCACCCCGGTGGTGGGCGGCATGTTGGCCGCTACTTTCATCGCCACATTCTTTGTGCCGATGTTCTTCCGGCTGATCATGCAGGCGTCCGAGCGGCGCAAAAAGCCGGTTGCGGCGGAGGAGACCGACCATGTTTAAGCGCGCCCTGATTCCCTCATTGGTGGCGCTGGCGCTGACCGCTTGCGCGGTC